>LDXQ01000059.1 GCA_001443485.1 Candidatus Sysuimicrobiota bacterium CSP1-3
TGGACGCCGTCGAACATCCCGAGCGCCAGGTACAGGGGGCGCCCGCTCCGGGGAATCGCGCCCAATCCCTGAGCGATCTCCATCGGGACCTACCGGCCCCGCAGCACTTTGAAGGGCCGCAGGTTTCCTCCCTCGACGCGCGCGAGAGCGAGCAGGCCGCCCTGATCGCGCAGGCGGATCGGGACGTCGCGCGGCAGGTGCTGCCAGTTCGGCACCTTGAAGAGAGGCAGGGCGATGCCGTCCAGAATGGAGAGGCGCTGCGCCGGCAGCAGGTCGACGGCCGGCAGGTCCGCCAGGGCGTCATCCATCGACAGGAGTGTCCCCGCCAGGCGCCCCTCTTCCCGCAGCGCGGCCAGCTCTTCCAGTGTGTGGCCCGTCTCCAGGGTGAAGCGGCCGACGCGGCGCCGCAGCATGAACGACGCGTGCGCGCCGACTTCCAGCGCCACTCCCATATCGCGCGCCAGCGCCCGCACGTAGGTCCCTTTCGTACATTCCACGTCCACGAGCGCGCGGGGGCGTGCGCCCGACCAGAACCGCAGCACCGTCAGTGTGCGGATCCGCACCCGGCGTGGGGCGACGACGATTTCCTCACCCCGGCGCGCCCGCTCATAGAGGCGCACACCGGCGACCTTGACGGCGGAGGTCATCGGCGGAACCTGTTCGATCTCGCCGGTGAACTGCGGCAGCACATCCCGCACCCGCTCCTCGCTCAGGCCGGAGGCGTCGGCGGTGGACGTGACCTTGCCGAAGGCATCCCCGCTGTCCGTCGCGATACCGAAGGTGAGTTCCACCCGGTAGGCCTTGTCCGATTCGGTGAGGAACTCGGCGATGCGCGTGGCCCGGCCGACGACCAGCACCAGGACGCCGGCCGCGCCGGGGTCGAGGGTCCCAGTGTGCCCGATCCGCCGCTGCCCAATCAGACGCCGCAGGACGTCCACGACGTCGTGCGAGGTCATGCCCACGGGTTTCAGGACGTTCAGGACGCCGTCCATGGTCAGCGTGCGACCCGGTCGTCCCGGCGCAGTTCGGTTTCCGCCGCCGCGAGGACCTGCGGGACGGCATCGGCGAGCGGGCCGGGCAGCGTGCAGCCAGCGGCGCCGGGATGGCCGCCGCCGCCAAACGTCTCGGCGATGGCGTTGGCGCGGACGCCGTCCCGCGTGCGGATGCTCACCCGGACGTCGTCGCCGTTTTCCTCGAACAGGATCGCCACCTTGACTCCCTTCATCGTGCGCAGGGCTCCCACGATCCCGGCGCCGTCATCCGGCAGCGCCCCCGCGGCGCGCTGCACCGCCTCGCTCAGCGTGCTGTAGGCCACCGCGCCGGCGGCGGCAACGGCCGTGCGGAGCAGCGCGTACCCGAGCAGACGGTTGGCCGAAAGGGGCCGCTGCTCGTACACGGCGGCGACGATCTCCGCCAGCGGTGCGCCGGCCTCCATCAACTCCGCCGCCAACCGCAGCGAGTGCGGCCGCACCGTGGGGAACCGAAAGACCCCGGTGTCCGTGGCCAGGCCGGTGAGCAGCGCGCCGGCGATCGCCGGGGACAGCGGGACGCCCAGTTCCCGGATCAAATCGGCCACCTGCTCCGCAGCCGCGGCCGCCGCGGGATCCCAGTCCTCCAGGTGTCCGTAGGGGATATGGCTCTCGTGATGGTCGATTGCGATGATCAGGGGGGCGGCCAGCACCGCCCCGGCAAACCGGCCGCACCGCTCCGGGGTGCTGCACTCCATGGTGACGGCCGCATCAAAGGCGGCGCCGGCGGGCAGGTCGCGGACGACCCGATCCACGCCAGGGAGGAACGCGAAAGCCGGCGGCACACCGCCCTCGCTGGCGACGTTGACCATCTTGCCCAGGGATTCCAGCGCCAGGGCCAGGGCCAGCGTCGAGCCGAGCGTGTCGCCGTCCGGCTCGACGTGATTGACCAGCAGGATCCTCGCGCTATTATGGAGCGCTGCCGCGATCCGGGCGCGAGGGCTGGTCATCGTCTGATTCGGGTGCTGTGGGCTCGTCATCCGCGGCCGTGTCGGGAGCGGCCTGCGCGGGCGGCTCTTTCTGCGTCACCTCGCGCAGCAGGGCGACCACGCGCGTGCCGCGCTCGATGGATTCGTCCAGGCGGAAGAGGACCTCGGGCGTGTAGCGGAGCGTCACCCGCGGGCCCAGTTCGCTGCGGACGAAGCCGGCCGCCCGGTCCAGCGCCTCCATCGTGCGCCGCTTCGCCTCCTCGTCTCCCAGGACGCTGACGAAGATCTTGGCGTGGCGCAGGTCGGCGGAAAGTTCCACCTCCGTTACGGAGACGAACCCAATCCGCGGGTCGCGCAGCCGGCGCTGCAGAATCGCGCTCGCTTCCTCTTTGAAGAGTTCCTGGAGTTTCTCCCGCCGCAGACTCATGGCCGTCAGAGGATCTCGATGGCGTAATCGATCAGTTCAACCCGCGTCTCCCGCTCGATCAGGCCGGTCACCCGCGAGAGGATCTGCGAGGCGTGATCTGCGGCGGCGCTGACGCAGGCAAATCCCAGCGTGGCGCGGCGCCAGCTGTCCTGCCGGTCCACCTCGGCGGCGGCCACCCGGAACTCCCTGCGGGCGCGGTCGAGGAGACTCTGGACGACGCGCCGCTTGTCTTTCAAACTGCGCGCACCCGCCAGGCGCAGCTCAACCCGCAGAACCGCGACGATCACCTAATCCCGCCCACCCACCCCCGCCGGCCGCTTCATGCCGGGACTTCCTGAACCTCATACGCCTCGATGATGTCGCCCACCTTGACGTCCTGGAACCGCTCGAGGCCGATGCCGCACTCGAACCCCTCGGTGACCTCGCGCACGTCGTCCTTAAAGCGGCGCAACGAGGAAATCGCGCCCTGGTAGACCACCGCGCCCTCGCGCAGCAGCCGCGCCGCGGCGCCGCGGACGATGCGGCCGCTGGTGACGTAAGACCCGGCGATGGTCCCGATCTTCGGAATGCTGAAGGTCTGCCGCACCTCGGCCTGTCCCAGGACGACCTCCTGCTCCTTCGGCGGCCGCAGGCCACGCAGCACGTTGCTCAGGTCGTCGAGGGCTTCGTAGATGATCCGGTAGAGGCGGATCTCCACGTTCTCCTGCTCGGCCAGCCGGCGCACCGCCGCCTCCGGGCGGACGTTGAAGCCGACGATGCTGGCGCGGCTCGCCGCCGCCAGCATGACGTCGGACTCGCTCATCGGTCCGACGGCGGCGTGCAGGATCACCAGACTGACATCCGGCGTCTCGAGGCGACCCAGCGCCTGCTGCAGCGCCTCCACCGACCCGTGCACGTCGGCCTTGACAATCAGGCGGAGTTCGCGCGCCTCTTCGACCGGGTGCTCTTCCAGGACCGCGGGCCGCGCCGCCGCCTCGGCGGTGCGCCGCCGCTCCAACCGCTCCTCGGCGACCGCCCGCGCCAGCTTCTCGTCGCGCGTCACCTCCAGCACGTCGCCGGCGTTGGGCAGCGACTCCAGCCCCAGGACCTCCAGGGGTGTGGCCGGTCCGGCGGCGCCCAGGCGCTGACCGCGCTCGTCGAGCAGCGCCCGCACCCGGCCCCACGTCTCGCCGGCCACGACCACATCGCCGATCCGCAGCGTCCCCTCCTGCACCAGGACGGTGGCCGCGGGTCCGCGGCCGCGGTCCAGGCGCGCCTCCAGGACGGTCCCCCGGGCCGGTTTGTCCGGGTTGGCTCGCACTTCGTGCAGGTCGGCCACGAGGAGGATCAGCTCGAGGAGTTCCTTCAGCCCGGTCCCCTGGCGCGCGGAAACCTCCACGGTGACGGTGTCGCCGCCCCATTGTTCGGGCGCCAGGCCCAGGTCGGAGAGTTGCTGCTTCACGCGGTCGGGGTTGGCCTGCGGCAGGTCCACCTTGTTGACGGCGACGATGATGGGCACGCCGGCGGCGCGGGCGTGGTTGATCGCCTCGATGGTCTGCGGCATGACGCCGTCGTCCGCCGCGACGACCAGCACGGCGATGTCCGTGACCTGCGCGCCGCGGGCCCGCAGCGCGGTGAACGCCTCGTGGCCGGGCGTGTCGATGAACACGACCTTACGGCCGTCCACCTGCACGGTGGAGGCGCCGATGTGCTGCGTGATGCCGCCGAATTCCTGGGCCGCGACCGTGGTGGTGCGGATGGCGTCCAGCAGGCTGGTCTTGCCGTGGTCCACGTGCCCCATCACGGTGACGACTGGGGCGCGGGGCACGGCCCCCTCCTCCGCTGGCGCCGTCGGGCGCTTGACCGCTTCCTTGGCGACGGCCGCCAGTTTCCGCACGGTCACGCCGAACGACTCGGCCGTCCGGAGCACAACATCCTCACTCAACTGTTGATTGACGCCGGCCAGGATGCCGAACTCCAGCAGCTTCCGGACCACGTCACCCACGCTCAATCCCAGGCGGGCCGCCAGGTCGCCGACGGCGACGGGGCCGCTGAGGGTGATCTCTGTGGGCAGCACCACCGTGGTCTCAGCCGGCGCCTCCACTTTGCGCTCGGCGCGCCGCGTGCGCCGTTCGGCGTGGAACCGCCGCGGCGGAGGCGGAGGCGGCAGGCGCCGTTCGGGGCGCTTGGGCGCCTCCGGCGGCTTGGCCGGGCGCGGCGCAGAAACCGGCGGCGGGGCCTGGCGATCCGTGGGTTCAAAGATCTGGGAGATCTCTTCCGGCGGCACGGCCTCGCGGGTGGCCTCCCGCGCCGCCTCGCGGGACGGGGGCTTCACCGGCGCGATGCGGATCGGCGGCGCGGCTTCCCCAAGTTTCGGCGGGGCTTTGGGGGCAGTCGGGGCCGGCGCCGCCGGCGCACCTGCCGCGGGCTGCTCCACGGGGGCCGTCTCCGGGGTCCCGGCGGCCCGCAGCGCGGGGACGGCCGGGACTTCTGCGGGCGGTTCCACGGGCGGCGCCGCGATCTTCCGAATAGAGATAATCCGCTCTCCCGTCGGTGTCTTCACGTCCGCCCGCGGCGGAGCGGCGGGCGCGGCCGGGGCCGCGGCCTTGCCGCCGCGCGCGGCCACCTGCTCGCGGGCACGGCGGACCGTGCTCTCGTCCAGCGAAGAGGAGTGACTCTTCACCGAAACCTTCAGGCGGGCCAGCAGGTCGATCAACTCCTTGCTGCTCAGCCCTAAGTCTTTGGCCAGTTCATGGACACGCATCCGCTATCCCCTTGCTTTGCCCGCGGGCAGGCGAATCACTTTCGGCGGAGGCGGCGTCGCCGGCCGCGTCAGCCGCGCGCGTAACTCCGCCCCGATGCTCTGCGGGATGTCGATGTCCAGGGCCTGCTGCAGCCGGCGCTCCCGCAGCGCCACTTCTACGCAGGACTCCCGCGGATCGACGTAGGCGCCCCGTCCGGCGGCCTTGCCCGTCGGATCGAGCCGCACCTCGCCGGCCGGCGTGCGCACGACGCGCACCATTTCCCGCTTCGGCCGCATCTCGCGGCAGGCCACGCACATACGTTGCGGCACCCGGCGTTCTCGCGGCATGCTTCCCGTTCCGGCGGCCGTCAGCCGACGGCCTCTTCCCGAGCCTCCGGCGCGGGCTCGCCCGCCTCTTCCGCGACCGCCGCGCCGGCCGGGGCCGGTTCATCCGCGGCTCCGCTCGCGGCGGCCAGAGGGGCGGCACCCTCGCCCGCCTCGCCCGGCACTGCCGCGGCCTCAGCCGCCGGCTGATCCGCCGCAGCTGGTTCCGCCGCGGGCGCTGCGGCCGTCTCTTCCGGCGGCAGGTCGATGAAGATCTTCTGCGCCTCGATCTCCTTCAGCTGAGTCTCGCTCTTGATGTCGATGCGCCAGCCGGTGAGCTTCGCGGCCAGCCGGGCGTTCTGCCCCTCCCGGCCGATGGCCAGGGAGAGCTGGTGGTCGGGCACGATCACCAGCGCCGTCTTTGTCTCCTCGTGGATGTCCACGCGCATGACCTTCGCCGGGCTGAGCGCCGAGGCGACGAACAGGGAGGTGTCGGCGTTCCAGGGGATAATGTCGATCTTCTCCCCACGCAGTTCGTCCACGATGGCCTGCACGCGGGAGCCCTTCGGCCCCACGCAGGCGCCGACCGCGTCCACGTTCTTGTCGCGTGAGGAGACGCCGACCTTGCTGCGCGCGCCGGCTTCGCGGGCGATGGCCTTGATCTCGACGATGCCCTCGTAGATCTCCGGCACCTCTAATTCGAAGAGCCGCTTCAGCAGACCGGGGTGCGTGCGCGAGACGACGATCTGCGGCCCGCGCGTCCCCTGCCGCACCTCCACGACATAGGCCTTCACGCGCTCCCCCTGCCGGTAGGACTCCCGGGGGATCTGCTCCGGCGGAGGCAGCACCGCCTCGATGCGGCCCAGGTCGAGGTAGACGTTCTTCCGCTCGATCCGGTGCACGGTGCCGGTGACGATGTCGCCCTCGCGGTCGCGGAACTCCTTGTAGACCAGTTCCCGCTCCGCCTCGCGCAGCCGCTGCACCCAGACCTGCTTCGCCGTCTGGGCGGCGATCCGCCCGAAGTCCCGCGGCGTGACCTCCAGTTCGACCATGTCCCCGACCGCGGCGGTGGAGTCGTACTGCTGCACCTCCGCCAGGGCGATTTCGTTGGTCGGGTCGGTCACCTGCTCCGCCACCGTGCGCACCTGGTAGACGCGCATGTCCCCGGTTGTGCGGTCGATCTCGATCCGCACGTTCTGGGCCCCGCCGCCGAAGTTCTTCTTGTAGGCCGACAGCAGCGCGGCCTCCAGGGCCTCGAACATCACGTCCTGGCCGATGCCCTTCTCCTCTTCCAGTTGCTGCAGGGCGCGAATGAGTTCCGCGTTCATTGCGTTGCCGTGCCTCCTCCGGCCAGATCCCGCTTCAACATCGCTTCGTCGATGACCAGCCGCGCGCGCGTCACCTGATCGCGGGGCAGCCCCACCTGGCGCGTGCCGACGGCCAGCCGGACTATGCCGCCCTCCAGCCCGAGCAAGCGCCCCTTGAAGTGGCGCTGGTTCTCGATCGGCGCGAACGTCCACACCTCGATCTCCCGGCCGGCGAACCGGACGAAATCGCGGTCCTTCTTCAGCGGCCGGTCCAACCCCGGCGAGCTGACCTCCAGGCTATAGGCGTGCGGGATCAGGTCCCGCAGGTCGAGCTGGCGCGACAGCACCTCGGAGACGCGGGCCAGTTCCTCCACGGTGACGTCCGGAGCGCTTTCGCCCGCCGACTCCACGACGACGCGCAGCACGGTGCGGCTCCCCTGCCCCAGCAATTCGACGTCGGCGACCTCGAGCCCGGACCGGTGCGCGATCGGCTCCACTATCTCCTCCACCTGTGCGACGATGGACTGCCGTGCCATCTCCGTCTCCTGCTCAAAAAAAAGAGCGGGCCGTGACCCACTCCAATCAAGCGACAGGCGGCCCGGTGCCTCCCCGGGCCAATGCTTCTACGAAACTATAACACGCGACGAAAAGCCTGACAAGCGCGCCGCCACGTCGATCGGGCGCGGCTACGGATAGAGCCGGTTGATCAACCGCGGAAAGGGAATGGCCTCGCGGATGTGGTCCAGCCCGCAGATCCAGGCCACCGTGCGCTCGATGCCGATGCCGAACCCCGAGTGCGGCACTGCGCCGTAGCGCCGCAGGTCCAGATACCAGCGGTAGATGTCCCGCGGCAACCCGTACTCGGCCAGCCGGTGCTCCAGCAGCGCCAGGTCGTGGATGCGCTGCCCGCCGCCGATGATCTCCCCGTACCCTTCCGGTGCCAGCAGGTCGGCCGCCAGCACCACCGCGGGACGCGTCGCATCGGGTTGCATGTAGAAGGCTTTGCACGCCGCGGGATAGTGGTGCACGAAGACGGGGCGGTCGAAGTGCGAGGAGATCACCGTCTCTTCATCCCCGCCGAAATCCTCGCCCCAGGGCATCGGCTTGCCGGCACGTTTCAGGATCTCCAGCGCTTCGTCGTAAGAGATGCGCGGGAAGGGTGGCTTCACGCCGCGCAACGGCGCCAGGTCGCGCTCCAGGAGGGCCAGTTCCCGCTCTCGATTCCGCAGCACGTCCTGGACGATGGCGCTGACGAACCCCTCGGCCAGATCCATGTACCCGTCGAGGTCGAGGTACGCCACCTCCGGCTCCAGCATCCAGAACTCGGTGAGGTGCCGGCGGGTCTTGCTCTTCTCGGCGCGGAAGGTCGGCCCGTAGCAGTAGACCCGGCCGAAGGCCATCGCCGCGGCTTCGTTGTAGAGCTGGCCGGACTGGGTGAGGTAGGCCGTTCCCAGATCGAAGTACGCGGTCTCGAAGAGCGTGGTCGTCCCCTCCACCGACGCCGGCGTGAGGATCGGCGCGTCCACCCGCAGGAATCCCTGCGCGTCCAGGTAGGCGGTCGCCGCGCGGATAACCTCTGCCCGCACGCGCATGATCGCGTGCTGCCGCGGCGAGCGCAGCCAGAGGTGGCGGTGGTCCATGAGGAACTCGACCCCGTGCTCCTTGGGTGTGATGGGATAGGGGTCGGCCTCCTGGAGGACCACGAGCGCCCGCACGGTCACCTCCACCCCGCCGGGGGCGCGCTTGTCCGAGCGCACCGCTCCCGTGAGGATCAGGCTGCTTTCCTGTGGCAGGTGGTCGGCGCGGTCGAAGGTCGCCGCATCGACCTCTTTCGCGTTGATGACCGCCTGGACGACGCCGGTGCCGTCCCGCACCAGCAGGAAGTGGATGCCCCCGCTGCTGCGGCGGGTGTAGAGCCAGCCGCGCAGTTCCACCGTCTGCCCGACGTACTGGGTCAGCAGGTCAATAAAGACCCACGGAGGGGGCGTCATCCTGTCCGCCACAGGACCAGCAAGATCAGAGGAGGCGGGGCCTCTACCAGAAGTGCGCGAACTTGGCGGCGAAGCGCCGTTCCATCTCCTCCTTATAGAGGTGGTAGATCGGGCACTCCCGGGTCATGCAGACCTGCAGGGCGGTGTTGCAGAAGGCCTCCGGGAGCTCCCAGCAGCGCTTGTTGATGAAGTAGGCCTGGCAGACCCCCTTCTTCGGCAGGGCGGCCGGCATCTCCGGCAGGACGGCCTCCGGAATGGGCGGGGGCACCGTGGCCGCCGGCACGTGGGGCGCCGGATCGCGCACCAGTCGCAGCACCGGACGGGCCTCCGTGGCCGCGGTGTGCGGGCGCCGCTCCTCGGGAGGCGGCACCGGGGTGGACATCAACGATTCCAGATCCTGCGAGGCGCCTTCCAGGATCTCCCTAACGCCGCGCCGCAGCTCCTCGCGTCCGCTCTTCATGCGCCATGACCTCCTTGGCCAGGTTCATGTAGTCCTGGGCACCGCGGGAGGCGGGCTGCGTCACGAAGAGCGGCGCGCCCTGCATCGACGACTCCACCAGTTTGATGTTGAAGTTGATGGTGGATCGGAAGACCGCGTCGCCGAAGCGTTCGCGGATGCCCTGGAGGATCTCGTTGCTGATGTTGGTGCGCGAATCATACATGGTGGGCAGGACGCCGACGATGTCCACCTGGTGGCCGACCTCTTCCCGAACCATCTTCAGGGTCTGCAGCAACTGGCGCATCCCGATCAGCGCATAGTAGTGCGTCTGGATCGGGATGATCACGCCGTCGCAGGCAACAAGCGCGTTCAACGTGAGCAGTCCCAGCGAGGGCGGCGTGTCGATGATGACGTACTGGTAGGCCGGCGCCACCGGGCTCAATCGCTTGCGCAGGGCGTTCTCCCGGCCGATGCGGGCGGCGAGTTCCAGTTCCGCCGCCGCCAGGTCGATGGAGGACGGGGCGAGGTACAGGTTCTTGACCTTCGTCTCGCGGATGATGTCTTCCAGGCGGGTGGCCGGCCCGTTGTCGAGCTCCCCTTCCACCAGCACGTGGTAGATGGTCTTGGCCAGCTCCGCCGGATCGACGCCGAGGCTGAAGGTGGCGTTGGCCTGGGGGTCGAGGTCGATGAGGAGGGTCTTCCGCCCGGAGACGGCGACGGAGGCGCTGAGGTTGACCGCTGTGGTGGTCTTGCCGCAGCCGCCCTTTTGATTGACCAGGGCGATGACGCGCGTCTGCATTGGTGAGCGCAAGCGTTGCCTCCGTGGGCGACCGCCCGCCGGGGGGCGAGCGGGTCGCTAACAGCCCCTCACGCGAGGAGGGGCGTGGTGCGACGTTCTGCTGCGTTGAGCACGGCGCGCACCGCCGCTTCCTCCGGGATGCGGTCGGTGACGGCACTGCCGACGAGTCGCTCTTCCACCTCCTCGGAGCGGAGTTGGAGTTGCACGATCACCGCCTCGCGCTGCGCGATCGGCTGGGTCACCGCCACATCGCAGCGCAGGCGCCAGCTCTCCGGGAGGAACTGGTTCAGCGCGGAGACCGTGGCCGCGGCGGCGGCGACGACGGTCGCCCGCTCCCCCTCCGCCGCTTCGGCTGATCCCAGCGTCGTGCGGCCATCGTGCGCCAGCTCCACGTCCACCCGCACGCGTCCCGCTTCCCGCTCCACCTTCAGACGGCTGACCCGCAGTCGCTCCGCTGCCATCCCCCCGTCTGTTCGACCTCTCCTCTGGATTTCCTTTGCGGCCCTCTCGGCGGGCGCCGGCCGCGCGCGGCGCCCGCACCCCACGGGATCGCGGTGGCTATGCTCCCGGCGCCTGGGGTACAATTCAGGTAAGTCCCTCCCTGATCACTGCACAGACCGCGAAAGGAGGCGGGCGGACCAATGCGGATCACGGTCAGTGTGATCAAGGCGGACATCGGGAGCATCGGCGGCCACACGCTCCCCAGTCCGGAAGTGCTGGCGATCGCCCGGGAACGGGTGGAGCGGGCCAAGGGGTCGCTGCTCATCGATGCCTTCGTCTGCCACACCGGCGACGACATCTGCCTGAGCATGACCCACACCCACGGGGTAGACGACTCCCGGGTGCACGAACTGGCCTGGCAGGCCTTCCGCGAGGGCACTGAAAAGGCCAAGGCGCAGGGCCTCTACGGCGCGGGGCAGGACCTGCTGAAGGATGCCTTCTCCGGCAACGTGCGGGGCCTCGGGCCGGCCTCCGCGGAGATGGAATTCGAGGAGCGCCCGAACGAGGCGCTGATCATTTTCGCGGCGGACAAGACTGAGCCGGGCGCCTACAACCTCCCTCTTTACCTGGCCTTCGCCGACCCGATGTACTCGCCGGGGCTGCTGCTGTCGGAGTCGCTGCATGACGGGTTCACCTTCCACATTATGGACGTGAACCACACCGAGGGGGACCGCGTCATCGTCCTCCCGGCCCCGGAGCGCCTCTACGATATCGCCGCCCTGCTGCGGGACACGCACCAGTACGTCATCGAGTCCATCTGGTCCCGCCGACACCCCAGCGAGCAGGCGGTGGCAGTAGCGACGTCGCGGCTGCGCAACATCGCCGGTCGCTACGTTGGCAAGGACGACCCCGTGGCCATTGCGCGCGTGCAGAAGATCTTCCCGGCGACCGAGGAGTTCGGCCCGCCCTTTGCCCTGGGCGCCTTCGTCGCCGGCGACACCCGCGGCAGCCACAACCTGCCATTGATGCCGGTGCCGATCAACACGTCCGCCTCCACCTTCTTCTGTGTGCCGATGGTCTCGGCGCTGGGCTTCTCCATGCACAACGGGATCCTGAGCACGCCCGCGGACCTGTTCGCCGACCCGTTCTGGCACCACGTGCGCGACCGGGTGGCGGCGAAGGCGATCGAGATGCGCAAGCAGGGGTTCTTCGAGCCGGCGACGCTGCCCTATTCTGAACTGGAGTACGGTGGGATCGTCGTGCGGCTGCAGCGGTTGGACCGGGAGTTCACGATCCGGGACGGGAAGGCGGAAGGCGCGCCGGTCGGCACGCCCGCCGGCGTCGAGGGGGACAATCCCGCCTAACGGCCCTCTAACCCGCAGCACACCCGCGGCGCCCGCGGGCTAGTGCCGGTCGGAGTGCTGCTCCTCCTTCAACACCGTCCGGTTGAGCAGGTTGACTAATCCTGGAGCAACGCTGGGCAGGATCGCCCCGACGGCAATCATCACGGCGAGTGCAATGAAGAAGATCCGCAGTGCTTCCTGTTCCGTCATAAACATCCAATTCCGCCCGTCTAGCTGATTTCCTTGCCGTCTCCCTGCGGGAACTCCCGCTCCACCAGGACCAGGGCCTCTTCCCGCGTCTGCACCCTTCCTTCTAATTGCGCGTCTACCACGGCCTCCAGGATTTCCTTGAAGCGTGGCCCGGGGCGGTAGCCGCGGGCGATCAGATCGTCGCCGGTGACCAGGCGGGGCGGGCGCTGCTCCTCCTCCGTGAGGTGCTCGCGGGCCTGCCGCGCCCACTCCCAGGTGGAGAGGTCGCCGTGGCTGGCCAGGCAGTCCACGCGGTGCAGTTCCAGGTGATCGGCGATGTCGGGGCGCGCCAGGAAGCGCTTCACCTTGGCCGGCCGCATCCGCGGCAGGTCTCGGATGCGCAGGTGCTCGCGGACCAGGTCCACGACCAATGCCGTCTCATCGTTGCTGAGGCGCAGCCGGCGGCAGCTCTCCTCCGCCATCGCCGCGCCCGCCTCGTCGTGGCCGTCGAAGCGGATGCGCTCCGCCCGGCGGAAGGTCGGCGGCTTGCCCACATCGTGCAGCAGCACGGCCAGCGCGAGGATTGGCGAGGGATCCTGCAGATGCGAGAGCGCCAACCGGGTGTGGGTGAGGACGTCGCCTTCGGGATGGAACTCCGGGGGCTGCTCGACGCCCTCCATGGCCGCCACCTCCGGCAGGATCTCGCGGAGGAGGCCGCTCTCTTGCAACCGCTCCAACCCCGGGACACGCCCCGGGCTGACGAGCAACCGGAGGAGTTCGTCGCGAATGCGCTCCGCACTGACCCGGGCAATCGCCGGGGCGTGGGCCCGAATGGCCTGGAAGGTCTGCTCGTCGATGATGAAGTCGAGTTCGGCGGCCAGGCGGATGGCCCGCAGCATGCGCAGGTGGTCCTCGGCGAACCGCGTCTCCGGGTCGCCCACGGTGCGGATGCGCCGCGCCGCCAGATCGTCGCGGCCGCCGACCAGGTCAACGACGGAGCCGTCCAGCGGGTCGAACAGGAGAGCGTTGACGGTGAAGTCGCGCCGGCGCACGTCCTCCTCCAGGGTCGCGTACTCCACGAAGGAGGGACGGCGACCGTCCAGGTAGGGACCTTCGCGACGAAAGGTGGCGACATCGTAGACGCCGCTCTCGGTGGGGACCAGCACGACCCCGAAGCGTACGCCGACCGGCACCGTGCGGGGAAAGAGTAGGGCGATCTGCTCGGGACGCGCGGCGGTGACGATGTCGACGTCATGGGGCGGACGACCCATGAGCAGGTCGCGCACCGACCCGCCGACCAGATAGGCCTGATGGCCGGCCTCTCGCAGCCGCCGGATGATGCGCAGCGCCCCGTCGAGGTCGGTCAGACCGCCCTCCGCCGCCGAAACCCGGATCCGCTCAGTCGTCGAGGGGTGAAGTTTCCTCGCGGCCCAGGATGTCGTCGCGCCCGCGGCGCAGGATCTCCTCCGCCTTGTCGCGCAGGTCCTCCACCGTCTCCCGGGCGCGGCCGCGGAACTCCTCCGCCTTCGCCCGCGCCTGCGAGGCCATCTCCTCCGCCCTCTGCCTGGCGCGCTGCCCCATCTCCGTCCCCCGCTCGCGCAGCCGTTCCCGCATCTCCTCGTTCATCTTGGAGGTCAGCAGGACGGCCACGCCCGCGCCCAGGATGGCGCCCAGCACCAGGCCTGCGGCAAACCCTGAACCCCGCCTCTCTTCAGACTCCATGACGCACCTCCGTCAATGCCGCCCGCGCAGGGCGGCGAATCCCTCTTCGCTCCGCCGGGCGCCGTCGATCACGCCGCCGCCCAGCACCACCTCGCCGTCGTAGAGGGTGACCGCCTGGCCGGGCGCGGCGGCCCGCTGAGGCTCGTCAAACCGGACGCGCAGGGCACCCGTCCGGTCCATCCAAACCGTCGCCGGCGTCTCTTTACCGGCGTGGCGCACGCGCGCCGTCACCCGGAGAGGGCGATCCGGCGCCGTCCCGCCGATCCAGTTCACCTCGCGCGCCGTGATCTCGCCGACGAGCAGGTCCTCTTCCTCGCCGACGATCACCGCGTTGCGCGGCAGGTCGATACCCGCGACATAGAGCGGCCGCCCGTGCGCGATTCCCAGACCGCGGCGCTGTCCTATGGTAAAGCGGGCGAGCCCGCTGTGCGTACCGATCTGCCGTCCGCTGCGGTCCAGGATCGGCCCGGGCCGGGCGGCCTCGGGGCGCCGCCGGGCCACCACGTCCACGTAATGGCCGCGCGGGACGAAGCAGATCTCCTGGCTGTCCGGCTTGTCCGCCACCCCCAGGCCCAGCCGGCGCGCCACCGCGCGGATCTCGGGCTTCGAGAACTCCCCCACCGGCAGCCGCAGGTGGCGCAGCTGGTCCTGGCGCAGCGCGTACAGGACGTAGGACTGGTCCTTCTCGGGGTCCCGCGCCCGCAGGAGGAGGAATCGACCCGCCGCCTCATCGTGGCGCACACGCGCATAGTGCCCGGTCGCCAGGTAGTCCAGCCCCATCGCCCGGACCTTGCGCAGCAGTAAGGAGAACTTGATCGCCCGGTTGCAGGCGATACAGGGATTGGGCGTGCGCCCCCGCGCGTACTCGTCGCAGAACTCGTCGATGACGGCGCGTTCGAACTCCTCGCGCATGTTCAGGACGTAGTGCCGGATGGCGAGGCGCTGCGCCACTGCCCGGGCGTCCCCGATCGCGCCCACGCCGCAGCAGGCCTTAACGCCCTCGTCCGGCTCGGGGAGCCAGTCGGGCCAAAGGTTCATGGTCAGGCCGACGACCACGTGCCCCTGGTCCACGAGCAGCGCCGCGGCCACCGCACTGTCGACCCCACCGCTCATCGCGACGGCTACACGCGCCATGACTGTTTGATTATACCCTCAGGACTTGGGAAAGGCGTACCGCTTGATCCCCTTCCACCAGGCCAGCAGCCGGCGGCGGATCTCCTTCTCGAAGCCGGACTCCGATGGCTGGTAGTAGACCCGATCCCGCACGTTGTCCGGCAGGTACTGCTGATCGACGAAGTGGCCGGGGTAGTTGTGGGCGTACTTGTAGCCCTTGCCGTGCCCCAGGCGCGCCGCTGCCAGCGAGTGGCTGCTGTCGCGGAGGTGGCGCGGCACCGGCTCGGCCCGCACCGCTTCGACGTCGCCCATCGCCGATCCGATGGCCTCCACGACGGAGTTGCTCTTCGGCGCGGTGGCGATGTAGATCGCCGCCTCGGTCATGGGGATGCGGGCCTCCGGCAGGCCGACGAACTCGACCGCCTGGGCGGCCGCCGTGGCCACCACCAGGGCCATGGGGTCGGCCATCCCGACGTCTTCGGCGGCATGCACGACCATCCGGCGGGCGATGAAGCGGGGATCCTCCCCGGCCGCCAGCATGCGGGCCAGCCAGTAGACCGCGGCGTCGGGATCGCTGCCGCGCAGGCTCTTGATGAAGGCGGAGATGGTGTCGTAGTGGACATCGCCCTCCCGGTCGTACAGG
>LDXQ01000060.1 GCA_001443485.1 Candidatus Sysuimicrobiota bacterium CSP1-3
CGCCTTGGTCCCGCATGGCGGGCGGATGCTTCAGGAGGCCAGATAGAGCCCGAGGAGATGGAAGATGACGACGCTCAAATAGATCCAGGCCGTAAGACGAACCATTCGCAGGGCGGGAGAGGGATTCCGCCGCGCCCGGATGATGGAGGTCAAACCCGCCGCCAGGAGCGCCAGCGCCGCGAGTTTCACCAGGGGTGGCCACGGCGTCAGAAGAACCGGGCGGAGGATGACGTTCGCCTCATCGATCCCCCGCTCAGCCGCCGTGTACGTGAAGAGCAGGTCGAGGGCGTTGGCGATCACCAGCACCCAGTACCAGTGCCACGGTTGACGGAGCGCCTGCTCGGGGGACAGCCGCATGGCCGCCGATCCTCGTGACCGATTTGAGCGACGTGGGTTAGTAGAGAGTGTCGACCGGCCGTCCGGAAGCGTCAATCTATCAGACGGGGGAACTTTTCCCGCGGCAAACGACGGAGATGTAGCCGGTCGTCGCGAATCCATTTAGGGGCGGCCGGAGGACGGATCGATCGCCCCAGTTGTGACTGCGCGCCGGTGAAGGGCGGGAGCACGCGGCGAGGAGGTACATGATGGCGATTCAGCGGGTGGGGGTCGTCGGGTGCGGCCTGATGGGGTCGGGCATCGCGGAGGTCTGCGCCCGGGCAGGATATCAGGTTATCGTGCGCGAGGTGAACCAGGAACTGCTGCAGCGGGGCCTGGGGCGGATCGAAGGGTCACTCCAGCGGGCGGTGGAGCGCGGCAAACTGGACGACGGGTCGGCGCAGCAGGCGCGCGAAGCCATCCGCGGCACGCTGGCCCTCGGCGACCTGGCCGACAGCGATCTCGTCATCGAAGCGGTGATTGAACAGATGCCGGAGAAGCAGGCGGTCCTGCGGGAACTGGACGGCCTCTGCCCGCCGCGCACGATCTTCGCCTCCAACACCTCGTCGCTGTCGATCACCGAGATGGCGGCGGCGACCAAGCGGCCGGAGCGCGTCGTCGGCATGCACTTCTTTAACCCCGTCCCGGTGATGGCGCTGGTGGAACTGGTGCGGGGGCTCGTGACCTCAGAGGAGACGCTGCAGACCGCGAAGGTCTTCGCCCAGTCCGTGGGCAAGACGGTGGTGGTGACGAAGGACTACCCGGGGTTCATCGTCAACCTGCTGCTCATCCCCTTCATGCTGGACGCGGTGCGGGCCCTGGAGTTGGGCGTGGCCACGAAGGAGGATATCGACAAGGCCATCACGCTGGGCCTGAACCACCCCATGGGCCCGCTGACGCTGCTGGATTTTGTCGGTCTGGACACCACCTACTACATCGCCGAGGCGATGTACGCGGAGTTCAAGGACGCGCGGTACGCCGCACCACCGCTGCTGAAGAAGATGGTTCTGGCCGGACACCTGGGGCGGAAGTCCGGCCGGGGCTTCTACGAGTACGGGAGCTAGGCGCCCGCCGCCCCTTTTCCGCGACGCCGCCGGCCACCGCGCACGGCCGCGGCCACGTCCTCGGCGAGGACCAGGATCCCGCGCTGCCGCCCTCCGCCCCCACGGCCGATGAGTGCGTAGGGAACGTTGTGGTTGCGCAGCCAGTTGAGCATGCGCGTGACGTCCCCGTCATTCTTGGGGTCGAGTCCCGCCTTCGTCATCAACTCACCCAACCCGATGATCTGCGACCACATGTCGTTCATCCTGCACCTCCCGAGATAGGGTTCTCGAGCCCCCTGAATATGGGTTATACGCTGGCAAAGCGGCTCCTTTCGACCCTAGGAAACTACTTCGGGGACGAGCGAGGCCTCCCTGAGGCGGAAGATGGCGGGGGAGAGGGGTGAACGGGCCCCGGCGTAGGCCGCCGCGGCCTCCTGCGCCAGGCGCGCGGCGTCGCGGGCATCGCCCGCCAGGAGAATGTGCTCGTCGGGGATGGCGAGCAGCGGATCGGCCACGCCCGGCGGGGTCACCAGGTCGGGGATGAGGATGCGCGCCGCCTCGAATCCGTCCAGGTGGGCGTAGGCCGCTTGCGGGCCGCCCAGTTCCATCAACAGGTGCTCGGTGCGACGGCGCAGGTTCTCGAGCGCCAGGCGGTGCAATTCCTCGGTCGTCGTCTGCCAGGCCTGCTGCATCCCCGTCGTCACGTAGATGATCTGCTGGAACCCCAGGATGACGTAGACCACGACCAACCCTTCGGCGAACGGCAGCGTGACCAGGTGGAGGGCGGGAGGGTACCGCCGGTAGACCTCGGCAAAGGCGGCCGGCTTGATGAGCGGCAGGACGGCGGCGCGCACGGAGTGGAACGGCGGGGATTCCGGCGCCGGGAGGGCGGCGCGCATCGCGTCCACGACCTGATCGAGGGCCGCACCGCCCGGATGTCCCTTCAACTGGCGAAAGAGCGAAGCCAGGTCGAGGCGGACCGGAACCCCGGCCAGCCTGCCGGTGATCTCCGCCGGCGTTTCATGCTCCACGGCCAGGTCGGGGTAGACGTCCCGCAGGCGGGCCACCGCCCAGAAACGAAAACCGTCGTAGCGCCGGCGCACCCACCACAGCGCCGCTGCCAGGGCCAGCGCCAGGGCGCCGGCCACCCAGAGTCCCGTCATCTGAACGCGATGATGTCCTGAATCGTGCCCCGCCGCTTCCCCTGCGGGCGGAGGACGGCCTCAACCTTCTGCCCGATCCGGACGGTGGCGGGGTCGAGGTCGAGTGGGGCGAGCAGCCCGCCGTCGGTCGCGTCGATCTGCACAAACCCGAAGAGGCGAGGTCGGTCCAGCGGCCGTCCGTTCAGGTCGCGGTGCAAGACGGTGAAGGAATGCACCGTGCCGCGGGGCGCCACCTCGTCCCACCGATTGGTGAGATCTTGAAAGTCCCGCGGGCAGTAGATCCGCGGCGGCAGGTAGGTCGTGCCGCACTCCGGGCAGCGCGTGACGGCGAAGCGCCCCCGCGTGCGCAGGACGCTGAAGAACCGCTCCCCCGCCACGCCGGCGGTGTATTGGAACGACACCCCGATTGCGCCGCTCCAGGCGCGCAGCCGGGAGGTGTCGGTGATCTTCTCGCGCAGCCCCATCGTCGCTCCTACGCCGGCGTGAAGTGGAGGATGTCTGTGATCGCACCGGTGCGTTCCGCGGCCGGCTTCCACACCGCCCGTACGCGCTGCCCCACCCGGATCTCCTTGCGGATGCCATCGACAGTGTGCGCGCGCAGAGCGCCGATCAGGTGGAGGAAACCGACGCGCGGCGAGGTCCCGTCGATTTCGATCACCGCCGGAATCTGCGGGACCTCCAGCGGCTGCATGTCCCAGGTGATGAAGCAGATGGAGAAGGTGTTGATCGTGCCCGCATCCGCCAATTCCACCCACGCGTCCATCGGCTTGAAGCACCACTCGCAGAAGGCCCGCGGCGGCGTGACCGTCCGGTGGCAGCGGTCGCAGCGCACGCCCAAGATCTTGCCCTCGCGCAGCCCTTCCAGGAAGCGGCCGATGGCCACCCCGGTGTCCCAGCGGTACTCCAGTTTCGGTTCCCACCGCTCCAGGCTGACCATCCCGCCCTGCACGTGGGCGTCCCGCAGCGGCGTGCCGCGCAGGCCGTCCCGCACGACAGGTTCGATGGGCCCCGGAGCCTGCTGCGGGGGGACCTTCGCCGTCTTCTTCCGCAGGCGCGACACCTTGGCCGCCGGACGGCGGGCGCTGCGACGCTCGCGGGCCACCGCTACACCCCCACCACCACGACCGTGCCGATCTGCATCAGGTCTCCCCAGGCCTGCGCCAGGCCGCGCTTCGGGTTGTTGTGCACCTGCCGCTTCCCGGCCTCGCCACGTAGCTGCCAGAAGAGCTCACAGATCTTCATCAGTCCGGCGGCGGCGATGGGGTTGCCGACGCCGAGCAGTCCACCCGACGGGCAGGAGGGCAGTTCGCCGTCGCGGTTGAAGCGGCCGCGGGCGAGGTCCTCCGGCGCCTTGCCCCGGTCCGCCAGGAGCAGGCCTTCCAGATGGTGCAGTTCCTTGTACGCGAACGGGTCGTACGGCTCGGCCACATGGATCTGCCGGCGCGGCTCGGTAATTCCCGCCATCTTGTAGGCCATGCGCGCGGCGTCCTCCACGTAGCGCGGATAGGCCAGGTCGCGGTTGCCCCAGTAGGAGGTATCGAGCGCCCAGCCGACGCCCTCGACCCAGACGGGCTGGGCCGTGATGCGCTTCGCCACTTCCTCCGCGGCCAGGACGATGGCCGCCGCGCCGTCGGAGACCGGGCTGACCATCAGGCGGTGCACCGGCCAGGCCACCACCTCGCTGGCCAGCACCTGTTCCGGTGTCAGTTCCGCGGCGATCTGCGCCGCCGGGTGGTCCAGGGCGTTGCGCTTGTTCTTGACGGAGACCAGCGCGATCTCTTCATTGCGGATGCCGTAGGCGTGCATGTAGCGGTTCTGCTCCAGGGCGAAGATCCAGAGCAGGTTGGGCCCCAGCGGCCGCTCGATGGTGTGGTCAAAAATGGAGATGAACGCCGCCTGCGGGTGGGGCTGGGTGGGACTCATCTTCTCTTCGGCCACCACCAGCACCACGTCGAACAGCCCCGAGGCCACCAACGACCAGCCGGAGATGATACTGAAGACCCCCGAGCCGCCGCCGACGTAGGCGCGCAGGTAGGGTTTGCGCCACCCCCCGGCGCCGTCGGAGAGGTACTCGCCCTTCATGTGCACGCCGTCGAAGGCGTCCGGCCCGCTGGCCATCACCACCGCCTGGACGTCCTGCCGGCGCAGCCCCGCGGATTGCAGGGCCTGGCTCGCGGCGTAATAGGAGAGTTCTTTGCCGGTCTCCAGCGCGCGGCGCATGAACAGGGACAGGCCGGCGCCCACCACTGCCACGCGGCGCATCGATCTAGCCACGGATGGTCCGCCTATTGTGCACTCAGGACCACCGCCCCGCCCGACGTGGTGGGCACGCCGCGCCAGGAGACGACCGCGGCGGAGCGGGCCCCGGTCACCTGCATCGCGCCGGCTTCGCCCCGCAGCTGCAGCGCCGCCATCGCCGTGCGCACTAGCGCGGAAGCGTCGTAGCCGTATCCCATCCCCAGGCTGCCGCCGGAGGGGTTCACCGGGAGTTCGCCGTCGCGGGCGGTCCGCCCGGACACGGTCAGCCGCGCGCCTTCGCCGACCTCGAGGCGGAGCGCCGCCTCGAGATGCTGCAGTTCTTTGTAGGCATAGGTGTCGTCCACTTCAAAGAAGTCGATCTCGTTGGCGGGCGCGTGGATGGCGGCGAGGCGATACGCCATCTCGCAGGCCAGGTGCGCGTAGACCGCCTGGGCCCAGGGCCGGCCGGAGAGGGAGGGCTCGTCGGAGGCCCACCCGATGCCGCGGATCAGGACCGGCCGCCCCGCGAGTGACCGGCCGCGCTCCATCGACGCCAGGACCAGCACGACCGCGCCGTCGGCGTATCCGCTGACCTCCAGCCCGCGCAGCGGCTCGGCGACGGGAGCGTCGCGCAGGACCTCCTCAGGGGAGAGCGAGGCGCCGTAGGCGGCGAAGGGGTTGCGCAGGGCGTTCCCGCGGTTCTTAACGACAACCTGCGCGCTGACCTCCGGCGACGCGTTCGCCTCGTGCAGGTAGCGGCGCATCTCCAGCGCGGCGACCGCGTGCGGGTTCACCCGCCAGGGCCGCTCGTACGTCGGGTCGAGGGCCAGGGCCAGGATCTCCTCGTGGTGCACGATGTTGCTGGCCTTGCTGTGCGCCTCGACCACCGCCACGTCCGCGGCGCCGGAGCGGACCAGCATGTAGGCGGCGGCGAGCCCCTGCAGGCCGTCCCCGGCAACCGTATGCACAGGGCGGCGCACCGCGCCCAACTGGTCGGGGGTGTATTCGTCGGTGATGCTGGTGCCTTCGTGGAAGTCTTCGGCCACGGTGACGAAGGTGTCGATCTCGCGCGGCGTGACCCCGGCGTCCGCATAGGCCCTTGTGGCCGCCTCAAAGATCATTTCCCGAAAGGAGAGGTCTGGCGAGACGGGACGCAGGGGCGTAAGGCCGACGCCGACGATCGCGACCTGATTCTCCATGACGGCGTCGGTGTGATTCTCGCCACGCGCACCGATCCCCTGCCCACGGCGAGGGCACACGGCGAATCGACGGACCCGCGGCGCCCGCGGGCAGGTAAACGCGCGCGGCGAACCGAAGACAGTTTGGGCTCCATATGGACTTCGAACTCAACGAGGAGCATCGCCTCATCCAGGCGACGGTGCGCGAGTTCGCGGCGAAGGAGATCCTTCCCGTCGCGGCCGAGCTGGATCACAATCCCCGGTATCCCGCAGAGATCATCGCCAGCGCCGCCGCGCTCGGCCTCCTCGGCCTGACCGTTCCGGAGGAGTACGGCGGTGCGGGGCTGGACGGCCTGGCCAACGTCCTGGTGCAGGAGGAACTGGCGCGGGCCTCGGCGGGCGTGCAGGCCATCGTCACCGTGCAGAACTCCCTGGTCTGCGATCCGATCCTGCGCTTCGGCACCGCCGAGCAGAAGCGCCGCTATCTGCCGCGGCTGGTCGGTGGCGAGTGGCTGGGGTGCTATTGTCTGACCGAACCGGCCGCGGGCAGCGACGCCATGTCGCTGCGGACGCGGGCGGAACGGCGCAACGGCGAGTGGGTCCTCACCGGGCAGAAGATCTTCGTCACCAACGGTCTCGAAGCGCAGCTGTGCATCGTCTACGCGCGCACCGAGCCCGTGCCCGGGGCGCGGGGCATCTCCGCCTTCCTGGTGGAGAAGTCCTTCCCCGGCATCTCCGTGGGTAAGGTCGAGAAGAAGCTCGGGATCAAGTGCTCCTCCACCGTGGAGATCGTGCTCACGGACTGCCGGGTCCCCGCCGAGAATCTGTTGGGGGCGCGCGGCCGGGGTGGGCCGGTTGCGCTGGCGACCCTCGACGGCGGGCGGATCGGCATTGCGGCGCAGGCGCTGGGAATCGCCCGGGCCGCTCTGGAGGAGTGCGTCGCCTATGCCTCCCTGCGGGAGCAATTCGGCCAACCGATCAAGGAGTTCCAGGCGATCCAGTGGGCGGTCGCCGACATGGCCACGCGCATCGACGCCGCGCGCCTGCTCACCTACCGGGCGGCCTGGCTGCGCGACCGCGGGGAGCGCTGCACGGCGGAGGCGGCGATGGCCAAACTCGTCGCTTCGGAGACTGCCATGTGGGCGGCGCACCGGGCGGTGCAGCTCTTCGGCGGCTACGGGTACATTCAGGAGTACCCGGTGGAGCGCTTCTTCCGCGACGCCAAGATCACCGAGATCTACGAGGGGACGTCCGAGGTCCAGCGCCTGGTGATTTCCCGTCACATCCTGGGCCGGCGCTAGCGAGCCAAGGGTCGCTGAAGTGAGCCCGGGGTGGGAGGAGGCGACGTGGAGATTATCGTCTGTCTGAAGCAGGTCGTCGATCCGGAACTCCCCGCGCGGGATTTCGCCATCGACCCCGCGACCCGACGGCAGGTCCGCGAGGGCCGGCCGCTGGTGATCTCGACCTACGACGAAAACGCCCTGGAGGTGGCGCTGCAACTGAAGGATCGCGTCGGGGGCAAGGTGACCGCGCTGACGCTCGGACCGCAGGGGGTGGCCGGCGACGCCATCCGGCTGGCGCTGGCGATGGGAGCGGATGAGGCGGTGGCGGTGGACGACCCCCACGGCGTGGGGTTGCTGGGTGTGGAGAAGGCCCGCGTCCTCACGGCGGCGATCCGGCGCATCGGCCGCTTCGACCTGGTACTCTGCGGCTGCGAATCCGCGGATTGGGTAGAGCGGGTGGTCGGACCCCTTCTGGCCGAGGCGCTGGCGGCGGCCTGCGTCACCTTCGTCTCACGGATCGAGCTGAGGAACGGCGCGCTGCTGGTGCGGCGGATGGCCGACGAGGGATTCCACCAGCTCGAGGTGCGCCTGCCCGCCGTACTGTCGGTGACCAGCGACGAGACGAACCGACCCCGGCTGCCCAAGGTCAAGGACATTATGACGGCCCGGCGCAAGCCCGTCCAAGTCTGGCCGATGGCCGATCTGTCTGGGACATCGCTCGACGGGGATGCGCCGGGCGTCGAGGTCCGCGACGTGGCGCTGCCTGAGCGGACGGCGCGCTGCGAGTTCCTCCCGGGTGATGCCGCCGCACAGGTCGCCGCGCTGACGCAGCGGCTGCGCGACCTGAAGCTGCTGTAGCGAGGGGCATGCCGATGACCGGAATCTGCATTATCGCCGGTGCGCTGGACGGGAAGCTCAGCCGGTCGAGCCTCGAGCTGATCGGGGGGGCGCGGATGCTGCAGGGCCCGGTCGGTCAGGAGGTCGCGGCTGTCCTCCTCGGGCATGGGCCGGGGCTCGCGGAGGCGGCCGCCGATCTGCACCGGCACGGGGTGGGTAGGGTTTACCGGTGCGACCATCCGCTGCTGACCGCGGGCCAAACCGACGCGGTGCTCGTTGCGGTGGAACACGTGGTCCGACGGACGCGGCCTGAGGTCGTGCTCATCGCCGCGGACACGGTGGGGCGGGAGCTTGCCCCCCGGCTGGCGTACCGGCTGCGCGCGGCGCTGGCGACGGAATGTGTGGAACTGGGTGTCGAAGACGGAGCGATTGTCGTGCGCCGCCAGGTGTACGGGGGCCGGGCGCTGGCGACGCTGGTCGTGCGGACGCGGCCGGCCGTGCTCTCTGTGAAGCCCCACGCCCTCGATGTCCCACAGCCCGCACCGGTGGCGGGAACCGTGGAAGACGTCTCCGTGGCCATCGATGCCGGCGCGCTGCCGACCCGGGTGCGCGAGGTCCTGCGCGAGCAGGCCGAGCTTGGTCTGGAAGACGCGCAGATCGTGATCGGCGGCGGGCGGGGGCTGGGCGGGCCCGAAGGGTTTGCCCTGCTGGCGGAACTCGCCAAACAGTTGGGCGGCGCGGTCGGTGCCTCCCGGCCGCCGACGGACGCCGGCTGGGTGCCGGTGAACTGGCAGATCGGCCAGACGGGCAAGACCATCCGTCCCGCCCTGTACATCGCCGTGGGGATCTCCGGGGCCACGCAGCACATCGCGGGGGTCACCGGATCGCGGACCATCGTGGCGATCAACCGTGATCCCGAGGCGCCGATCTTCTCCAGCGCGCACCTGGGGATCGTCGGCGACTACCGCGAGGTCGTGCCCGCCCTCATCGCCAAGGTGAAGGAACTCAAGGGCGCCTAGGCGGATGGAGATCACCCTCCTGCGCGGCGCGGCCGTCCTGCTGCTGCTCGCGGTTGCCGCCGGCATCGCCGTCCGCAAGCTTCTCCTCATCTACCGCCTGATTCGGCTGGGCAGCGGTCCCGTGCCGCTGGCCCCGCTGGGGGTGCGCCTGCGCGATCTCGTGGTGCAGGTCCTGGCACACAGCAAGGTCCTGCGGCGGCCGGCCTCGGGCATTCTGCACTTCTTCATCTTCTGGGGCTTCCTGGTGCTGCTCTCCACCATCGTCCAGGCCTTCGGCGAAGCCTTCGTACCGGGCTGGACGCTACCGGTGATAGGCGCGGCGCCGTGGTTTGCGTTCCTGCAGGACGTCTTCATCGTGCTGGTCCTCGTCGGGATCGGGATCGCGCTGTGGTTGCGCCTGGCAGTCCGACCGAAGCGACTGGCCGGTCAGGATCCGGTGGGCGCCTACATGATCCTGGGGCTGATCACCGGTATCATGGTGACCCTGCTGCTGTCGCGCGGGACCGCCATCGTCCTGGACGCGCCGCGGTGGGCGGCCGGTGCCGAGGTCTCGCGGGTCGTGGCCGGCTGGTTCGCCGGGGCAGCGCGGGGAACGGTGGGAGTGGTCGCCGCGGTGAGCTGGTGGGCGCACCTCCTGATCATCCTGTACTTCCTCACCTGGATCCCCGAGGGCAAGCACCTCCACCTGATCACCCTCGTGCCGAACATCTTGCTGCGCAAGGCCCGCCCGCGCGGCGCGCTGGCGCTGCTGGACGTCGAGCACGCCGACCGCCTGGGGGCCTCCCGCGTCGAGCACTTCACCTGGAAGGACAACCTGGACGTCTTCGCCTGCATGGAGTGCGGCCGCTGCACCGAGGTCTGTCCGGCCAACTCCACCGGGAAGGAGCTCGATCCCCGGCGCCTGCACACCGACCTGCGCAAGCAGCTTACGAAGGTCGGCCCGGCGCTGCTGGCCGGGGCGGGGGACGTGCCGCGGCCAGCGCTGGTGGGTGAGGTCTTCTCCGAGGCCTTCCTCTGGCAGTGCCTCACCTGCGGCGCCTGCGTGGAGGAATGCCCGGCGACCAACGAGCACATCGACAAGATCGTGGAGATGCGCCGCCACCTGGCGATGGAGGAGGCGCGCGTCCCCGAGACGATGGCGGACGCCTTGCGGAGTCTGGAGGCGCGGGGGCATCCGTTCCGCGGGGCCGGGCTTGCCCGCGACGCCTGGGCCGACGGCGTAGCAGTGAAGCGCCTCCCCGCGGGTGAGCGCGCCGAGTGGCTGCTCTGGGTGGGCTGCGCCGCCGCCCTCAACGAGCGCAACCACGCGCCCCTGCAGGCGCTGGTGCGCCTGTTGCAGGCGGCGAGGTTGGATGTGGGCATCTTGGGCGATGAGGAGGCGTGCACCGGCGACCCCGCCCGGCGGATGGGCAACGAATACCTCTTCCAGACGCTGGCGCGGCAGAACATCGAGACGCTGACGGCCTACGGCGTGACGAAGATCGTCACCCTCTGCCCGCACTGTTACAATACGCTCAGGCACGAGTACCCTCAGCTGGGGGGACGGTACGAGGTGTGGCACCACACGCAGCTCCTGGCCCGGCTGATTGACGAGGGGCGCATCAGACCTGGCGGCGCCGCCGCCTCCACCATCACCTTCCACGACCCCTGCTATCTGGGCCGGCACAACGGGGAGTACGACGCGCCGCGGCGGGTGCTCGGCGCCATCCCCGGAGCAAAGACTGTGGAGATGGCGCAGTGCCGGGAGCGGAGCTTCTGCTGCGGGGCCGGGGGCGGCCTGTACTGGCTGGAGGACCGGGTGGGCCAGCGGGTCAGCCACGTGCGCACTTCTCACGTGGCGGCCACCGGCGCGCAGGTGGTGGCCACCGCCTGCCCGTTCTGCATGCTCATGCTGGAGGATGCGGCCGCGGCTACGGAGTCGACGGCCCGCCCGCTGGACGTGGCGGAACTCCTGGACCGCAGCCTCGCCGAGGAGCGGCACTGACATGGTGATGCCGGCCCGTCGCCCGACAGTTCCCACGGAGACGCTCTCCACTGTTCCCCTAAAGGTGGTCTACCGCGCCGCGGACGTCGACCTGGACTACCGCCGGGACCTCGGCGATCCCGGCGAGTACCCCTTCACCCGCGGCATCCACCCCGACATGTACCGCGGCCGGCTGTGGACGATGCGGCAGTTCGCCGGGTTCGGCACGGCGGAGGACGCCAACAAGCGCTTCCACTATCTGCTGGCGATGGGTCAAACCGGTCTCTCGGTGGCCTTCGACATGCCCACGCTGATGGGCTACGACTCCGATCACCCGCGGGCGCTGGGCGAGGTCGGGCGGGAGGGGGTGGCCATCGACTCCCTGGCCGACATGGAGATCCTCCTGGACGGCCTGCCGCTGGATCGGGTCACCACCTCCATGACCATCAACGCGCCGGCCAACGTCCTCCTGGCGCTCTACGTGGCGGTGGCGGATGCGCGCGGCATCCCCCGCGACCAGGTGGGCGGCACCACGCAGACGGATATGCTCAAGGAGTTCATCGCCCAGAAGGAGTGGATCGTCCCGCCGCGTCCCAGCATGAAGCTCATCCAGGACATGCTGGTCTTCGGCGCCCGCGAGCTGCCCAAGTGGAACATCATCAGCATCAGTGGCTACCACATGCGAGAAGCGGGCGCGACCGCGGCGCAGGAACTGGCCTTCACCCTGGCGGACGGGATCGCCTATGTGCAGGCCGGGATCGACGCCGGCCTGCCGGTGGATGAGTTCGCACACCGCCTCTCCTTCTTCTTCGACTGCCATGTCGACTTCTTCGAAGAGATCGCCAAATTCCGCGCCGCCCGGCGGATGTGGGCCCGGATATGTCGCGGGCGGTTTGGCGCGCAGAGCCCGCGCTCGTGGTGGCTGCGCTTCCACACCCAGACCGCTGGCGTGAGCCTGACCGCGCAGCAGCCGCTGAACAACATCGCCCGCGTGGCCCTCCAGGCCCTGGCGGCGGTGCTGGGCGGCACGCAGTCGCTGCACACCAACTCCATGGACGAGACCTACGCCCTGCCCACGCAAGAGGCCGTGACCGTGGCCCTGCGCACGCAGCAGATCATCGCCCATGAGACCGGCGTGGCCGGCACGGCGGATCCGCTGGGCGGATCCTACTTCGTCGAAGCCCTGACCACCGAGCTCGAGCGCCAGGCCTGGGAGTACATCCGCCGCATCGACGACCTGGGCGGCATGGTGGCGGCGGTGGAGGCGGGCTTCCCGCAGCGGGAGATCGCGGAGGCGTCCTACCGCTACCAGCAGCAGTTGGAGCGCAGGGAGAAGATCATCGTCGGGGTCAACGAGTTCGTCCAGCCGGAGGAGCAGCCGATTGAGATCCTGCGCATCTCGCCCGACGTGGAACGGCGGCAAGTCGAGCGCACCCGCCGCGTGCGGGCGGAGCGGCAGCAGCGCGCTGCGGCGGAGGCCCTGGCTCGGCTGCGGGAGACGGCGCAGTCCGGCGGCAACACAATGGACGCCATCGTGGACGCGGTGAAGGCGGACGTCACGCTCGGCGAGATCTGCGACGTCTTCCGCGCCGTGTACGGCGAGTACCGCGAGGTGGCCATTATCTAATGGGCAACGGGAAGATCCGCATCCTGATCGCCAAGCCGGGCCTGGACGGGCACGACCGCGGCGTGAAGGTCGTGGCCCGCGCCCTGCGGGACGCCGGGTTCGAGGTGATCTACACCGGTCTGCACCAGACGCCGGAGATGATCGTGAACAGCGCGATCCAGGAGGACGTGGACGCGATCGGCCTCTCCATCCTCTCCGGCGCGCACAACGCCCTCTTCCCGCGGATCATCCAATTACGGCGCGAGCGCGGCGCGGACGACATCGTGGTCTTCGCCGGCGGGATTATTCCGGAGGAGGACATCGCGCCGCTCCGGGCCGCCGGCATCGCCGAGATCTTCACGCCGGGCGTCTCGCTGCAGCAGATCGTCGACTGGGTCCGCGAGCACGTCACGCCCCGGGGGGTGAGAACCTGAGGACGCGGTCGGGGCCGCTGGTGGAGGGTGAGGCCGTCCTCCTCCTCGACCGACGGGGCCGCCGCTATCTCGTCGTCCTCCAGGCTGGGCGCCTCCACGACTTGCGCGGCGGCAAACTCCCGCTCGATTCCCTGATCGGTCAAGAGGAAGGGATCAGCGTGGAGACGTCCCGCGGGGAGCGCCTGCTCGTCCTGCGTCCCACCCTGGCCGAGTTCGTCCTGGAGATGCCCCGCGGCGCGCAGGTGATCTACCCTAAGGACCTCGGCGTGCTGTTGCTCTGGGGCGACGTCTACCCGGGCGCGACGGTGCTGGAGGCGGGAACCGGGTCGGGCGCGCTGACGATGACGCTGCTGCGCGCGGTCGGCTCCACCGGCCGGGTCATCTCCTACGAGGTACGGGAGGACTTTGCCCGGCAGGCCATGCGGAACATCGAGCGCCTGCTCGGTCCAGTGGAGCACCTGATCCTGCGGGCGCAGGACATCTATGCGGGAATCCCGGACGGCCCGGTGGACCGACTCTTCCTGGACCTGCCGGAGCCCTGGCGCGTCGTGCCGCACGCGGGCGAGGCGCTGCGCCCCGGCGGGGTCTGGGTTTCCTATGTGCCCACCGTGCCCCAGGCGCAGCAGACGGTGGAGACGCTGCGCGCGCACGGTCGCTTCGCCAGCATCGAGACCATCGAGACGTTCCTGCGTCCCTGGAATATCGACGGCCTCAGTGTACGCCCCGCCCACCGCATGGTGGCGCATACCGGGTTCATCACCACCGCGCGGCGGATCATGGGGAGGGAGTAAGAAGGTGGCGCATGTCGAAGGCTCGGTGATCATTGCCGCTCCGATCGAACAGGTCTATGCGCTGGCGAAGGCGGTGGAGGACTTCCCCGACTTCATGCCCGACCTGGAGAGCGTGGAGGTGTTGGAGCGCTGGAACGCCAACACGGTGAGCCGCTGGGTGGGACTGGTGCAGGGGCGAAAGCTTCGCTGGGTGCAGGAGGATGTCTGGGACGACGCCGGCTACCGCTGTTCCTTCCGCCAGCGGGAGGGGGACTTCACCCGCTACGAGGGGACGTGGCGCTTCGCGGCCACGCCGGAGGGCACCCGCACCTCGGTGGAGGTGGACTTCGAGATCAGCATCCCGTTTGCCGGCCCCCTGATCAGCGCCCTGTTGCGGACCTTGATGCGTAAGAATGTTGAGAGTATGCTGATGGCGCTGAAGAACCGCATCGAGCGCCCGGCACCGGCGCCGTCACCACGCGGAACAGGATGAGGAGGTAAATGATGTCCGACTGGCTGCACACCTATATTCGCGCCTTCGTGGGACGCTACCTGAACAACGAACAAGGCCAGGAGATTATCGTCTGGCTGATCGTCCTGTTCGTCCTCTGGCTGGTTCTCGCCGGCCGGCGCGTCGTCGTCCAGTAGGCCGTTCGCGCCAGGTCCCGCCGGACCGGCCTCCCCCGGGGGTGGGGATGATAATGCGGGAGGTGAGCGGCGTGTACATGTGGTTGGAGGTCGTCGTACGGCAATGGATGTCGCGCCTGCGGCGCGACGAGGGTCAGACGGAGATCGTTATCGCGCTGGTCCTCTTCATCCTTATCCTCATGCTGGCGGGGCGGCGGGTGGTCGTGCAGTAACGAGAACCCGCGACGGCCGGACGGTGGAAGCCGCAGCGCTGGGCTGCGGCTTCTTCGTGTGCCCGCGGCGCGCCCACCCCGCGGCGGAGAAAGTTGCCCCCGGGGGACGGAAAGTATAGGATGAGGTTTAATATGCGCACGGCCGCCACTGTGCCTATCGCCCACCCCATTATCGGCCAAGAGGAGCGGCAGCGAATTCTGGAGGTTCTCTCGTCGGGCATCCTTGTGGCGGACCGCATGGTGCGCGAATTTGAGGAAGCCTTCGCCGCCTACCTGGGTCTGCCCCACGCCGTGGCCACCTCCTCCGGGACGACCGCCCTCCAGGTGGCGCTG
>LDXQ01000061.1 GCA_001443485.1 Candidatus Sysuimicrobiota bacterium CSP1-3
CGGGCTCCAGGCGGCCGCCCACTTCGCTGACGCCTTTGGTGAGCGTGAGCTCGCTGCCGGGTACCGCCGTGCCGCAGATGAGATCCGTAAGGGCGCCGACACGCACCTGTGGCGCCGCGAGGACGAGCGATTTGTGCGCATGATCAACCGCCAGGCGGATGGTTCGTGGGCGGTGGATCGGACGGTGGACGCGTCCATCGCCGGCCTCTGGCTCTTCGGCATGTACCCGCCCGACGACTCGCGCATCACGAAGACGATGTCCGTCATCCGGGAGCGACTTTGGGTGAAGACCGAGGTCGGCGGCCTCGCCCGCTACGAAGGCGATCAGTATTACCGCGTCAGCCTGGACGCCGCCGTCCCCGGCAATCCCTGGTTCATCTGCACCCTCTGGCTGGCGCAGTGGTACGCAGAAACCGCCCGCCGGGCGGAAGAGCTGCAGGCGGCGCTCGATCTCCTGAAGTGGACCTGCGACCACGCGCTGCGCAGTGGCGTCCTGGCCGAGCAGATCCACCCGCACGACGGCACACCGCTCTCGGTTAGCCCTCTCACGTGGAGCCACGCCGCCCTGATCAGCACGGTACACGCGTACCTGCGCGCGCGGGCGCGACTGGGCGGGGCCTAGCCCGTCGTGGCCTTCCGGACACCCAGCGGCATCGTCGTCCCCACCGTCACGGCCGACCAGATGCGCGAGATCGACCGCATCGCGGTGGAGGAATTCGACCTTTCCATCCTGCAGATGATGGAAAACGCCGGTCGCATCCTGGCGGCGCACGTCATGGAACTGCTCGGGGCAGGAGGGCCCGCCGGCCCGGCGTCGCGCAAGGTCACGGTGCTGGCGGGGTCGGGCGGCAACGGGGGTGGAGGGCTCTGCTGCGCGCGTCACCTGCATAATCGCGGGATCGCCGTCAGCATCGTGCTGGACCGTGACCACGCGGCGCTCACGGGAGCCGCGCGAAGCCAGATGGGCATCCTGCGGGCGGCGGGCGGGCAGTCGCTCGCGCGGAGTGAGGCTGGTGTTGCGCTGCGTCGGTCGAGCATCGTCGTCGACGCGCTGATCGGGTATGGCCTGCGTGGCGCCGCCACGGGCCGGGCCGCGGAACTCATCGCCCTCTGCAATCTGGCCGCGGCGGAGGTCGTGGCGCTGGACGTTCCCTCGGGACTGGACGCGACAACCGGAGACGCGCACGGGCCGGTAGTCCGGGCGGACCGGACGCTCACCCTGGCGCTGCCGAAGACCGGCCTGGGCCGGCTGACCGGCGACCTCTACCTCGCGGAGATCGGGATTCCTCCGGAGGCCTACCGCCGCCTGGGCCTAGCCTACACCCCGCCGTTCGGCGCTGCGGATTCCGTGCTGCTCGTCTCAGACGATTCGCCCGCCTGACACCCGCTGTGGGGAATGAATGCGGGAGCATCCCACGTTGACTCACCCAGAGGCCGTGTCGCCCCGGCGGAGGACAGGTGTGAAGAACCGGCTCGCGGTGGTCACGTTGACCGTGATCCTGACGGGTGCGGCCGTGGGATTCCTCCGGGAGGGGTTGCAGGTGCAGGCCGCCCACACGGGAGAGTCCGTCCCCTTCGACACTTCGGAATGGAAGACCAACTTCAAGAAGCACTCCATCAACCTGAACGAGATCATCTCCGGCGGGCCGCCCAAGGACGGGATCCCCGCCATCGACAAGCCGCGCTTCGAGACGGTGGCCGAAGCGGACAAGTGGCTGAAGCCGAAGGAACCGGTCGCGCTGTTCGTGCAGAACGGCGACGCCCGCGCCTACCCGCTGCAGATCCTCATCTGGCATGAGATCGTGAACGATATCGTCGGCGGTTCCCCCGCGACTATTACCTTCTGCCCGCTATGCAACACGACCATCACCTTCGGCCGCCGGCTGGAGGGGCGCGGGCTCGACTTCGGCACGACCGGCAAACTCCGCTTCAGCGACCTGGTGATGTACGATCGGCAGACGGAATCGTGGTGGCAGCAGGCCACGGGTGAGGCCATCGTCGGCGACCTCACCGGGAAGCGGCTGACCTTCCTGTCTTCGCAGGTGATCTCGTGGGAGACGTTCAGGCAGGCTCACCCGCAGGGGAAGGTGCTCTCACGCAACACGGGGCACATCCGTCCCTATGGGCGGAATCCCTACGAGGGCTATGACAACATCAACTCCTCGCCATTTCTCTACAGGGGGCCGAAGGACAACCGCCTCCCTCCGATGGAGCGCGTCGTCGCCGTTTCCATCAACGGAGAAGACGTCGCCTACCCCTTCAGCGTGCTGGAGAAGGTGCGGGTCGTGCACGACACGGTGGGCGGCCGGCCGATCGTGGTGTTCTTCGCGAAGGGAACGGCCTCGGCGCTCGACAGCCCGGACATCGCCAGCGGTCGCGATATCGGGGCCACGGGCGTGTTCTCCCCCATCCTGGAGGGCCGCCGCCTGAACTTTCTGCCGGCGGGCAGCGGCTTTACCGACCGCGAGACCCGCTCCATCTGGACGATCCTCGGGGACGCTACCGGCGGGCCGCTACGGGGGAAGAGGCTCACCCCGGTCGTACACGGGAATCACTTTTGGTTCAGCTGGGTCGTCTTCAAGCCGAAGACCCGGATCTACAAACCGTAGCCCGCCGCGCCCGGCGCGTCTAACATAGTCAGCGTGGCAGTAGATCGCGTGCGCGCGGCGCTGCGCGCCGCCGGCTTGAACGCCGACATCCAGGAATTCCCGGCCGGCACCCGCACGGCGGAGGACGCCGCCCGGGCGCTGCGCACCACCGTCGCCCAGATCGTGAAGTCTTTGGTCTTTCTGGCCGACGGCCGCCCTGTTCTTGCGCTGGTCTCCGGCGCGAACCGCGTGGACGAGCGCAAACTGGCCGTCGCCTGCGGCGCCCAGCGCGTCGTCAAGGCGGACGCCGACACCGTGCGGGAGACCACCGGCTTCGGCATCGGGGGCGTCCCTCCGATGGGCCACCGCCGTGCCCTGCGGACCTTCATCGACCAGGATCTCCTGCAGCACGACGTTGTCTACGCCGCTGCCGGCACGCCCGCCGCGGTTTTCCCGGTCACACCGGGCGAACTGATCCGCGCCAGCGGGGCGCAGCCGGTCGATCTGCGGCAGATCTGAGGGCCTCCCGCCAGCCCCCCTTTCCGCCGAAAAAGAGGAGTGACCTGGAGCCTGGAGAATGTCTCATTTAGGTACGCCCAAAGCGCCCTAATTCACTTCCGTCGCCTCTCGTTCGGTCTCACTCTGGGTCGCCAGCACAGCCCTGCAGGTGGGCAACGTGCTGGTGCACTGGTATTAACCGGCGTATGGGCGGTTGAGCATGTTGGAGCCCTGGGCAGAAACCGGGTTCTTCTGGTCTTCAGAATCCGACCGCCGGGGTGTGATGTTGCTGGTGCGCATGGTAGCAAGCTCGTTCCGCTGCGTGGACCGTGCCTTTCAGCATTCTGAACTCGCGGAATTCGTTCGCGGGCCGCCCAGGCTCCTGAGTTCACCGTTCGGGCTCGTGACTGCTTTCGTCTGGAAGGTGGTCCAAAGGGGGGTAACCAAGATGAAGATGGACCGGAGGGAGTTTCTGCGGAAGGCAGGGCTGGGATCGATCGCCCTCGCGTCTCTGCCAAAGATTGTCGATTCGCTCGCCACGCCTGCCGCAGCTCAGGGGCAAAGGTGGTATTCGTTCGTCGTCGTGAACAAGGGGAAGACGGTCGGGGGCGTGGATCACCGGCTCGTGATGACCGGCGCGGGGCTCTTCGACGCCCAGGCGGGCACGGTGGACGGCGGAGGCAACTTCCTCCACTTCGACAACGCTCCGCCGGGCACCCCCAAGCCGATTCTCGGTGTGGGGCGGTGGCGGCCTAAGAAGATTCTCAACTATGAGAAGCTGATCGGGTCCTTCGGGCGGATTGCGGCGGGCGCCCTCGTGCTCTCCGTGGACCTCCTTCCGGACCTGGGCCCGGTGCGCAGGATCGAAGGGGCGACTCTCCGGATTGCCTGCAACATCGGGCCTGCCGGGCTGTCTACCGGTGAACCCGAGGGCGTCGTCCTGACAATTCCCGGGGCCGACTTCAGCCCGTTCGTGCCTCAAGATCCCGTCGCTGGCCTGACGCACCTCAGCGTGCCCGCGGGCTTCTAGGGCGGCGGAGTTGTTGGGGGCGAGACGGGAGGGGTTAGACCGGCGGAGACAAGGGGGCGAACGATGAGGTTGTGGCACGTGGCGGCCTTGGCTGGTCTGCTCCTGCTGGCGGGCACAGGTCCGTCGGCGGGATCATCGGCGCAGCTCGTCGGCGGGGGGCTGATCTGGGACCCCCTTCGAGGCAAGACGATTGACTCCCCGTCCGATTTCGGCTTTGCCGTCACAGCGGAGGGCGGAATCTTCGTGTGCAGCATGGCCGGTCCGCTGACGGGAGGCTTCAAAGGCTTGAAGGTGATGACGGTGGAAGGCCCCGTGACCAAGGGGAGCCTCAAGGTCACAGGACGGACGGCAACGTTCAGCGGGAAAGCGACGGTCGTGCTTGTACCCGGCATGAGCAAAGAGCCGGTACAGGTCCTGGACAATGTGGCCTACACCGTCACCGTTGGCCTCGGTGGCGCGGGGAAGGCCTGGCTCATCATGAAAGTCCCTGCGTTCACTAAGACGCTGGGCGGCGACACCGGCGGGACTGTCAAGATCGGCAGCATCACCTGGAAGTAGGGGAACGGGTGCCGAATAGGCTCTGCGGCAGTCACGACTTGCTGGGAGCCCAAGGAGCCGCGACGGTGCGATGGAGATAAGGCATCGGTACAGCACACTGACAACCGCCGCGTTCGCCGCCGTGCTCATCATCCAGGGGGCGCATATGGTCGAGCACGTGGCGCAGGTGATCCAGAAGTTCCTTCTGGGCTTCGATAAGGCCCACGGGCTCCTGGGGTCCGCCTTCGACTTCGAATGGGTCCATTTCATATACAAGTGACGTCGCGACGATTGTGCGCGAGATCCGTCCGCTGTTAGTCGGGGTGGGTCTGGGAAAGCCTGGCTTACCATGAAAGTTCCTGCGTTCACCCAGGTCCTGGGCGGCGACACCGGAGGGTCAGGATCGGAAGTATTCGGTTGGAGAAGTAGGACGAGAGTGCGAATCATCCCCGGTGCTTCTGTGGTATGATGTGACTTGAACTTAATATCGACGACCTTCAGGGCAGGGTGAGTTTCCGCGGGCTGCGACCCGCGGGGGCAATTCCCGACCGGCGGTAAAGCCCGCGAGCGGCGCGGTCGGTAGGACGCGCTGCAGATCCGGTGTAATTCCGGAGCCGACGGTACAGTCCGGATGGGAGAAGGTCTTCCTTGCATTTGTGCGCCCGAAGGCCGATGTGCATTCGGGCGCGTTGCATTATGGCGGACCGAGCGGCAGACGAAACCTACATGCGGGAGGCCCTGACCTGGGCCCGCCGCGGCCTGGGGCGGACCAGCCCCAACCCGGTGGTGGGGGCGGTGGTGGTGCGTGACGGCCAGGTGATCGGCCGCGGTTTCCACCGGCGCGCCGGCGAGCCGCACGCGGAGGTCGTGGCCTTGCAGGAGGCGGGGCCGCGCGCCGGCGGGGCTACCCTGTACGTGACGCTCGAACCGTGCCCGACCACGGGACGCACCGGTCCCTGCACGGAGGCGATCCTGCGCGCCGGTGTCGCCCGCGTGGTGGTGGCGACGCGCGACCCCGACCCGCACGTGGACGGCCGCGGCGTGCAGCGGCTGCGGGGCGCTGGCGTCGATGTCATCGAAGGTGTGCTCGCGCGGGAGGCGCTGCACCTGAATGAGGCCTACGTGGTGCACCGTCGCACCGGGCGGCCTTTCGTCACCCTGAAGTGGGCGATGAGCCTGGACGGCAAGATCAGCGCCCGACGAGACGTCCGGACGATGATCTCCGGGGAGCAATCCCTCCTCTACGACCACGAACTGCGCAACGTGCACGACGCCGTGCTCGTGGGGATCGGCACCGTGCTGGCCGACGACCCGCAGTTGACCTGCCGCCTCGCCGGCGGCCGGGATCCGCTGCGCGTGGTGCTCGATAGCCGGCTGCGCACCCCGCTGCCCGCGAAGCTGCTGCATCTGGACTCACCGGCGCCGACGCTGATCGTGGCCTCGGAGCGCGCGTCGCCGGACCGGGTGGCGGCGCTGCGGGCGGCGGGCGCCGAGGTGCTGCTTCTTCCGGGCGAGCGTCCCTCGCTGCGCGATCTCATGGAGACCCTGGCCCACCGCGGTGTCCTCAGCGTGCTCGTCGAGGGCGGCGGGACGGTCAATGCCGCGGCGCTGGCCGAGGGCGTCGTCCACAAGGTGATCGCCATCGTGGGGCCGGGATTGATCGGCGGCGCCGACGCGCCCACTGCAGTGGACGGGCCGGGACCGCTGGATCCGAATGGCCTGCTGCGGCTCGCCGGAGTCTCGGTGCGGCAAATGGGCGACGATGTCGTCATCGCGGGATACTTGCCGGAGGCGAAGTCGCTGCTCGACGCCGATCTCAGCGCGGAGCCACTCATACAGGCGGCCGCTGCCCGTGAGGCGACGGAGGATCGGTGATGTTCACGGGGATTGTCGAGGCGATGGGTGAGGTCGTGGCGGTCGAAACACAGCCGGACGGCGCTCGCCTCCACCTGCGCGTGCCCCGCGAGTTCAGCGACTTGGCGCCAGGGCAGAGCCTGGCCGTCAACGGCGTCTGCCTGACCGTCGTGGCGCTGGAGGATGGGGTGGCGCTTTTCGATCTGGCCGCCGAGACGCTGCGCCGGACGACGCTGGGCCGACTCCATCCCGGCGCGGGGGTCAACCTGGAGCGGCCGCTGTCCGCCGCCGGCCGGTTCGGCGGGCATTTCGTTCAGGGGCACGTAGACGGGGTGGGGACTGTGACGCGCGTGACCCCGGAAGGCGACGGCGTGTGGATGGAGGTGAACCTCCCGCCGGGGCTCGCCCGCTACGTCGCCGAGAAGGGCTCGGTGGCGCTGGACGGAGTGAGTCTGACGGTAGCCGCGGTCCAGGATTCGCGCTGCGCCGTGGCGCTGATCCCGCACACGCTGGCCGTGACGACGCTGGGGCGGAGGGATCCTGGCGACCCGGTGAACGTCGAGGTGGATATCCTGGCCAAGTATCTGGCGCGCCTGCTGGAGGGCGAGCGGGGGACGGCAGGCGATATCAACGAAGGTGAGGAGAAACGATGAGCGCGTTTGCCACCATTCCGGAGGCGATTGAGGAGATCCGCCGGGGTCGCCTAGTCATCGTCGTAGACGACGAGGACCGGGAGAACGAAGGCGACCTGGTGATCGCCGCGCAGGCGGTAACGCCGGAGGCGATCAACTTCATGACCCGCTTCGGCCGCGGCCTGATCTGCGTCCCAGTGACGGCGGACCGCCTGGCGGAGCTGGACCTGCCGCTGATGGTGGACGTGAATACTTCGCGGCTGGGCACGGCCTTCACCGTCTCCGTTGATTCGCGGGAGGGCACCACCACCGGGATCTCCACCTTCGACCGCGCCACGACAATCAAGGCTCTCGCCGATCCCCGCAGCCGGCCCGAAGACCTCCTCCGCCCCGGACACATCTTCCCGCTACGGGCGATGGAGGGGGGCGTGCTGCGCCGCGCCGGTCACACCGAGGCGGCCGTGGACCTGGCGCGTCTGGCCGGGTTCGCGCCGGTCGGCGTCCTTTGTGAGATTCTGGCGGACGACGGGCACATGGCCCGCCTGCCGCGGCTGGAGGTCTTCGCCGGCGAGCACGGACTCCGGATCATCTCCATCGCCGACCTGATCCGGTACCGCCTGAAGCGCGACCCGTTCGTGCGGCGTGAAGGCGAGACCCGCCTGCCGACGGTGCATGGTGAGTTCCGCGCGGTCGTCTATGAGAACGCGCTGGACGGTGTGGGCCACCTGGCACTGGTGAAGGGCGAGGTGGACGACGGGCGCCCGGTGCTGGTGCGGATGCACTCGGAGTGCCTGACCGGCGAGGTCTTCGGCTCGCTGCGCTGCGACTGCGGCGAGCAGCTGCGCGGTGCCATGGAGATGGTGCAGCGCGCCGGCCGGGGGGTGATCGTCTATATCCGACAGGAAGGGCGCGGTATCGGCCTGACCAACAAGATTAAGGCCTACGCCCTACAGGACCGCGGCAAGGACACCGTCGAGGCGAACGAACTGCTGGGCTTTCCGCCCGACCCTCGCGATTACGGCGTCGGGGCGCAGATCCTCGTGGACCTGAGTCTTTCCCGGATCCGCCTGATCACCAACAACCCGCAGAAGCGCGCCGGCCTCGAAGGGTACGGGCTGGAGGTCGTGGAGCGCATTCCGCTGGAGATGCCGCCGAACAAGGAGAACTACGAGTACCTGAAGACCAAGCGGCACAAGCTCGGGCACCTCCTGTCGATCGAGTAGCGGTGTCCCCGGCGCCGCGCGGCAGCACCTGGGAAGGGTCGCCGGACGCCACCGGCCTGCGTTTTGCCATCGTCGTCAGCCGCTACAACGAGGCGATCACGACGAAGTTGCTGGAGGGCGCGCAGGGGGTCCTAGCCGGCGCGGCCGCCGCGCTGGTTGACGTCGCCTGGGTCCCCGGCGCGTTGGAGATCCCGCTGGTGGTGTGGCGCCTGGCGAACTCCGGCGGGTACGATGCCATCATCGCCCTGGGCTGCGTGATCAAAGGCGAGACCGCGCACTTCGAGCACGTCAGTCGTGAAGCTGCGGTGGGCGTGGCCCGCGCTGCCTACGAGACCGGCGTGCCGGTGATCTTCGAAGTGCTCAGCGTCTACGATCCGGCGCAGGCCGCCGCCCGCGTGACCGAAGACCGCCACCGCGGGCGTGAGGCCGCCGCGGCCGCCATCGCCATGGCCACCCTGCTCCGGCGTCTCGGCGAGGCCGGGCGGTGACCGCGCGGTCCGTCACGCTCTTCACCGGTCTGCGCGCGTATGCGCTCGACGCCACACGGCCCGTGGTCGAGGCCATGGCCGTCGCCGGTGAGTGGATCCTGGCGACCGGCACAGCAGCGGAACTCGCCGCGGCCTTCCCCGCGCACCGCCGCATCGACCTCGGCGGGCGCACCGTCCTCCCCGGCCTCACCGACAGCCACGTTCACTTTCTCTCGTATGGGCTGCAGCTGCGGCGGGTGGAACTGCGCGACACGCGTTCACTCGCCGAGGCGGTCCAGATGGTCGCGCCGGCCGCAGCCGGGGTGCCCGAGGGATCGTGGGTGATCGGGCGGGGGTGGGATAAGAATCTCTGGGCGGAGGGACGCTGGCCCACGCGCGACGACCTGGATCCGGTCAGCGCCGGCCGTCCGGTGGCCCTAACGAGCAAGGACGGTCATCTCCTCTGGGTGAACTCCGCGGCGCTGGCCCGGGCCGCCATCGGTCCCGAGACGCCGAGCCCAAAGGGCGGCGAAATCGTGCGCGATGCGGCCGGCCGACCGACCGGGCTGCTCAAAGAGGAGGCCCGGGCCCTGGTCCAGGCGGTGATCGATCGGCCTGATCCCGGGGCGCTGCGCCGGGCCCTGGAGGAGGCGACCGCCGCCGCGCACCGGCTGGGCCTGGTCGGCGTCCACAGCATGGTGCGCGACGGTCCGTGGCCGGATGCCTTCGCGCTCCTTCAGGAGACCCGTCAGCAAGGGGCCCTACGCATGCGCGTCTGGATCACGATTCCCCTGGACCAACTGGACCGCGCGGCGGCGCTCGGCCTGCGCACGGGGCTCGGCGACCACTGGCTCCGGGTGGGCGGGGTGAAGATCTACGCCGACGGGACGCTCGGCTCGCAGACGGCCAGCATGCTGGAGCCGTTTGAGGGGCAGCCCGGCAACACCGGCGTCCCGATTCACACCGCGGACGAATTACGGGATCTCGTCGGTCGCGTGGTGGCGGCGGGGCTGTGGCCGGTGATTCACGCCATCGGCGACCGGGCCAACCGCGACGTCCTCGACGCCTTCGCGGGGCACCACGCCGCCGTGCGCCGGGCGGGTGTGCGCTTCCGCATCGAGCACGTCCAACTGCTCCACCCCGCCGACCTGCCCCGCCTGGCCGAACTCGGGGTTATCGCGTCGATGCAGCCTATCCACTGCACCAGCGACCGCGACATCGCCGACCGCTACTGGGGCGGCCGCAGCCGCACCGCCTACGTCTGGCGCTCGCTGCTGCGGACCGGCGCGGTGCTGGCCTTCGGCTCCGACGTGCCGGTGGAGACCATCGACCCCTGGCAGGGACTCTACGCTGCGGTCTCCCGCCGCCGCCCCGACGAACCCCGGGCCGGCTGGTACCCGGAGGAGGCGCTGACCGTGGAGGAGGCCGTGCGCGCCTACACGGTGGGGGCGGCCTATGCCTCCGGCGATGAGGATATCAAAGGGAGCCTCACCCCGGGCCGCCTGGCGGACTTCATCGTCCTGGACCGCGACGTGATGACGGAGGGGCCAGCCGATCCGGAGAGCTTGCTGCAGGTTCGAGTTCTCGCCACCGTGATCGGCGGCGAGGTGGTCCACGCGACAGGGCCGCTGGCAGGCATTCAAGGCGGGTGAGATCCGGCTCTAATTGTCAAGGCGTGCCGGGTGTTCGTCTGGCAGCATAGTCGGTTCCACCGGGCGCAGGTCCCCGCACAAAGACAGCACGACGAAGGAGGAGGCGCGGTCCACACCCCCGGGTTCCCGGGGACATCGTGCGCCAGCGGTCCATGTTTGGCGTGTTTATGCAGGTCCGTCCAATTTGGAGTTGGGCCGCCATCGGGACGGCGCGAGGTTCACTCGTTTCGTCCGGGGGGCGCCGGAACTCGGTCCGGACCGAGTCGCCCAAGAAAACGCGGACGCGATCAAGAAAGGGGCTTGACAGGTTTTCGCAGGCTAGCATGGTATTTGCGGGGCGTCGCTCGTGGAAGGGTATGGACCATGGACCCGCACGTGCTTTCCTCTATGGCTCAGCTCTCCGATGACGAGCTTGTCGCGCGGGTGAAGCACCTGGCCGAGCGCGGCCTCAGGATGAGACGCCGAGGAGATCGCGCACGGCGGGATGGAATCCTGGGAGGACGGGAGCGCCATCCACGAGCTCGTTCTCGCCATACCTGATGGCTTGATCCCGGGAATGCACCGTCACGGTCTCAGCGTCTGGGTCAACGACCCAGACTGCCTGAGTGCCGGCCCGGATGTAGTCGGCCACCTTCGCTGCGACCTCCCCGGGGCGGTCGTCCGGGGAAAGAACCTCGACCGCCAGGTCGGGGGGACCGGGGAAGAAGCGGACGGGCCGAGGGGCGGGGACGCGGGCTGACAGAACCACAGCAACGTCGGGTGCCCGGACCGTCGCTGGATCGCGCGAGAGGATAAAGCCGGTCTCGCCCACGACTGCTCCGAGCCCGCGGCGGGTGATGTACTCGTGGAGGAGGTGACTGATCGTCGCGGCGATCTCGCCGTGGCGGAAGCCCGGGGGGACCAACTCTACAACCTGGCCTCCCACGAGTTCGGCCCGCTCCAGCCCGCGTGCCACGTCCCAGAACTCGTCCACGGAGACCGGAGCGACCATTTCGGGCACCATGCCCTCACTATAGCACCGCAAACCTCCCGCACCCCTTCGGCTACGTGGGTCTTGCGGGCCTTTCCACTCGAAGGATCGGAGGGGGCGAAGCGTTTTGCGGGGGTTCAATCCCGGCCACCTTCCGGGTCGACGGGACTATCGTTCCGCCGCGGCGCTCGCTAGGATAAGCGAGGAGCCCGTTTCGTCCGACCCAACAATTCAGACCGACGGGACACTTCGCGGAAAGTGGGGAGGTGCGCCGCATGGCGAAGTACGAGGCCAAGAAGTTTCGCTCGTTTGAGGTGGAACTGGACGGCATCAGCAAGAAGGCGATGGAGGAGCACTACAAGCTCTACCAGGGCTACGTAAACAAGGCGAACGAGATCACCGAGAAACTGGCCGCCCTGGACAAGGACCCGGCCAAGGCTAACCCGACCTACTCCGACATCCGCGAACTGAAGGTGGAGTACACGCGCGCGGTCGGCGGCGTGAAGAACCACGAGAACTACTTCGCGGTACTCGGCGGCAAGGGTGGGAACCCTTCCGGCAAGCTGCTCAAGCTGATCGAACGCGACTTCGGCTCCTTCGAGAACTGGCAGAAGGACCTCAAGGCCACGGGGATCGCCGCCCGCGGCTGGGCCTGGCTGGCCTACGACTGGGACGCCGGCCACCTCTTCAACTACATCGGGGACGAGCAGAACACGTTCCCCATCTGGAACGCCAGCGTCGTTCTGGCGATGGACGTCTTCGAGCACGCTTACTACATGGACTTCGGCACCGGGAAGGCGGCCTACATCGACGCCTTCTTCCGCAACATCGACTGGACGCTGCCGGAGCAGGTCGCCAAGGACGTCCTGCCGGACGGGATGTAAGTTCGGGCGAAGAACAGCGGCGGGCGGCCCCGGGTGGGCCGCCCGTTCCGTCTGCGGGAGGCGCCGGGGTGGGCATGAACCCCCTGGAGCCGGACTAAACGTACTTGGCCGGAGAATCGTTTAACGGGTAGGAGGTGCCTGTGGACCAGGAAGACGCGGCACTCGTTGAAGCATTCAAACGGGGCGAGGAGAGCGCTTTCACCGCCCTCGTGATCAAGTACCGGGAGACCGTCTACCGGATCGCCCGGCGCATGGTCGCCAATCACGAGGACGGGGCGGACATCACCCAGGAGGTGTTCATCCGCGCGCACCGTGCTCTGCCGCGCTTCGACGGGCGTTCGCACCTGCGGACCTGGCTCTACCGGATCACGGTGAACCTCTGCCTGGACTACCAGGAGCGGCGGAACCGCCACCCCTGGGTGGACCTGGAAGAGATCACCGCGGAGGCGCCCGTGGAGACCGGTCCCGTGGCGCAGGCGGAGGCCGAGGCGACGCGGCAGGCCATCACCAGGGCCGTGGCCGTGCTGCCGCCCCGGCAACGGGCGATGGTCACGCTGCGGCTGTATCAGGATCTGCCCTACGGGGAGATCGCCCGCATCATGGGCTGCTCCGAGGGCACGGTGAAGGCGACGATGTTCGCGGCCCTGCGGAAACTGCGCGGGCTGCTGGCAACGGAATGGAGCGAGAAGCGCTGATGCAGTGCCTGGAAGCGCGCGACGCGCTGCTGGAGATCACCACCGGCCGGACCCCGCCGGATCTGCGGCGAGCCGTGGCCGCGCACCTGGCGGATTGCCCGGAGTGCCGCGCGGTGGCCGGCGAACTGGAGGAGACCGCGGCGCTGCTGCGCGCGGTCCCCGACCCGGCGCCGCCGGACGGCTTCTGGCCCGACTTCATGCTGCGGTTGGAGGAGCGGATCCGCGAGCCCGTCACCGTGGGTGGCCGGCTGCGCCGCTGGTTCCGCACCCCGCCGTCGCTCGTCCCCGCGGCCGCGACCGCTGCGGCGGCGCTGGTCTTCGCCATCTCCTCGGTCGTCCTGCGGCCGCCGCTGCCGCCCACGGCACCGTCCCCGGCGGCGCTGGTCGCGCCGTACATCACGGACTCGATGCGTGCGTTGATGCCACATCTGGATGAGGCGGTCCAGATCTGGCAGTCGGGGCTGGGGGCTGAGAACGCCGAGCCCCTCCTGGAGCCCCTCCCGCAGGCACCGTGATGCGTGGCCGGACGCTGCCGGTGCTCCTGCTGGTCGTCCTCCTGGCGGTCCCTGTCCTCGCGCAGGTGACGCCGATCCCCGAGGAGCGGGTCGGCCGGATCATTGAGGCCCTCCTCATCTGGCGTCTGGTCGATGAACTCGACCTCACCGAGCAGCAGATCGCTCGACTGTTTCCGCGCATCAAGCAGCTAAAGGACCTGCGCCTGGAGCTGGGTCGCCGCAAGCGGGCACTGGAATTTGAACTGCGCCAGGCTCTGGCACAGCGCCCGCCCGATCAGGAGACGATCAAGATCAAGGTGGCGCAACTGCAGGCGCTGCGGGTCGACATCGAGCAACGCCGGCAGCGGATCCTGCGGCAAATAAACAACATTCTCACGGTGGAGCAGCAGGCGAAATTCGCCCTGATCGCGGAACGCTTCGAAGCGGAAACGCTGCGGCTGCTAGAAGAGGTCAAACGCCTCGTCGAGCAGCAGCAGTCCCGTCAGTAGCCC
>LDXQ01000062.1 GCA_001443485.1 Candidatus Sysuimicrobiota bacterium CSP1-3
GACCCCCGTATAATCAGAGCGTCACTGGGGGATCGTCTAACGGTAGGACGACGGGCTCTGGACCCGTTAGTGGGGGTTCGAATCCTCCTCCCCCAGCCATATGTCCTCTTGCTTCTCCCCGGGCTGTGTGCGGTTGCCCCTCGGCTGTGGCCTGCACCCTCACTTTCTCTGAGCCTTCGTCCAGGAGTCGCGCAGAGTGACGATGCGGTTGAAGACCAAATCGCCTGGCCGTGAGTCTTCCGGGTCCTGCCAGAAGTACCCTAGCCGCTCGAACTGGTAGCGCGTCGCCGGCGGATCCTGAAGGACGCTAGGCTCGACGTACCCCTCGACTACGGTGAGCGACGCGGGGTTCAGGTAGGCGGTGAACTCGCCCCCGCCCGCCTCCGGGTCTGCCACGCCGAAGAGGCGGTCGTAGAGGCGAACCTCCGCTTTCACCGCGTGCGGCGCGCAGACCCAGTGGATGGTACCCTTGGGCGCGCCCCCGGCGGGGTTCTTCCCGATCGTGTCCGGGTCGTAGGTGCAGTGCAGCTCGGCGATCTCCCCACTTGCGTTCTTCACCACCTCGTCGCACCGGATCACATAGGCGTGCCGCAGACGCACGTGCCCGCCGGGGACCAGGCGATGAAAGCCCTTGGGCGGGTGTTCCATGAAGTCGTCGCGCTCGATGTAGAGCTCGCGTGAGAACGGTACCTGTCGCCAGCCCTCCTTGGGCACGTCGTGGGGCCAGTAGGGAGCCTCGAGCTGCTCCACCTTGCCGCCGGGGTAGTTGGTCAGTACCACCTTGAGCGGGCGGAGCACGGCCAGAACCCGGGGGGCGCGGTGGTTGAGGTCGTCCCGGACCGCCGCTTCAAAGATCCCAAGGTCCACCCGGCTATTCGTCTTGGCCACGCCGATGCGGTAGCAGAACTCGCGGATGGCCTCGGGGGTCACCCCGCGGCGGCGCACGCCCGAGAGGGTGGGCAGGCGCGGGTCGTCCCACCCTTGCACGTGTCTGCCGTCGACCAGCTTGATCAGCTTGCGCTTCGACAGTACGGTGTAGTCCAGGTTTAGCCGGGCGAATTCGTACTGGTAGGGCCGGGGGGCATGGGGGAGGCCGCACTTCCCGCGGAGGTTCTCCAGGAGCCAGTCGTAGATGGCCCGGTTATTCTCAAACTCCAAGGTGCAGATGCTGTGCGAGATCCCCTCGATGGCGTCGGAGAGGGGATGCGCGAAGTCATAGAGCGGGTAGATGCACCAGGCGTCCCCGGCGTGGTAGTGGGGAGCGTGCACGATGCGGTAGAGCACCGGGTCGCGCAGTTTCATGTTGCGGCTCGCCAGGTCGATCTTGGCCCGCAGGACGTGCGCGCCGTCGGGGAACCCCCCGTCCCGCATGTGCCGGAAGAGTTCTAGGTTCTCTTCAACGCTGCGGTCACGGTAGGGGCTGGGTTTGCCGGGCTGGGTCACGGTGCCCCGGTATTCGCTGATCTCCTCATCGGAAAGACTGTCGACGTAGGCCTTGCCGTCTGTGATGAGCTGCACCGCGAACTCGTAGAGTCGCTCAAAGTAGTCCGAGGCATACAGCTCCCTCGCCCACTGGACGCCCAGCCACTGCACGTCGCGCTTGGCGGCGTCCACGTATTCGATGGACTCGGTCTCGGGGTTGGTGTCGTCAAAGCGCAGGTTGCACTCCCCGCCGTAGTCCAGCGCCAGGCCGAAGTTCAGGCAGATGGACTTGGCGTGCCCGATGTGCAGGTAGCCATTGGGTTCGGGCGGGAAGCGGGTGACGATCTTCGCGTAGCGGCGCTGCCGCAGGTCTTCATCGATGATTTCTGTGATGAAGTTGGAGTTGACGCGCCGCTGTCTGGTTGGAAGGTTCGTCTCGCTGCTCATGGTCGCTCTTTGGGCATCAGGATACACCCTGAGATGAAGGGCAGGAAGACGTGACGTGGTACTGACGTACCCTCGGAGGAGCATAGCACGGCGCGAGGCCGGTGCGCCTACGGATGACCAGCCTGCGGGGAAGCGATATGATCATCTTCGGTCGGGAAGAGCAGCGGGAGGGGAGGGAGAGGCCATGAATATCGCCCACATGCTGGCCCGGAAGGGGGGCCACGTTTTCACCGTCCGCCCCGAGCAGACGATCCGGGAGGCGCTCGCGGAGCTGGCAACGCACAACATCGGCGCGCTGGTCGTTGTGGACGAGAACGATCGGCCGATCGGCATCATCTCGGAACGGGACGTCGTGCGGTGGGCCGTCCTGGACGAGCATCTCTTTGGCCACACGGTGCGTGAACTGATGACCAAGAACGTGATCGTGGGCTCGCCGGAAGACGATCTGAAGTCGGTGGCGCACACCATGACGGAGATGCGCGTCCGGCATCTGCCGGTTGTCGTCGGGGGCCGCCTGGTGGGCATAGTCTCGATTGGCGACGTGGTCAAGGCCCAGCGCGACGAGTACGAGGGTGAGGTGGCGACGCTGCAGATTCAAATCACCGACGATCGCTCCTAGGCGACCGCGAAAGGACGCCGCATGACGCAACCGGGAACGGAAGCGCAGCCCCTGCGCGTCGCCATTATCGGCGCAGGGCCCAGTGGATTCTATGCTGCGGAACACCTGCTCAGTCACCCGGAGATCGTCGTCGAGGTTGACCTCATTGACCGCCTGCCCACCCCATACGGTCTGGTCCGCTACGGGGTGGCCCCCGACCACCAGAAGATCAAGTCGGTCACGGCCGCGTACGACAAGACCGCGGCGAACCCGCGCTTCCGCTTCTTCGGGAACGTGGAGTTTGGGAAACACCTGACCCGGGAGGACCTCGCCGCGCACTACCATCAGGTCCTCTTTACGACCGGCGCCCAGACCGACCGGCGTATCGGGATTCCGGGCGAGGATCTGGCCGGCAGCTACCCGGCCACGGAGTTCGTGGCCTGGTACAATGGGCATCCCGATTACGTCAACTATGAGTTCGATCTGCAGCAGGAAGCCGCGGCGGTCGTCGGCGTCGGCAACGTCGCAGTGGACGTCACCCGCGTCCTCCTCCGTTCACCGGAGGAGCTGGCCAGGACGGACATCGCCGACTATGCGCTGGAGGCGCTGCGGGAGAGCCGGGTGAGAGAGGTCTTCCTCCTGGGGCGGCGCGGGCCGGCGCAGGCCGCGTTCTCGAACCCGGAGATCCGGGAGCTCGGCAACCTCCCCGCGGCCGACGCCACGGCGCTCGCGGAGGAGGTCGAGCTCGATGAGGCGAGCAAAGCCGCGCTCGACCGCACCCAGGACCGGACGACGATGAAGAAGGTGGAGATCATCCAGGGCCTTGCCGCCCGTCCGTCCGGAGGGAAGCCCCGTAAGTTGGTCATGCGCTTCTTGGTGTCACCGGTGGAACTGAGTGCCGCCGATGGCCACGTTGCCGGGATGCGGCTTGTGCACAACATCCTCCAGGCGACCTCCGCCGGCACTCTGGTGGCGAAACCGACCGACCGCCTCGAAGACTTGCCGGTCGGCCTGATCTTCCGCGCCGTCGGCTACCGGGGCGTGCCGCTGCCCGGGGTACCGTTCAACCAGGACTGGGGCGTCATCCTCAACGAGAAGGGGCGGGTGTTGGATCCGGCCACCAGGGAACCGGTCCCCGGACTCTACGCGGCGGGCTGGATCAAGCGCGGACCCACCGGCGTCATCGGCACCAACAAGCCAGACGCCGCCGAGACCGTGGCGAACATGATGGCCGACGTGGCGCAGGCCAGCACTCTCGCCCCCACGGAACCGGGCGCCGGCGCCGTCGAAGCACTCATCCGCGACCGGCAGCCCGCCCACATCTCCTGGCAGGACTGGCAGCGGCTCAATGAGATCGAGGTCCAGCGGGGAAAGGCGGCAGGGCGCCCCCGGGTCAAGTTCACGCGCGGAGAGGACATGCTGGCGGCGCTGGGCCGATAGACTTTCGCCCGGCCGCCGTCACCGTCCTCTCTGCATTTTCCGGGATGCCTGCAATCCTGCGGACCGCCTCACGCGCCGGAGCGTCGCCTCCGGCGGCCACCACTGGTACCGGGCGAGATCGACGGTCCCGTCGTCCCGGACGACGACGCCGTCCCGCTCCAACTCAATGCGCTGCCCGTATCGGCCACCCGTGTAGCCGCGGGCCAGTCCGCCGAACCGATTGACCACGCGCTGCCAGGGGAGGTCGGAGGGGCCGCCATGGGCCAGCCAGCCGACCAGACGAGCGGCGCGCGGCCGGCCCGCGAGGATGGCCAACTGCCCGTATGTCACGACCTTGCCCCTCGGGACCTGCGCAACGATGGTGTCGACGATCCTTCGGAAATCCGTCGAGGGGTTGCGGGGTCTTGTTCTTCCGCGCGACATCGCGACGATCACCCTTTACGCGATGCGCGACCTCCGCGAGAGGGTGTGTGCCTCCTTGTTGCAGCCGCGGAAGGCGTAGCCCGACGGGCCAGGGCTGCGGCCTGTCGCGGATCCGCGCGGACCAGCCGCTGCTTCTTCAGGTTCTCCCGCACGATCCACTGCACGTCCGGGTCGCGCGCCGCGGCCAATCCGCGCAGCAGAGCAAATGCCGCCTTCGGCGTTGCGGTAACCACCACACTGATGGAGTAACCGAGCGCCTGGCGCAGCGTGCGAAACGACTCCGTCCGCCGGTCCGCGGCCGCCCGCACCCGTTGGAGGATCTGCCGGTGCGCCTGCAGAGCGGCAGCCGCCATCCGCGGGTTGTCTTCGAGCAGCGCCGGCTCTGCGATCCCGGCGGCCACTGCGCGCATAGCCAGCCAGTGTTCGTCCGCGATCCAGGTCTTCAGTCGGGCGAGGGTCTTCTGGGGATGGTGGCGGAGCAACTCCTGCAGCGCCATGGCCACCGCTTCTCGCATCCGCCAGCGCGAGTCGTCCGCCAGCCGGCGGAGCTCCGTTAACGCCCGGTCGACGCGCTGAGGTGATGCCGCGGCGACGGCACCAAGGCCGACGGCGCCGCAGAAGGGCAGAAACTCCATCGGGCTGTTCGTGGGAGCGTGCGCCGGAGAGATCCCGGCGAGGTTCAGACACAAGGTCCACACTTTATCCTGGTCCGGTCCCGTCCGTACCGCGGCTTCCTCGGCGAAGGCCTGAGCCAGTTCCAGGTTCCCCCGCGGCCCCGGCAGGTTGCTGTGAGTGACAAGGTACTCGACGAGACGTACCCTGTCGCCGCGGTTGAGGTAGATTGCAAAGAGTTCGGCCAGGTCCTTCTGACGCGCGTCCTGTGTCCCCATGGCATCACCGCTCTTCGCTCATCTGTTCGTGCCCCACCCGCGGCTACCTTTGAGGCCCGCCCCCCAGGTCGTGTGGTCCGGCGGATTGTTGTTGACGGGGGAAAGCCGCCGTGCCGGCGCGAATGACCAGGGGCAAAATGGGGGGCGGCTGGCTCCCGCCCCCACATCCGAGGGGGGTGGGGGAATGCCAGAAGTGAGCATCAACTACCTGGCTGTCGTAGTCGCCGCCGTGGCCAGCATGATCATCGGGGCGATCTGGTATTCGCCGCGCGTTTTCGGCAGGATGTGGATGCGGCTGACCGGAAAGACGATGGACCAGATGGCGGGGCAGAGCGCCGGGCGGGGCTACCTGGTGACATTCATCGGTTCTCTGGTCATGGCGTGGGTCCTGGCCATGTTCGTTGACTTCACGAACGCGACGTCCATCGGTGCCGGGGCGTTCACCGGCTTCTGGGTCTGGTTGGGGTTCGTCGCGACAGTCGGTCTGGCGGGGGTCACCTTCGGCGGGCAGCCGTGGGGCCTCTACGTCCTGAACATGGGGAACTACCTCGTCACGCTCGCGGTGATGGGGGCAATCCTGGCGGTCTGGGCCTGACCGCGCCGTCTGCCTAACCGGGGCGCGTCAGCCCGGCAGCGACAGGGACGTCTCGGGCTCTTCCTTGAGGACGGCGATGTAGGGCAGGTGGCGGTACTGCTGCCGGAAATCTAGCCCGTAGCCGACGACAAACGCGTCGGGGATCTCGAAGCCGCGGTACCGGATTGGCAGGGTCGGCACGATCCGGCGCGCGGTCTTGTCCAACAGCGTGCAGATGGCCACGCTCGCCGGGTTGCGCGTGTGCAGCACACGCAGCAGGTAGGCGGCGGTGAGGCCGGTGTCGATGATGTCCTCGACCAGGAGGACGTGGCGCCCGGTGATCTCCTCGTCGAGATCTTTGAGCAACCGGGCCACACCCGACGGGCTGTCCGCCGTGTAGCTGGTGATCGCCATGAAGTCGAGTGCCGCGGGGATGGTCAGCGCGCGGCTGAGGTCGGCGAGGAAGAAGATCCCGCCCCTCAGGACGGTCACCAGGACGAGGTCGCGGCCGGTGTAGTCGCGGGAGATGTCCGCGGCGAGTTCCGCCACCCGGGCGCGGACCTGTTCTTCCGAGAGCAGGACTTCCTTTAATTCATCGGCAGCCGGCCGGGTGACGGGCAAGGAAGACAACGCTTAGCCTGCCTCCGAAGAGGAAATCGCCGGAATGTCGTACTTGGCCAGCAGTTTCCGAAAGTCGCGGGCGTAGAGGATCATCAGGCGCACCCCCGGGTACAGTTCCCGCACGCGCCGGACCTTGCGGTTCTTCCGGGTGACCAGGTTCTGCTTCAGCGTGGTCAGCTCAATGTAGAGGTCGAGATCGGCCAGATAGAAGTCGGGGCTGAAGCTTTCGACGACTCGTCCCTCAGCGTCCCGTTCAAGGGGAAAGGAGCGCGGCTCGTATTCCCAGCGGATGATGTAGAAGTCCAGGAGCTTGGCGAACTCCCTCTCGCTGGCGTGTGCGAACCTGACTGGCGGGCGGGGTCCGTTGATGTTGTTATGGCCCACCGCGGCGCTCTCACCTCCGATGAAAAGTGCGTTTGGGCGCCACTATTTGGCCGTAGTATAACAGGAGTAGGGTTTTCGCGTCCAGAATGGTTGAGGTAGCCAAAGGAGAGATTTGATGGCCCAAACGCCGGGCGACGAAGTGCAGCGGTACATCCGGCAGCTGAAGAGCGCCGACGTCACGGTCCGCAGCGACGCGGCCCACCACCTGGGGCGCCTCCAGGACGAGCGCGGGGTGCCGGCGCTCGCGGAGGCCCTCCAGGATGCGGATGAGTACGTCCGCAAGAGCGCCGTGGCCGCCCTGCGTCGCATCGGGGGGCCGGAGGCCATGACCGCGCTGCGAGCCGCGCTGACCGACCGCTCCGAGCAGGTCGTGCTGCAGGCCGTAAACGGCCTGCGCGACATGCGCGATAAGGGCGCGGTGGAGATGCTCATCCGCGTCCTTACCCGGCGCGAGCGCTCCCTGGTGAACGCCGCCACTGAGGCGCTGGCCCGCATCGGCCCGGACGCGGTGAAACCCTTGATGACCGCCTTCGAGGACCGGGGGCTGCGCCGGCGCATCGGCAACCAGGTCTGGAAAATCCTGGTGGAGATGGGACCGAAGGCGGTCGACCCGCTCCTGGAGGTCCTCGATCACGACAACCAGTTCGTGCAGTTGACGGGGATCTCCGTGCTGGGGCGGGTGGGAGACAAGCGCGTGGTCGGCCCACTGATGGATCGCTTTCTCACCGACCCGCCGATGCAGGACGCGGTGGTGACCACGCTAGCCCGGCTGGAGGAGCGGGGAGTGGTGGAGCACCCCGACGCGCATCACGGGGACCGCGAGATCTTCCTATCTAAGAACGTGGCAGAAGCATTCGTCGGCCGGCCGCGGGAGGAACTCGTCGAACAGCTGCGCACCGCCCTGGAGAATCCGTCGCCGAAGGTGCGCCGCTTTGCCCTGAAGGCACTCTTCTCGCTGTTCGGCGAGGGCGCGCTCGACCAACTGATCACCTCGCTGGAGGATGAGGACGTCGACGTGAAGCGCCTGGCCGTGAAGGTCCTCGGTCGCATGCGGGACAAGCGGGTGATCGAGCCGCTGGTGCAATTGCTGCTGAAGGACGGCGAGCAGATCGAGGACGCGGTCTGGAACACCCTGAAAGTGCTGACCGACCTGCGGGAGTACGAAAGTCTGCGCGCGCGTGTCGCCAAGGAGAAGGCGGGCGGCCAGCCCACCGTGAAGAAGGTGCGCCGCGAGCGAGACGTCTCACCAGATTGGTGGAGGGAGCAGGACTAAGGCAGAGGGGATCGCTGGCCTTCCCCGGAAGGACACGGGGGCCCCTTGGCCAGCGATCCCCTCTGCCCCACTTATGACCCCCCTCGATCATGGAGATTCGCCTCGCTAACACAACCGTCCGAGTCGTCCACGCCGACATCGCCACGCTCGAGGCCGACGCCGTCGTGAGTCACGTTGTGGTCTTCATTACCGCCGCCACGCCCGAGGAAGCAGAACGCCTCGGCCGCACCCTGCTGGACGAGCGCCTGGCGGCCTGCGTGAACACCACGCCGGTGCGCTCGGCATATTGGTGGCAGGGACAGGTCGAGGAGGCGGGAGAGACGCTGCTCATCGTGAAGACCGCGGCCCGCCTGGTGGACGCGCTCACCGCGCGGGTGCGCGCTCTCCACTCCTCGACCGTGCCGGAAGTCATCGCCGTCCCCATTGTCGGCGGCAACCCCGACTACCTGCGCTGGATCGACGAATCGGTGCGCGCGTGACGGTCCTCATCACCAACGACGACGGCATCTCCTCGCCGGGTATGCACGCCCTCGCCCGCGCCATCGCCGCGGTCGTACCCGTGGCGGTGGTGGCCCCGGAGCACGAGCGCAGCGCCACCGGGCACGCGATCACATTGCACAAGCCGCTGCGCGCCCTGCGAGCGACGATCCCCGGAGTGGACGCGCCCACCTGGGCGACGAACGGGACGCCCGCGGACTGTGTCGTGCTCGGCGTGCTCGACCTGCTGCTCGAGCGCCCCGAGGTGGTCGTCTCCGGGATCAACGTCGGCCCGAACATGGGCGGCGATCTCACCTACTCCGGCACCGTCTCCGGGGCGATGGAGGGGGCGATCATGGGCATCCCCAGCATCGCCGTTTCGGTGGCCGCGGAGGGCGATGCCCGGTTCGATGTCGCCGCCGAAGTGGCGGTGCGCCTGGTGGAGATCGTCCGCCGACACGGGTTGCCGCCGGACACGCTGCTCAACGTGAACGTCCCCAACCTGCCGCGCTCCCAGGTGCGGGGGGTCGCCGCCACGCGGCAGGGTCTGCAGCGCTACATCAACCGGTTGGACAAACGGCGCGATCCGCGGGGCCGAACCTACTACTGGCTGGGCGGGGAGCGCGAGCCGGCGCCGGACGTAGAGGGCACCGACTCCTGGGCGGTGCAGCAGGGAATGGTCTCCGTCACGCCCATCCAGATGAACATGACGGCACAGGGCGTCCTGGAGACCCTCGGCCGCCTCCTCCACGACGTGCGCCTCTAGCCGGGCGCGAATCCTGGCGCACACCCGCGCGCGGGCCGCAGGCCGCAGCCCCTGCAGGAGACGGGCCGCAGCCCACCGAACAACGGGAAGACATAGTCGGGCCAAACGTCGCACCTTTCGTCGGACCTCCCATCGATGATCCGATTGCAGGGCGTTACGAAACGTTACCCCAACGGACTCCTTGCTCTCAACGATGTCTCCTTCTCCATGGCGGAGGGGGAGTTTGTGTTTCTCATCGGACCCACGGGCGCCGGCAAGTCCACGCTTCTCCGTCTGCTCTACCGGGCTGACGTCGCGAGCCGCGGGAAGGTGAGCGTCGCCGGGCGCGACATCACCCGCCTGCCCGCCCGCCAGATGCCCGCGCTGCGCCGCAGCATGGGTGTCGTCTTTCAGGACTTCAAACTCCTGCCGCGCAAGACCGCCTACGAAAACGTCGCCTTCGCTATGCAGGTGACGGGCACGCCGCCGGAGGAGATCCGGCCGCGCGCCATGCAGGCGCTGGAGGTGGTGGGGCTGGCCGATCGGGCCGACGCGCTGCCCTGGCAGCTCTCCGGCGGCGAGCAGCAGCGCATCAGCATCGCCCGCGCCATCGTCCACCAGCCGCCCCTCCTCCTGGCCGACGAGCCCACCGGCAACCTCGACCCGCGGACGTCCTGGGAGATCGTGCAGCTGCTCAGCCGGATTAATCTCCGCGGCACGACGGTTCTAGTCGCGACGCATAACAAACTCATCGTGGACATCCTGCGCCAGCGTGTGGTCGAACTCGCGGCGGGGACCGTTGTGCGCGATGAAGACTACGGTCTTTACGCCAGTCATGCCTGAGCAGCGCCGCCGCCGGTCCCCGCTCGGCGTGCTAAGCGCCGCCCTGGCCTACGCGGGCGGCGAGGCGCTGGCCGCCTTCCGCCGCAACGGCCTGATGAGTGCCGCGGCCGTGACGACGATCATGGTGACGCTGCTGCCGGTGGGCGGGGCGGTGGCCCTGGCGGCCAACCTCCGCCTGATGACGACGATTCTTGAACGGCAGGTCCAGGTGGTGGCGTACCTGCGCGACGGGATCAGCCCGCAGGAGCGCGACCGGCTCAGCGCCCAGGTGCGGGCGCTGCCCGGCGTGCGCCGCGTGGAGTTCGTCGGCCGCGATCAGGCGCTGGTGCGGCTGCAGGACGCCCTGGGCGAGCGGGTCTCCCTACGCGACGTCATCGAAACGAACCCGTTGCCCGATTCGTTGGAGGTCGCCCTGGTCAATCCCCGCGAGGCGCGGCCGGTCGCCGACGCGGTGCGGCAAATCGGCGGAGTGGAGGACGTGGCCTTCGGCGCACAGGCGGTGGACCGACTGCTGGCGGTGACCGGGCTGCTGCGCACCGGCGGGGTGGCCGCAGGGCTGCTGCTCGGCGGCGTCGCCCTGATCATCATCATGAACACCATCCGGCTGACGATCATCGGCCGCCGCCAGGAGATCGAGATCATGCAGTTGGTCGGGGCCAGCCCCTGGTACGTTCGTTCCCCCTTCATGCTGGAGGGTGTGCTGCAGGGACTGGTGGCCACGGCTCTGGCGGCCCTGGTGCTGATTCCCGGATACATCTTGCTGCTCGCGCGGGCCCGCGACGTGGTGCCGTTCCTGCCGCTGGTGCACGCGCCCGACCTGCTGCCGACGCTGGTCGTCTCACTCGGTCTGGGCGGGATGCTGGTCGGCATGAGCGGCAGCCTGCTGGCGCTGCGCCGCTTCCTTCATACGTGACCCTGCTGGCCCGATGATCGCGCCCCGGCCCATCCATCGGTTTCTCGTCGCGCTTCTGCTAGCGGCCCTGGCCAGTCCCGTGGGCGCGGCGCCCGCGCCGTCCACCCCTACGCCGCCGGCGAAGGCGCGGCAGCAACTGCGGCAGGTGCGGCAAGCGCTGCGAGAGAGACGGGCGCAGCTGCACTCGGTCAAGCAGCAGGAGCGGCGCGCGCTGCGCGACCTGGAGGAGATGGACCGGCGGCGCGATGCGGCGGAGGCCGACCTGCGGCGCCTCGAGGTCGAGCTGCGGCAGACGCGCAGCCGCGCCCAGGCCACCGCGGCCAGCCTGGCGGTCGTGCGGACGCGGCTGGCCGGGCAGCGGGCGCGGGTGGACGGCCGCCTGCGCGACATCTACAAATGGGGACGGCAGGGTTATGTGGACCTGTTGCTGGAAGCGGGTGACTTCTCCGAACTGGTGACCCGCGCGCACTTCCTCAGCGCGATCATGCGCGCCGACGCCCGGCTGCTGGTGCACTACGAGGCGGACGTGCAGGAGTACTCCCGGCTGTACCTGCAGTTCGTGCATCAGGAGGAGCAGATCGCCGCGCTGATCGCGCGCACGCAGACCCGCCGCGCCGAGATTCTGGAGGACGTCGCGGCCAAGCAGGCGCTGCTCGCCCGCATTCAGAAGGAACGCGCGCTCTACGAGCAGGTCATCGAGGACCTGGAGGAGACCGATCGCGAGTTGGCCGCCCTGATCCGGCGGATGCAGCCCGCCGGCGGCCCAGCTACCCTCGGCGGCCGGTTCCGCGGCTTCCTCTGGCCGGCGCGCGGGGTCTTCACCTCCGGATACGGCATGCGCTACCATCCCATCTTCCGCATCCGGCGCATGCATAGCGGGGTAGACATCGCCGCGCCGCGCAGCGCGCCGGTGGTCGCGGCCTGGGACGGCACCGTGCTCTACACAGGATGGTTCGGCGGCTACGGCAAGATCGTCATCATCGATCACGGCGACGGACTCTCCACGTTGTACGCGCACCTCTCCGCGATCCTGACGCGTCCCGGCGCGCGCGTGCGCAAGGGGCAGATGGTCGGCCGCGTCGGCAGCACAGGCTTTTCTACCGGACCGCACGTGCACTTTGAGATTCGCGTCAACGGCACCCCCGTTAATCCGGTTGGTCCTTAGTTGGGTCCCAGAGGCGTCTCGGTCGGAAGGTCCGCGGCGGAGGACCGCAGGAGCGGCGTCGCATAGCGCCCGCCTGCCCCCTCCGGTATGCTGAGGAGTTGAGGTGACGCCTGTGAATTCCCGCAACCGCACCCTGGTCGCCATCTTGCTGTTTGTGCTCGTCGGCGGCGCGTTCGCCGCGGGATACGGCTATGGTCAGCGGACGACCCTGGCCGCCGGTGACGCGGATGCGCGCGGCCTCGACCTGCTGCGGGATGTCCTCCGCCAGATCCGGGCGGTCTACCTGGTCAAAGACGTCAACACTGACAAGCTCTTCTATGGCGCCGCCCAAGGGATGTTCGAGGCACTCGGCGATCCGTACTCGCGGTTCATGGATCCGGAGGCCTATAAGCAGTTCCGCGAGTCAGACCTCGGCGGCATCTTCTCCGGGGTCGGCGTCTACATCGAATTGCAGGACGGCCGGCCGGTGGTCGTGCAGCCGATCTCCGGGACTCCGGCCTACAAGGCGGGCCTGCGTCCGGGCGACCGGATCCTCCAGGTAGACGGCCGTTCGACCGAGCGAATGTCTTTGGAGGAGGTCGTCTCCCGCATCCGCGGCCCGGCCGGCACGACGGTCCGGTTGCGCATGAGCCGAGGCGAGCGCACCTTCGAAGTTTCGCTGATCCGCACGCGCATCCGCGCCATCACCGTGCAGGACGAGCAGTTCCTCGACGAGACGCAGCGGGCTCAGCTGCGCGTGGCGCGGGTCGCCTACCTGCGGATTGCGCGCTTTGAGGAGGGAACGGCGCGCGAGTTCAGCCGGGCCCTGGACGCGGTCCGGAATTCCGGAGCGCGCGGTCTGCTGCTCGACCTGCGCAGCAATCCCGGAGGTCTCCTGGACGCTGCCGTCGCCCTCGCCGATCACTTCGTTCGCGCCCGCCATCCCATCGTCATCACCGTGGATCGCAACGGGCGGCGCGATACCGAGAGCGCCTCCCCCGGGCGCAAGGTGACGATTCCCGTCGTCGTGCTCGTCAACGAGTACACGGCCAGCGGTGCGGAGATCGTCGCGGGGGCGCTGCAGGATCACAGTGTCGCGCCTTTGGTGGGCATCCGCACCTTCGGGAAAGGCGTGATCCAGCGCGTCCTCACGCTGCCCAGTGGCACCGGCGCCACCCTGACCAGTGGGCGGTACCTCACGCCGGCGGAGCGCGACATCCACGGCAAGGGCCTCACCCCCAACGTCGTGGTGGGCAGCCGGCTGGAGGGACGCAGCGATGCCGAGATGCGCCGGATTGAAGGGGAGCAATTCGCCCGGGCGCTGGAGTTGCTGAAGCAGCGGATCGCCAGCCGCTAGGCATGTTGCCCGCCCGCCGCGACACGCGCCGCCCCGCCCGTCCCCCATCGGCCGTCACCCTCTGGCGCGCCGGCTGGGTCATCGTTATGCTGGTCGGTATCGGCGCGGGGCTCTGGTGGACGGCCCGTCAACCGCAAGCGCACGAGCGCTCGCAGGCGTCTCGGCCTGGTCAGGGTGTCGTTCGCGTAACACCGGGGGTGGGGCGTCCCCCGGCGAGTGTCCTTCCGAAGTCCGG
>LDXQ01000063.1 GCA_001443485.1 Candidatus Sysuimicrobiota bacterium CSP1-3
AGGCCGGCAGGCGGAGCGGCACGCGCACCAGCTCCGCGCCGGCGTAGCCCACGGCGATGACACCGAGGATCAGGCCGAGCACCGCGGGGTTGATGTCCCGCAGCAGCCGGGCGCTGACCGCTGCCCCCGCCACCAGCCCGACGATCAGCCAGGCCAGCTGCCGGAGGCGAGCTACCGTCCCTCCTCCGTGCGCCACCATGAAGAGATTGCTCGCCACCGTCGGCACCGCGATGATCACCACCGCGGCATGCGGGCCGACAATGTTGGCCACCAGCGGCACGGTGATCAGCGGAAAGCCCAGGCCGGCCACACCCTTGACCGTGGCCGCGCCGAAGACGATGGCCCCGATGAGAACCATGACCGCCTGCGAGATAACGGGTATCTCCATTTGCCGTCTTCTCCCGCCTGCAGGCCGGCACGGTCGACGCTGGGTGAAACCGCGCGGCTTCGGGTAGTAAACCTCTGCAGGCCTGGTGGCGTTGCCAGAGTAGATGAGACGCGTTCTGTTGGCGCTACTTCCCGTCTTGCTCGCGGCCCTCCTGCCCGTCGCCGCCGCGCAGCCAACCAGCGTGCGCCTGGTGGTGGACGCCACCCGCCCCGTCGGCCGGCTCGATGCCGGGCTCTGGGCGGACATCGGGTACAACAAGCCGCCGGACGAACAGACCGGCCGAACGAGGCGCAACTTCAAGCCATCAGGGATGCCGCCACACTGCGGCCCCTGCCCGAACCCACACGGCTGACCTTGGCTCGAGAGGGCACGCGCATAGCGCTGACGCTGCCCGTGAACAGCGTGGCCTGCTCGTCGTGGGGGAGGAGCCCCGGCGCACCTGGGCACCTGGCCCACACGTCCGCCGCGTTTTGGCCGCCGAGGAGGCGTTCAAGGCGGCGGCGCGTACCGCCGCGGGGAACGTCGACCGTAGGGTACAGGCCTACGTCGCCGTCGCCGACCAGTATGCCGACCTGTACTGGAGCCAGCGGGCCCTGCGCGCGGCGATCGACCTCCTCGACCGCAAGGGGGACGCCGCTGGGGCGGACGCGGTCAGGGAGCGCTTGCTGCGGACGCCGCTGGGCGATCCCGAAAGGCTACAGCGCCTGCAGGAACGCCTCACGTACCTGCAGGGGATCGGCCGTGGCGAGGAAGCAGAAGGGCTTTCGGTGGAGATCGCCGAGATCCGCGCGCGGTTGGCGCGGCTGTGGAAGTGGTCGGACTGATCGCGCGGCCAGCGCCCTAGAACCAGCGGCTGGTCACAACCTTCTTCTCGGTGTAGAATTCCACGGCGTCCTTGCCCGTGGCATGCAGGTCCCCGTAAAAAGAACCCTTCCACCCAGTGAAAGGAAAGAACGCGATCGGTGCGGCGACGCCGATGTTGATCCCGAGCATCCCGGCCTCGACACGCACGCGGAATTCCCGCGCGGCCTTGCCGCTCGCGGTGAAGATGCAGGCCATGTTCCCATAGCGCGAGCGGTTCACCACCTGTAGCGCCTCGTCCAGTGTGGCCACCCGGATGACGCCGAGCACCGGGCCGAAGATCTCCTCCTGGGCGATCGTCATCTCCGGACGGACGTGGTCGAAAACGGTCGCGCCGACGAAGAAGCCGGTCTCATCCCTCGGGACCTGCGCCCGCCCATCGCAGACCAGGTGCGCGCCCTCCTGCGTCCCCCGCTCGATAAAATCGAGGATGCGCCGCCGGTGGTTGGGCCGGATGACGGGTCCCATCTCGGTGGCCGAATCCCACCCCACGCCGACGCGCAGTTTGGCCGCCGCCGCAGCGAGGAGCGGCACGAACCGGTCCGCTACGTCGCCCACCGCCACCACCACGCTCCCGGCCAGACATCGCTCCCCCGCATTGCCGAAGGCGGAGGAGATGATCGCCGGGACGGTACGCTCCAGGTCGGCGTCCGGCATGACGATGAGGTGGTTTTTCGCCCCCGCCAGAGCCTGCACGCGCTTCCCGTGCGCCGCGGCGGTCTGATAGATGTACTGGGCCACGGGCGCCGACCCCACGAAGGAAACCGCCTTGACCGCGGGGTGCGCCAGGAGGGCGTCCACCGCCTCCTTCACCCCGTGGACCAGGTTCAGCACCCCGGCGGGGAGACCCGCCTCCGTCAGGAGGTCGGCGAAGCGCACCGCCGAGAGCGGGGTGCGTTCCGACGGTTTTAGCACAAAGGCGTTGCCGGCGGTAAGGGCGATGGGAAACATCCACAGGGGAATCATCGCCGGGAAATTGAACGGGCAGATGCCGACGACGACGCCGAGCGGCACGCGGATGAGTTCGCTGTCGATGCCCCGCGCCGTATCTTCGACCACATTGCCCATCATCAGCGTGGGCATCCCGCAGGCGAACTCCACCACCTCGATCCCGCGGCGCACTTCGCCGCGGGCCTCCTCCACGGTCTTCCCGTTCTCCTGGGTGACGAGGAGGGCCAGTTCTTCCAGGTGGTCTTCCAGGACTTGGCGAAAGCGGAACATCACCCGGGCCCGCTCGACCACAGGGGTATCCCGCCAGGCCGGATACGCGCGGGCCGCCGCGGCGACGGCGGCCTCGACGTCCCCGACCGTGCTGTAGGGAACGCGGGCCAGGAGGTCTCCGGTCGCGGGGTTGGGGATGTCCTCTACCCGTTCCGTCTTCGACGGGACCCACGCCCCGCCGATGAAGTTCTGCAATACCTCGACCTGCGGTTTCACAGAACGGGCGCCCATTGCCGACATCCCCCTCTGAGTAGAACGCTTCAATTAGAACGCCTCACTCCTTCTGCAATGCCCTCGGCCCTACCGCCAGCAGTGTCTCAATTTCGTTCTGATCCGGCATCGCCGCGGAGCAAGCGTGCCGGGTGGCCACCAGCGCTCCGCTCGCGTTGGCGAACCGCAGGCAGCGCGAGAGGTCCCACCCCTGCAGCAGCCCCCAACAGTAGGCCGCGCTGAAGGCGTCGCCGCACCCCAGCGTGTTCAACGCGGTCACCGGCATGCCGGGAACAACCACTCGCTCCCCGGCCGTGGAATAGCCGATGGCTCCGGCGGCCCCGCGCTTGGCGATCACCTGCGCCGGTCCCAGCGAGTGGATCCGTGCCGCCGCGGTGGCGGGCTCGTCGCTGCCGCCGGCGAAGGCGAGTTCGGGCTCGTTGGCGATGACGACGTCGCAGAGACCCATCGCCATGTCACAGAGCCGCCGTCCCTCCTCCTCGCTGCGCCAGAACTGCGGCCGCCAGTCAACGTCGAGGACGTTGCGGCCGCCGGCGTCCCACCGCCGGGCCAGGGCCCACAGCGTCGCCTCGCGCGACGGCGGCTGGGAGAGCGCGGTTCCGGCGACGACCAGCAACTCGGCCCCGCGCAGCAGGTCCTCGTCCAGGTCGGTGACCTCCACCTGGATGTCCGCGCAGGGTTTGCGGTAGAAGAGCACACGGTAGCGGTCCGGTGGGTGGATCTCGGCGAAGGCCAGGCCGGTGGGGTACTGGGGATCGGTGCGCACCATCGTAGTGTCCACACCCTCCTGCTGCAGGTACCGCAGCAGAAAGCGCCCGTGGGCGTCGTCGCCCACCCGGCTGATCAGCCCGACGCGCGCGCCCAAACGGGCGAGCGCCACCGCCATGTTCCCGGCGGCACCCCCGAGGTACTTGCGAAAGGTCTGCACCTCCTCCAGCGGTGTGTCCAGTTCGACGGCGTAGAGGTCGACGATGAGCCGTCCAAATACCAGAGCGTCCAGGTGATCACCTCCCCCGGGGGGGCCCGCCGCGGTCAGTCCGACGAGTAGTCCACATCCGGCGTGTCGCGCAGCCCCACGGCGAAGCAGAAACAGCGGATGGAGGCGTGGGGGCTGACCGGCCGCAGGCTGTGCAGCGCATCCGGCGGAATGTGCACCAGGTCGCCCTGGGTGATCACGCGGTCCTCGCCCTCGATGGTCATGACCCCCCGGCCGCCGACCACGTAGTAGAACTCGTGGGTGAGGTGCTTGTGCGGAAGGACGTAGCCTCCCCCCTTGACCTCGAACTCGCTGACCAGTTCGAGATACCCGCCCAGGGTGGCGGCCTTCATCTCCCGCGGTTTGAAGAGCCACCACACCGGCACGGTGCCCTGATGCTCTGGAGAGGCGGGAACACCTTCGATCGATCGGACATCCACGAGCGCCACCTCCTTCCGCTTGTCACTCCTCTCCCGGGCCGCGCGCGGGGCGACCAATACGTCGCCGCCCCGCGCGCGGCTTACCCGGGTCGGGTTCTCACCGACAGTGGATCTACTTGACGTAGACGCGCTTGGCGATGGCCATGAACTCGTTCACGTTGGCCTTCGTCACCAGCTTGAACGGGATGAGGATGTCCTTGGGCAGCTTCACGCCGGACAGGTGCAGGTAGCACCCCCAGATGCCGCCGCCGCCCTGACCCTCGGGGTCCTGGAAGACCGTCGCGTCGAGCTCCCCCTTCTGAATGGCTTCGAGCGCCTCGGGCAGGCCATCCACGCCGGCCAGGCGAATCTTCCCCGTCAGCTTGAACTGACGTACCACCTGGAGGGCCCCCAGGATCATGTCGTCGTTGTTCGCCACGATGAAATCGTAGGTCTTGTCCCGCGTCAACAGGCTCTCGGTCACGCTCTGCCCCTTGCCGCGGTCGTAGTCGGCGTACTGCTCGACGAAGGAGATCTTGTCCAGCAGGTTCTCCCCCTTCAGCTTGTTCTTCAGTCCGTCGTTGCGCGCGATGTCGGTGATCTGGCCGGCGACGCCGCGCAGGTAGATGCCGCGCAACTTCGCCTTCCCCAGTTTCTTGTACAGATCCGCAAGGTAGACGCCGAGCTGCACGCCGGACTCAGGCTGTTCGGAGCCGACGAAGGTCACCCAGGTGCCGCCCTCGGCCTTCCCGTTGAACTGCACGACGGGGACGCCCTTCTTGTTGGCGGCGATGATGGAGGCGGAAGACGCCTTCAGGCTGGTCGCCTCGAAGGACAAGCAGTTGATCCTCTGGGCCAGCATGCTCTCGACGTTCTTGAGCTCCTTGTCCGCGTCGTTGAAAGCGTCGGTCTCGATGCACTTGACACCCAGGGCCTTACACGCGGCCTGTGCCGCCTTCTGCAGGGCGGCCACGTACGGGAAGGCCAGGTTTTGGTAGGAGACTCCGAAGGTCCAGGGTTTTGCCGGAGCTGCGGAAGTGCCGGCGCTGAACGCGAACAGCGCCACGAGCGCCAAGATTGCGAGCCACCTCGTCCTCATTTCATCCCCCCCTTTAGATCTGACCGCACGACACCTCGCGTCTGCCGCAGATTGCGCCGCCCACCTCCCTCCTGGCTCTCCCCTGCACTCCGGCCGCCCACTGAGCCCTCAGTGGCGTCGCTGCCGGAGGATGCCGTCCAGCCACACCGCGGCGATAATGATGACCCCGATGATCATCTGCTGGATGGGCGCGGGTACGTTGAGCATGACCAGACCGTTGAAGAGGACGCCCATGATCAGCGCCCCCACGATGGTATTGGTGATCTTGCCGCGCCCGCCGAACAGCGAGGCGCCGCCCACGACGGCGGCGGCGATGGCCTGCAGGTTGAAATCCTGTCCGGAGATGGCCTGCGCGGCCATCAGCCGCGAGGTGAAGATCAGGGCGGAGAGGCCGACGCAGAACCCGCTGATCACGTAGACACTGAAGATCATCAGGGGTACGTTGATTCCCGCCGCGCGGGCGGCCTCCGGGTTGCCGCCCACGACGTAGACGTAGCGGCCGTAGCGTGTGTAGTTGAGGATGATGTAGGCCGCCACGGTCATCAGGAGCAGAATGATCACCGGGATCGGGACGGGGCCGATGGAGCCCTGACCGATGATGCGGTAGTAGGGCTGCAGGTCGTAGATTGGGTTGACGCGGTACCAGACGATGAAGCCCCGGAAGGCGGTGAGGGTGCCGAGGGTGACGATCAGCGGGTTCACGCCCGCCCCGGCGATCACCAGGCCGTTGATCATGCCGCCGAGCAGCCCAATGAAGATGGGCAGCGCGAGGGCCAGAAAGACGTTTAGGGTCGTCGGGTCCTTCTGGGCGAAGACACCCGAGAACATGCCGGCCACCGCCAGCAGGGAGCCCACCGACAAGTCGATACCGGCGGTCAGGATGGTAAAGGTCATGCCGATGGCAATGATGCCGATCGTGGACACCTGCAGGAGGATCAGCAGCGCGTTGTCGGTGGTGCGGAACTGCGGCACGGCCAGCGAGAAGTAGATGACCAGCACGACAAGGGCGAAGTAGATCCCGTAGTCGCGCAAGGCGGTGGCGAGGGAAACCCGGCGAACGGCCGCCGCCCCCGGCTCGCCCTCCTCGCCGCCCCCGGCTGCGCCGGCGCGCGACCAGACCTCCCGTTCGTTCATACCGCTCTCTCCGTCACGCCTTCCCCGCGACCGTCAACCCCGCGGCCACGGCCATGATCCGCTCCTCGGTGGCCTCCCGGCGGGAGAACTCGTCCCCCAGCGTCCCATTCTTCATTACCAGGATGCGATCGCTCATCCCCAGGATCTCCGGCAGTTCTGAGGAGATGAGCAGCACGGCCAGGCCGTCGCCGGCCAGGCCGTCGATAATCGCGTGGACCTCCGCCTTCGCCCCCACGTCAATCCCTCGTGTGGGCTCGTCGAGGATGAGCACCTTCGGCGGCACCATCAGCCAGCGGCCGATGACCACCTTCTGTTGTGTCCCCCCGCTGAGATTCGCCACCTCAGTGGTCTGCGACACGGTCCGGATACCCAGAGCGTGAATCATCCGGTCGACCTCCGCGCGCTCGCGGCTCTGATCGACAAATCCCAGCCGGCTGAGCAGGCGCAGGGCCCGGAGCGACAGGTTCGTGCGCAGCGACAGCATGGAGACGAGCCCGCGCAGACGGCGGTCCTCCGGGGTCATGGCGATGCCGTGGCTGATGGCATCCCGCGGCGTCCGGATCAGGACCGACATGCCGTCTACCAGAATCTCTCCCTCATCCGCCGGCGTCAGCCCGTAGATGGCCTCGGCCACTTCGCTGCGCCCGGAGCCGATGAGGCCGTAGAGACCGACGACCTCTCCGCCCCGCACCTGGAAGGAGATGTGCCGGAAGGCGCCCCGCCGTCCCAGGTGGCGCACTTCCAGCCGCACATCCCGAACCTCCACTTCACTGCGCGGGAAAAGGGTGGACAGGTCGCGTCCGACCATCGCCTGGATCAATCCTGCCTCGGTCCATTCCATGATCGGCGCCGTCGCCACCCGGTGTCCGTCGCGCAGCACCGTGACGCGGTCGGCCACCGCGAAAACCTCGTCCAGTTTGTGGGAGATGTAGACGATGGCCGTACCTTTGGCCGCCAGGCCCCGGATGACGCGGAACAGTTCTCGGATTTCCTGATAGGTCAGCGAGGAGGTCGGTTCGTCCAGGATCAGCACCCGCGGGTTCAGGGAGACGCCCTTGGCAATCTCCACAAGCTGTCGCTCGGCCACGCTGAGGCGGTCCACCTTCGCCGCCGGGTTGAGGTGGATTCCGATGTCGCGTAGGAGGCCGCGGGCCTGCGCCTCCGCGGCCGAGCGGCTGATCAGTCCGGGAATCCGCGCGTAGGGCTCCCGGCCCAAGAAGATGTTGTCGGCGACGGTGAGCTCCGGGACGAGGCTCAATTCCTGGTGGACCAGCGCCACGCCGAGTTCCCGAGCCTGCCGCGGATTGGTCAGCCGGACGACCTGGCCTCCGATTTCGATGTCTCCGGTGTAATCGGGATAGAGGCCAGCCAGGACGCGCATCAGCGTGGATTTGCCCGCCCCGTTCTCGCCCACGACGCCGTGGATCTCCCCCGCCCGGATGTCCAGGTCCACCCGGTTCACGGCCACCGTGCCGGGGAAGATCTTGGTGATCTGGCGCATCCGGACGACGATGCCGTCCGGGGGCGCCGCGCCGCTACTCATCTCACGCCGTCACAGCCGCTCCAATCTCCGCCAGGGTGCGCTCCATGTACTGTCGGCTCTCGGCGATCATGCGGTCGGTCTCATCCGGCGAGTCCTCGCCCTCCGTTTCGTAGGACAGGACGCCATCGAACCCGTGGGCCCAGAGGATCTCCAGACAGCGGCGAAGGTTGATGTCGCCGCGGCCGAGGGTCACCGCCCGCCGGCCGACCACGTCCTTGATGTGCACGTGCCGCACCAGCCCGGCCACAGGCTCCAGGGTCGCGACCTCGTCGCCGCGCAGCGCCTCGTCGAGTTTCCACTCAAAGCCCTGGCGCGTCGTCCCCACGTAGTCGCCGCGGTGTGGGTTGGCCGTGTCGAAGTTGACTCCCAGCCACGGCGAGGAGACGAGCGCCATGATGCGAGCTAGCCCGCCCGGTGAAAGGGAGATCGTCCCGTGCGGCTCCATCGTCAGGAGCACGCGCGCCTCCTCGGCCACAGGCAGCAGCTGCCTCAGCCGCTCGCGGATGATGGCCAGGACATCGGCCTCGGGCATGTCGGGTGGCCGCCGGCCCTCGCCGGTGATGACCACGGGGACCCCGGCGGCGGACGCCCAGCGCAGCGCTTGCTGCAGGTCGGGCACCGCGTCGGGATCGCCGATCAGCTCCCGGTGGCTGCCCATGCCAGAGACGCCGGCAAAGCCGAACCGCTCGATGGTGGTGCGAAATGCCCGCGGGTCGTCATTCCAGGGGTCGGCGTGCGCGCACCAGGAGAGGTTGCTCTCCACCTCCACGTAGCGAAATCCAGCGCGGGAAATCCGGGCCAGCGCCTCTTCCAAGGGCAGGCGGCGATACCCCACGGTGTTGCACCCCAGCCTCATCGTCGCCCCCTCTCTCGGTGCGCCCAGTAATCGCTCCAGTGCGACCAGGCCTGGCGGACGGCCGTCTCGTCGTCCGGCACGGGGAGGATTTCAAACCCCACGTAGCCGGCGTAGCCGACGGCATCCAGCGCCGCGCGCACAGCGGCAAAGTCGATGTGACCCCCTCCGGGTGCCCGCCGGTTGCTGTCCGCCAGGTGGACGTAGCCGATCAGCGCACCCGCGCGGCGCAGACTGTCCTCGATGACAGGCTCCTCGATGTTCATGTGAAAGGTATCGGGCAGGATGCGCACGGGACCGGCGTTCAGTTCGCCAATCAGCGCGGTGACCTCGGCGATGGTGTTGAGGAAATCGGTCTCGTAGCGGTTGATCGGCTCGATGCAGACCGTCACGCCCCGGCCGCCCGCGTGCGCCACGCACTGCCGGAATGCCTCCAGGGCTTCCTCCCGCGAACAGGCCTGCAACCCGCGGATGCCGCCGAGGATCACGGCGCCGCCGAACCGCGCGGCGAAGTCCGTGCACGCCTTGAACCGCTCCACGGCCCGCACCCTGATCTCCGCCTCCCGGTCGCACAGGTTCAAGCCGTCCGTGTAGAACGACTGCCCCGTGGCCACCGCGGACAACTGCAGCCCCAGCGCGCTCAACAGCTTCTCCAGCCGCCGCACGCCCAAGTCCGCGGGGTCGCGGACGCTGATCTCCACCGCAGCGAACCCCACCTCCGCCGCCAGACGCAGCCCGCGCTCCAGATCGCCCGCGCACAGCAGCGGACCGAAGCCCGCCCGCGTGGCGGAGAGGGCGATGGACGGTTTGCGCTCTGGCACCGGCGCGGCCCCCGCGGGTCCCGCCGCGCCGGTCACGACCCCGACCGACCCACGCCGGAGAGAGGGAGATCTCTTCCCTGGAGGGCACGGACGCCCGGCATCGTGGACTCGCGCACGACCAGCTGCGGGTCCAGGACGACCTCCACCGGCTCGTCGCCGTCCGCTCTCCCCTGCTCGATCCAATCGATCAGAAACGTTGCCGCCCACCGCCCCATCTGCTGCTTGGGCTGGGCCACACTCGTCAGGCGGGGCCGGCAGATCACGGTCAGGTACGTGTTGTCGTACCCGACCACGGCCATCTCCTCCGGCACCGGGACGCTTCGTTCTTCCAGGGCGAGCAGCACGCCCATGGCGATGGTGTCGGTCGTGGCGAAGATCGCGGTGGGCGGGGCGGGCAGGTTGAGGAGGTCGAGCGCGGCCCCATACCCGTGGTCGCTGCGGACGCTACCCTCGCGCACCAACGTGGGATCGGGCGTGATACCGGCACGGATGAGGGCGTAGCGGTAGCCGTTGTAGCGGTCCCGCCGCGTCGCCAAGTCGAGGCGCCCGGTGATCAGCCCGATGCGCGTGTGCCCCAGATCCAGCAGGTGGCTGGTGGCCAGGGTTCCGCCTTTCTCGTTGTCCGCCCGGATAATGTCCAGCCCCGGGACTTTGCGGTCGATGAGCACGATGGGCAGACCGCGGGCGCGGGCGCGTTCGAGGTGCTGGCTGGCGCTGGTCGCGGCGAAGACGATCAGACCGTCGACCTTCTTCTGAAGGAGGAGATTGACGAACTCCTCTTCCTTGTTCCGCAGCCCGTCGCTGTTTCCCAGCAGCAGGCTGTACTCGCGCTGCCCCGCGACGTCACCCACTGCCCGGGCAACCTCACTGAAAAACGGGTTCATTACGTCGGGCACAACGAGACCGATGTTGTGCGTGCGGCTGGTGCGCAGGCTCCGCGCGCGCAGGTCGGGTTGATATCCGAGCTCGCGTGCGGCCTGCCGCACGCGGCTTCTGGTCTCGCGGCTCACCCCGGGTCGGTCACGCAAGGCGCGGCTTGCCGCTGCCGTGGAAACACCGGCGCGCTCTGCCACTTCACGCAAGCTCGCCAACGCTTCGCCTCCGGGTTGACGGAATCGTTTGCGCTTCCTAATGTTCGCCCTAAACCACGGGTTTCCTGCTCTCCCAGCACCATCGGAAGGAGATAGAGGAGCCCACCGCGAATAACGTAAATCGATTCCAATGGCGACTAATACGCATAAATGCCCATTAAGGAGGTGCCAGTAATGGCAAAGTGGCATATTCCGCCGAAGGGGGGGCATTTGGACCTCCCTACCGGCGTGTACTACCAGAATATGACTGGCCGGGAAATCGACGAGCGGCTGAAGAAGAACGACCTGATCATCATCCCCGTCGGGGCCTCCGAGAACCACGGCCCCCACGCCCCCAACGGGGAGGACATCTTCCTGGTCACCCGCCTGGCAGAGCAGGTGGCCCTGAAGACGGGGTGCACCGTGGCTCAGCCGATCTGGTACGGCTCCCACCCTTACCAGCACCTGGGGATGCCTGGAACCATCATCATTCCGGAAGAGGTGTTTGCCGCCTACCTGCGGGCGGTCATCGCCGGCTTCTGGAACACCGGCTTCCGCAAGCAGATCATCATCAACGGCCACGGCCAGGACTACGTCATCCCCATGGCCATCCACCAGTTCGGTAAGCGCTATCAGGTCCCGGCCGTCCTCATCTACCTGCACTGGTGGAACGCCATTCCGCAATACATCCGCGACAAGGAGCACGGCGGCCCGTTCGAGACGCCCTTCATCCACGCGGACGAGTGCGAGACCTCCTACTCCCTGGCCCTCTTCCCGGAACTGGTGAAGATGGCAGACGCGGTGGACACGATCCCCAGCGGGTTCCTCCCCGGCGAGCACATCGACCGTTCCGGCGACGTCTACAACCGGCCGATCCGCTGGTACCAGCATCTGGGGCTGGTGGCCATGGAGGTCATCCACACCCCGGAGGGCGTGATTGGGAAGAGCACGCTGGCATCGGCAGAGAAGGCCAAGCCGGGCGTCGAGGCGATCATGGATTACCTGGCGCGCCTGGTCACCGACATCATGGCCCGCTTCCCGCCGGGCGTCCTGCCGCCCCAGGACAAGGTCACGCAACGGGACGAGAAGACGCTGGCGGACGTGATGAGAGGACCGACGAAGGGCGGCCGGCACATCTACACCATCGCCTACCCGCCGTAAACAGACGGGACGGCCGCGCCTGCGGCTGACGACATCGTTTCGGGAGAAGGTGGTTCGCATGGCACGGGAGATCAAGGCGGCGGTGATGACTGCCCCCGGAAAGATGGAGGTCCAGCGCCTTCCCTGGCCGGATCTGGAGCGCGGGGCGGTCCTCCTGCAGATGGAAATGTCGGGGATCTGCGGCACCGACAAGCACGCCTACCGCGGCGAAGCCACGTTGTATGCCGGCACCGAGGCGGAGCAGCAGATCGTCTACCCCACGGTGCACGGCCACGAGAACGTCGGTACCATCGTGGAGATGCTGCCCGACGATGAGCGGCGGATCGAATACCACCGCGAGCCGCTCCGGGTGGGCGACCGCGTGACGATGTGCCCGAACGTGATATGCCAGGAGTGCTGGTACTGCCGGCACATCCTGGCCTACCCCTTCTGTGCCAATAACACGACGATCGGCCTCTCCTACCCCAGCACGGAGCACCCCTACGTGGTGGGCGGCTTCGCCGAGTACATGTATGTGCCGCCCAAGGCCTGGGTCTACAAGATCCCTGAGGAGATGCCGACGCGACTGGCGGTGCTCACCGAACTGTTCGTCGTCGCCGGCACCCTCGACCGGGCCAAGGAGTTCTCCCGGCTGGAGGCGCGCGGGTTCAACTTCGGGGACACGGTGCTGATTCAGGGGGTCGGCGCCGTGGGGATGATGTTCGTGATCCGCGCCCGCCTGCTGGGGGCAGGCAACATCATCGCCGTCGACGCTTCGCCTTGGAAGTTGCAGATGGCCAGGGAGTTCGGCGCCGACTACACCATTGATACCTCCTCGACCACCCAGGCCGAACGCATCGCCTACGTCAAAGATCTCACCGAGGGGCGCGGCGCGGATGTGGTGGTGGAGTGCGTGGGCATTCCGGACGTGCTGCCCGAGGGCCTGGAGATGCTGCGTCGCGGCGGGACCTACATCGAAACAGGGAACTTTGTGGAGACGGGCACAGTCGTCATCGACGTGCACCGCCACATCGCGGCGAAGAACGTCCTCCTCATCGGCAACACCAACCACGCCCACACCCTCTACGAGTCGGCCATGAAGATGATGATGAAGACCAAGGACAGCATTCCCTGGGACCGCTTCATCACCGGCGTGCACAAGGTCGACGACGCGGCGGCGGCCATGAAGGCGTCGTTCCGGCCCGAGTCGTTGAAGGAGGTCATCGTGCCGTAAGCGTGAACGCGTGACGCCACCGGCAGGCAAAGGGGGGAGGACGATGGCAGTCAAGTACAAGGAGGTTGTGGAGGAGTCGCTCAAGCCCGAATGGCGGGAGAAGGCGCTCCTCAGCTATCACACCGTGGAGAAGTTCGGCGCCATCGGCAACATCTACGAGAAGGACGTGGCGCCGATCATGAAGGGGGCCATCGACATCCATGTCCACGGATACCCCGAGGCCCTCGTGGATACGGGCTGGGACTTCGCGGAGACCTGCCGGGCGGCGTACGACGCGGGCATGCGGGCAATCTGCTGCAAGAGCATGTGGTCCGACACCGCGCCCATGGCCTACTTCGTGCAGCAGATCCTCGACGACTACGCCCGCTCCAAGGGTGACGAGCCCGGCCGCTTCCGGGTGTTCGGCGGGGTCGTGCTCAACTACTCGGTGGGCGGGCTGAACCCCGTGGCGGTGAAGACCTCGCTCAAACTCGGCGGGAGGTGCGTCTGGCTGCCCAGCCACGACGCGGCACATCACCGCAAGGTCCTCGGGGAGGCCGGCGGCGTGGAGGTCCTGGACAAGAACGATAACCCGCTGCCCGAGCTGCGGGAGATCTTCGATCTCGTGGCCCAGTACGATGCCATCCTGGACACTTGCCACCTGGGGACCCGCGAGCGGTACATTGTCATCGAGGAGGCGGTGAAGGCGGGCGTGAAGCGCCTCCT
>LDXQ01000064.1 GCA_001443485.1 Candidatus Sysuimicrobiota bacterium CSP1-3
CGTCCGTGCCGGAGAGGTCGGGGTCGCGTCACCCGATGACCTGCAGCGCGCCCTGGGCCGCCACATGTTGGGCGAGCCGCTCGTGCTCGAGGTGCTGCGGGGCGGCGAGCGCGTCAGCGTGGAAACGACGCCCACGGAACTGCCGGACGCCTGATCGGCAACCTCTCTAGGCATCGTTCCTGGTTCCTCAGCAGCCGGGGAAGCCTGAAGTCCCTCCAGGCCGCCGAAAGTTCGAGGAAGTGCACAGTGCAGGGGAAAAGACTAGACTTCTAGAATTAACGCCGTACGTTCCCAGGCAACAGTGAGACCATCCATGAGCGTTCTGATTGAGCGCGGCAGTGCGGTACCCGTCTACTTCCAGATCAGCGAGCACTTCAAGAAGCTGATACGCGAAGGCACCCTCCGCACGCGCGACATGCTCCCCTCAGAAAGCCAGCTGGCCACAGAGCTTGGGGTCAGCAAGATGACCGTGCGCCAGGCGATGAAGGCTCTCGAGTTGGCCGGGTTGATCACCCGGGCTCGGGGCAAAGGGACGTTCGTCGCCTTCCCGCGCCTGCGCCACGACCTCGGCCAGTTGACCAGCTTCACTGAGGATATCTCCGCCCGCAGCCTGGTGCCCTCCGCCCGCATGTTGGCCTTCCACGAGCTGCCCGCCGATGAATCCGTCGCCGAGTCCCTTGCGATCACGCGCGGAACGACGGTTCTGCGGATCCGGCGGCTCCGTCTGGCCGACGGCAAGCCTGTGGGCATCCACGACACCTACTTGAGGGGGGTGAGAGTCGATCGCGCCGAGTTGGAGCTCCGCGGCTCGTTGTACGCGCTCCTCGAAGATCAGGGGGTCCGCCTGATCTCTGCGGAGGAGACGATCGAGGCGGTCGCCGCCGACCGAGAGGAGGCTGCCCTGTTGCAGATCCCGCCGGGTGCGCCGCTCCTGCTGGTTTCCCGGATCACCCGTGGGGGGGCTGGCGAGCCCGTCGAGTTCGTCAAGGCCTTCTACCGGGCGGACTTCTATCGATACACCGTCCGGTTGCAGCGAGAGCGAAGGGGGGGAGTGAGATGAAGGGTGCTGGTACGAGGAGGGCTGTGGCTGCCGTGACCGTTACGGCAGTAGTCCTGGCCGTCGCGCTGTTGGGCCTGTCGCCGACCGCCGCGGGCCCCAACATCAAGAAGGTCGCGCTGATCATCGCCCAGGGCGGACTGGGCGACCGTTCCTACAACGATTCGGGCTATGCTGGCCTGACCAAGGCGGCGCAGGACTTCGGGGTCCAGATCAAGGCCATCGAGTCCCGCGATCCGGTCGGCCAGGGCGAGCAACTGTTGCGCCAGGCGGCGAAGGCAGGCTTTGACCTGGTCATTACGCTCGAGTTCACGCACTTCGAGCCCCTGGCCCGCGTCGCCCCAGACTTTCCCAACACGAAATTCTCGATCCTGAACATTGCCGTGGAGAAACCCAACGTCGTCTCTGTCATCTTCAAGGAGCACGAGGGGTCCTTCCTCGCCGGTGCCCTGGCCGCCATGGTGACCAAGGACACGAAGATCCCGGGGATCAACCCGCGGAAGATCATCGGAGTGATCGGTGGGACCAAGTCGGTCGGGATCGACAAGTTCATCGTGGGGTATGAGGAAGGGGCAAAGTTCATCGACAAGGAGACCAAGGTACTGGTTAGCTACTCCAACTCGTTCGGCGACCCCGCCAAGGGGAAGGAGCTGACGCTGGCCCAGTTCCAGCAGGGTGCGGATATCGTCTATCAGGTGGCCGGCGGTACCGGCGAAGGCGTGATCGCCGCCGCCAAGGAGACCGGCCGCTACGCCATTGGAGTGGACTCCGATCAGGACTACATCGCCCCCGGACACGTGCTGACCAGCATGCTGAAGCGCGTCGACCTGGCGGTGTATGACTTGGTGAAGCGGCTGGTGCAGGGCAGCTTGAAGGGCGGCGCTGTCATCACCCTCGGCCTGAAGGAGGGCGGGGTGGGGCTGAGCGAGATGAAGTTCACGCGCCACATCATCCCCAAGGCCTACGTCGACCGGGTGGAGCAGTTGCGCAAGGACATTATCGCCGGCAAGTTCAAAGTCACCGACATCACTCAGAAGTAGTAATAGAGTTGAGGGGGCCGCCGCAGCGGCCCCCCGACCGCATCCGCCGATGGCCGAGGCCGTGCCCCTGGTGCGCATGGAGGAGATCTCGAAGGCCTTTCCGGGCGTGCTGGCCAACGACCGGATCACCTTCGAAGTCGCCGACGGAGAGATCCACGCGCTGGTGGGGGAGAACGGCGCGGGCAAGACGACCTTGATGCGCATTCTGTACGGCCTGGAGCGGGCCGACGCGGGGCGCATCTATTGGTCCGGACGCCCGGTGGCCATCCAGAGCACGGAGGACGCGATTCACCTGGGCATCGGGATGGTGCACCAACGCTTTCAGCTGGTGCCTTCCCTCACCGCGGCGGAGAGCGTCACGCTGGGACAAGAGCCGCGGCGCGGCGTGTTCTTCGACCGGGCCCGGGCGCGCGCCGTCGTCCAGGAACTGGGAGCGCGTTTCGGCCTGGCGGTCAACCCGGGTGCACGTATCGCCGAACTGTCCGTCGGTGAGCAGCAGCGCGTGGAGATCCTGAAGCTGCTCTACCGACAAGCCCGCCTGCTGGTCCTCGACGAACCCACCACCGTGCTGACGCCTCAGGAAGTCGCCCAATTGTACGAGGTGCTCCGGCGCCTGGTGGCGGAGGGCCGCACGGTTATCTTCATCACGCACAAACTGGCCGAGGTGCTGGCAGCCTCCGATCGGGTCACCGTGCTGCGCCGGGGGTGCGTCGTAGGCACCCTGCCGACGCGTGAGGCCACGGGCGAGGGGCTGGCCCGCATGATTGTCGGCGAAACGATGCCGGCGATACTGGCGCGCGGCGGGGAGCCGCCGGGCCCTCCGATGCTGAGGCTGGAGCGGGTCAGCGCCGCTGACGATCGCGGTCTGCCGGCGCTGGTCGAGATCACACTGGAGGTGCGGCGGGGCGAGATCCTAGGGATCGCCGGTGTAGAGGGGAACGGGCAGAAGGAACTCGTTGAGGTCGCCACCGGCGTGCGCCGTCCCACAAGCGGCCGGTTTTTGCTGAACGGACAGGATCTCACGCGTGCGGACGTCGCGGCGCGGCGCCGGGCCGGCCTGGCGGTGATTCCAGAGGATCGCTACACCGAAGGCCTCAGTCTGCCCATGACCATCGAGGACAATCTGATCGCCACGCGATATCGGGCGCTAGCCACACGGGGTGTGTTGCGGATGGTCGCCGTGCGGGCCGAGTCTGCGGCACTGATGCGTCGCTTCGACGTCCGGGCGCCGCATCCGCGGGTTTCCGCACGAACGCTGTCCGGCGGAAACCTGCAGCGTGTGGTCGTGGCGCGCGAACTAGGCGGGGAACCCGCCGCGCTGATCGCCGCCCACCCTACGCGCGGCCTGGACATTGCGGCGGCGCGGTTCGTGCACCAGCAGTTGCTGGAGATGCGGACCCGCGGCGGTGCGGTCCTGCTGATTTCGGCGGACCTGGACGAGATCATGGCCCTTGCCGATCGGATCGGCGTCCTCTTCGCCGGGCGCATCGTCGGAGAGCTGTCAGCGGCGGCGGCGACCCGCGAGCAGCTAGGGCTGCTGATGGCCGGCCGGAGTGCGACTGCGTGACGCGGACAGTCGTACGCCCCCAGTGGGTGGGCGAGCTGGGCCGCTCCTTCGTCACCTTCAGCGCGGCCCTGGTCATCGGAGCGCTGGTGATGGTGGCCACGGGACGAGACGCCTGGGGGGCCTACCGCACCCTGTTCGCCGTCGCCTTCCTCGGCGCCCAGAACCTGGCAGACACGCTGCTGGCAGCCACCCCGCTGATCTTCACCGGGCTGGCGACCGCTGTGGCCTTCCGCGCCGGCGTGTTCAACATCGGCGTAGAGGGGGCGCTGTACCTGGGGGCGTTCGCCGCGGCCTGGATAGGGTTCACTCTCACCGGGCTGCCCGCGGGCCTGCTGATCCCGCTGGCCTTCCTGGCCGCGGGGCTGGCCGGCGCGCTCTTCATGCTGATCCCCGGGGCCCTACGGGCGTACCTGCGCGTCGACGAGATCGTCACGACGATCATGCTCAACTACGTGGCCATTTCCTTCACCTCGTACCTGGTGAACTACCCGTACGCGGTCCCAGGGCTGGCCAACGCCATGAGCCCGAAAATCGCCTTAGCGGCGCAATTGCCGCGCCTGCTGCCCCCTTCCCAGCTCAACCTGGCACTGATCGTCGTTCTGCTCCTCGTTCCCCTCGTACACTGGCTGCTCAGCCGTACGACGCTGGGTTACGAGCTGCGCGCCCTGGGCAGTAACCCCATCTTCGCCCGGTGGTCTGGGGTGCCCGTCCCGGCGGTTATCCTGCAGGTCATGCTGCTCAGCGGCTTCATCGGAGGGCTGGCCGGTGCCGGCCAGGTCCTGGGGGTGAACTATCGTTTCGTGGACAACTTCTCGCCCGGATACGGGTTTGACGGCATTACCATCGCACTGCTGGGCCGAAACACGGCGCTCGGGAGCCTGATCGCCGCCGTCTTGCTGGGGGCGCTCCGCAGCGGCGGCGCGACCCTTGAACTCTTCGTGGACATCCCCAAGGACCTGATCCTCATCTTGGAGGCGACAATCATCTTCTTCGTCACGGCGGAGTTCGTGTTGACCTTCCCCCGGAGGCGGCATGCAGGCGTTCACTGACCTGGCCTTCGCTACGCTGCGGCTGACCACACCGATCATCCTGGCGGCCCTCGCCGGGCTGCTTAGCCAGCAGGTCGGGCTGATCAACATTGCGCTGGAGGGGATGATGCTGGCAGCTGCCTTTGCCGCGGTTCTAGGCGCGTTCTACGCGCAGCACGCTCTGGTTGGGGTGGTGGCGGCCGTGGTCACGGGGATGCTCGTCGCCCTGGTGTTTGCGGTCTTCGTGCTGCGCTTTCGGGCCAACCTGATCGTCGCTGGACTCGCCGCCAACATCCTGGCCCTGGGCGGCACCGGTTACCTGCTGCAGGTGCTCTACCAGACGCGGGGTGCCTTCGCTCCACCGGGGCTGCGCGGACTGGGCACAGTGCACATTCCGGGTCTGTCCCAGATCCCGATTCTCGGGCCGATCCTGGATGGCCACTCCCCGCTCGTCTACGTCACCTGGGTCCTGGTTATCTTGACGTCCATTTTTCTCAATCGCACCGTGACGGGTCTCCGCGTCCGGGCCGTCGGTGAGCAGGCGGAGGCTGCGACCACGGTGGGGATTCCGGCGCGCCGGCTGCAGTACGGGATGTTGCTGGCGGCGGGGGGCCTCTGCGGGCTGGCCGGTGCGCAGATGTCATTGGGCAACCTGCAGTTGTTCGTCTACAACATGACCAACGGCCGTGGTTTCATGGCGTTGGCCGCCGTCTTCTTCGGTCAGGCCCAGCCATGGGCCACCACACTGGGAAGCGTGGTCTTCGGTTTCTTCGACGCCCTTCAGATCCGGCTGCAGACGACCGTGGGCGTACCGCCGCAGATCACGCAGATCCTTCCCTTTCTTTCCATCGTCGTCGTCCTGACGTGGGTCTCATGGAGGAGGTACCGTGCGCGCCCCGTGGCCGCCTGAGGTACTCGCCACCGGATACGCGGGCATCGACATCATCGCCCGCATCCGCCGGCCCGTGGAGCCGGGGTGGACAGGGATCATCGAGGAGACCGCGCCCGAGCCGAGCCGCGGGGGGTGCGCCCCGAACGTAGCGGTAGGGCTGGCCCGCCTGGGGATCTCCACGGGGGTGGCCATGGTCGTGGGTGACGATCCCGAGGGCCGGGAGTACGTGCGGGCGCTGCAAGCCGAAGGCGTGGATACGCGGCATGTGCATGTGGTTCCCGGCGGCCGCACACCGCGCACATATCTGTTCGTCCCCCCGGAGGGCCCGACCAGCCTGTTCTTCGATCCTGGAGCGGCGGCCCAGTGGACGGCGGCCATCGAGGTAGATCTGCATGGCGTCAGGTTGGCGGTCCTGACGGTCGGCCCGCCGCAGTACAATCGGCAGTTTGCGGCCCAGGCTGTGGCGGCGGGGCTACCTCTCGCCTGGCAGTTGAAAGGTGATCTCAGCGCCTATCCACCCGACCTGGTGCGGGAGTTTGTGGCGGGCAGCCGCTTTATCTTCATGAATCGCCTGGAGGCTGCCTACGCCGCCGCCGTGTTCGGGGTTCCCGCGGTGGCGGATCTCCTCCGGCGCGGGCCGGAAGCGATCTTCATCACGAGCGGGCCCCAGGGCAGCGAGGTCCTCACGGCTGGCGGATCACAGGTTGTCCCGGCAGCACCCGCGACGGTGGTGGATCCGACGGGGGCCGGCGACGCCTACACCGCGGGGGTCTTGGCGGCAATGCTGCGCGGATGGACTGCGGGAGAAGCGGCGCAACTGGGCGCTGTGGTCGCGGCGTTTGTCGTGGAGGCTTGGGGATGTCAGACTGCGCTGCCGGCATGGGAGGCGGCGGTGGCGCGCTACACGGCGGTGTTCGGTCCGCTGCCGGGGAGGGTGTGACGCATGGGCACAGCGCTGCTGTTGATCGACGTAATCAACGACTTCTTCGATCCGGCCGGCCGCAACTACCATCCGTCGTACGAAGCCATCCTGGCCAACATCCGGCGGGTGCTGTCGGCGGCACGGCGCTCGGGCACTCTCGTGATCCACTGCATGGAAGGGCACCGGCCCGGTGTGGACTTCGAGCACCGCAAATTGCCCGTGCACTGTATCGTGGGCGAGCACGACGCCGAACCGGCGCAGGGGATCGAGATCCTCGACGGTGAGGTTGTGGTGCGCAAGCGGCGCTACAGCGCGTTCTTCGGTACCGACTTGGACCTGGTGCTGCGGGAGCGGGGGATGGAGCGGCTTTTGGTCGCCGGCGTGAAGAGCCACGTCTGCATCCGGGCGACGATTCAGGACGCTTTCGGCTATGGATACGAGGCGCTGCTGGTGCGGGAGTGCACCGGGTCGAACCGCCCGCACCTGCACGAGGCCAGCATGGAGGACATTGAGCGGTACATGGGCCGGGTGATCAGCCTGACGGAAGCCCTGTCTCTGCTCGGGGAGGCCTAGCGGTGGGAACAAGAGCGTGGTACCTGCGGGTCCGGCCGGAGGATGTTGCCCGGGTAGTGATCGTGGTGGGCGACCCCGCCCGGCTGCAGCTGTTCAAGGAAGCGCTGTCCGGCGCCGAAGTGGTGGGGCGCGATCGGGAGTTCACGACCATCACGGGAGCGTACGAGGGGCTGCGGCTCTCGGTGGCCGCATCCGGCATCGGCGCCCCGGCGGCGGCCATCGTATTGGAGGAACTGGCCCAACTCGGCATTTCCGTCGTCGTCCGCGCGGGCACGATGATGGCCTTCCGGGCCAAGGTTGGCGATCTGATCCTCGCCCAGGCCGCCTGTCGCTTCGAGGGGACGAGCGCGGCCTACCTACCGCCGGAGGTGCCGGCTGTGCCGGACGCCGGGCTCTTCCTCCGCTTCCGCGAGGCACTGGTGGCCTCGGGGTCTAATCCTGCCGTCGGCCTGGTGGCCAGCAGTGACGGATTCTACACCCACTTAGTGGCCCGAGCCGACGGCCGGATGCCGGGGGCGCACCTGTTGCCGCGCCTACTGGAGTGGAACGTCCTGGGGGCGGACATGGAAACCTCCGCCGTATTCACCATCGGGCAGCGACTCGGACTGCGCACGACAAGCCTCTGTGTGGCCACAGTTGATGGGCATACGGGCAGGATGCTTGAGCCGGCGGAGCGGGAGGAGGCGGAGCGGCGCCTGGTGGCGGCTGTCTTGCATGGTCTCCGCGCCGCCGTGGACGAACGATGAGCGGCCGTCGGTATCTTGATGATCTGATCGCCCGCTTTGAAGCGCTCCGGGCGAATCAACTGGAGCCGATTCAGCGCGCGGCGCAGTACTGTGCCCGGGTCATCGCCGGAGGTGGTCTCGTCCACCTCTTCGGGACGGGCCACGGCAGCATCCCCGCTCTGGAGGCCTTCCCTCGCACTGGCTCCTTTGTGGGGTGGCATCCCATCGTGGAGCCGGGGTTCAGCCCGCACCTGCGCGTGGGCGGCGAGGGGGGTGTCCACCAGTTCCGTTTCCTACAGGCGGCGGAGGGCTTCGGCCGGGCGCTGCTGGAGGCGCAGCCGATCCACCCCGGCGACGCGTTCGTGATCTGCTCTCATTCCGGCGTGAACGCAGTCATCGTCGAGGTGGCGCTGCTGGTCCAGCAGCGGGGCCTGCCCGTGATCGCCATTACCTCACTGGAGCATTCGCACCATGCCCGCCCCCGGCACAGCGGCAGGCGGCGGCTGTTTGAGGTGGCCGACGTGGTCATCGACACCGGTGCGCCTTTCGGTGACGCAGCCGTGGAGGTTCCGGGCCTGGAGATGCGGGTGGGGCCGGTCTCCACACCGCTGGCCGTGGCCGCCTTGCACGCGCTCATCGCCGAGACCGCCGCGCTGCTGGTGGCGCAGGGCCGACCTCCGCTCGTGCTCGGGCACATCGATCGTGAGGGTAAAGCGGTGCCGGCCGAACTGCGGTCGGAGTACATCTCCGCCTACCTGACGAGGTTGTGGAAGCGATAGAGGGTGGTGTGGCGATGAAAATGGCAGCGGTCACATACGGGCACCTGATCGGTGGGGAGTGGCATATCGGAACGGACACCTTCCCCGTGATCAACCCGGCCACCGGGGAGGAGGTAGCGCGGGCCACGCAGGGTACCGTGCGGGAGGCGGCGAGCGCCGTTGAGGCGGCCGCAGGCACCTTTCCGCGCTGGTCGGCGACGCCATCACGGGACAGGGCTGCGGTCCTGCACCGGGTCGCCGCGCTGTTGCGGGAGCGCCTCGCAGCGATGGCGGTGCTCCTCACACGCGAGCAGGGGAAGCCGCTGCGGGACAGCCGCAAGGAGTTGGCCACCACCGCGGACGTCCTTGATCTCTACGCGGAGGAAGCCCGCCGCGTGGGCGGGGAGGCGCTTCCCGGAGAGACGGGCGACACGTTTAGCTTTGTGCTCCGCCAGCCCGTGGGCGTCGTGGCGGCCATCGGCCCGTGGAACTTCCCGGTCGAGCTGCTCGCGTGGAAGATCGCGCCGGCGCTGGCGGCAGGATGCACCGTGGTCGCCAAGCCCCCCAGTGAAGCCCCGCTGACCGTCTTGGAAATGGGCCGTTGCTTCATGGACGCGGGACTTCCGGCGGGTGTCCTCAACATGGTCACCGGGCCCGGCCGCACCGTCGGCGAGGCGCTGGTCACACACCCTCTGGTGCGGAAGATCGCTTTCACTGGCTCCACAGCCACCGGGCGGCGGATCGGCGCGCTGGCGGCAGAGCAACTGAAGCGCGTCACGCTAGAGCTGGGTGGAAGTGCCCCCTTCATCGTCTGTGAAGACGCCGACCTGGAACGCGCCGTCCCCGATGCGGTGCGCCGCTCCTTTTCCCACGCTGGGCAGATTTGCATCAGCGTGAACCGGATCTACGTGCACAAGCGCCTGTTCGGCGAGTTCACCGATCAGTTCGTGGAGCGGACGCGGCGCCTCGTTGTTGCCGATGGACTAAGGGTTCCCGACGCCGATCTGGGGCCGATGGTCAGCGAGGCGGCTCGCCAGCAGGTCCAGGAGCACGTGGCCGACGCCATCGCCAAAGGAGCGCAGGTGCTCACCGGAGGCCGGGAACCCGAGGAGGACGAATACGCCCGGGGCTTCTTCTACCTGCCGACGGTGCTGGTCGACGTGGAGCCGGCGATGCGCTGCATGTCCGAGGAGACCTTTGGACCGGTGGCGCCGATCGCCCGCTTCAGCACCCTCGACGAAGCCCTGGCGATGGCGAACGCCACCGAGTACGGCCTGGCCGCCTATATCTACACCCGGGATCTGAAGACTGCGCTGGACGCTGCTGCGCGGCTGGAGAGCGGCGGAGTCGGCGTCAACGTGAACGACATCACCGATCTTCGCATGCCGTTCGGCGGATGGAAGGCGAGCGGCGTGGGGCGGGAGTTGGGTCGCTATGGCCTGGAATCGTACCTCGAACTGAAACACGTCCGGCTGCGTCCCTAGCCCCTGACCAGCGGGGACAGTCCGGGGCGGGATCGGTGTCGCGAGCCGTGTTGCCCGGTCGCCCGGCGCATGCTAGGATTGTTTACGCTGTACGTCAGGCGAATTCCTGAAAGGAGGGATGGGTAATGGCCGTCGTTGTCGCCCAGGCGGGCGTGGCACTTTGCCCATCCCGGCGCATGGATCGCTGAAGCCATAGCGCCCTTCCGTGCGCGGCCGTGGGCAGGTGCCCGCGGCCGTTTCGTTTTCACTCCAGCACGGGAGGGTAGACCGTGGACTCTCATTACAATCTAGAGCCGTTTGTCGGCATGGTGATCCGCGGCAGCGGTGCACTGGTGACCGTCCATGACGCGGCGGGCGGCGAGTGGCGCTGCGTGCTGCGCGGCCGCCTCCGCAGGATGGTCGGCAACGCGACGAGCCCTGTGGTCGTGGGGGACCGGGTGGAGGTGCGCCCGGTCGGCCCGGGAGAGGGCGCCGTGGAGAAAGTGCTCCCGCGCCGCTCCCACCTGACGCGCCGCCAGCCGCTGGGGTCGCGGCGGGATACCGGGCAGCGCGGCGAGCAGGTGCTGGCGGCGAACCTGGATCTGGCCGTGACGGTCGTCGCGGCGCCACCCCGGCCGACGGTGATCGACCGCTACCTGGCCCTGGTGCGGGCGGGCGGCTGCGCAGCCCTGGTGTGCGTCAACAAGGTTGATCTCGTGGACCGAGACACGGTTGAACACGCGGTCGCGCCATATCGCCTGGCTGAAGTGCCGCTGCTGTTGACCAGCGCGTTGCGCGGCGATGGCGTCGACGATCTGCGCCGGCAGATCGGCGGGAAGTTGGTCGCCTTCATCGGACCCTCCGGTGCGGGGAAGTCCAGCCTGCTCAATGCGCTCGATCCGGCGCTGAACCTGCGGGTGGGCGCCCTCAACGTCGCCGGAAAAGGAGCTCACACTACTACCTGGGCGGCGACCTACCGGGTGGCCGACGGGCTAGTCGTGGACACCCCGGGCCTGCGGGAGATCGGCTTCCTGGAGAACGAAGGTGCGGATGCGGCGGGCGATCTGTTCCCGGAGATCGCGGCGCTGGCCGGGGGCTGCCACTTCCGCGACTGCACGCACACGCACGAACCGCGCTGCGCCGTGAAGGCCATGCTGGAGGCCGGGGAACTCGACGAGGAGGTCTACCGCCGGTACTACCGGCTTGCCCGCAGCGGCCGGCATTGAGAAAGTGAGTGCAGTTGCGGGAGGAGGGAGACGACGGCCACGCGCTCGGTTCGGCTTATGGTCTTCGGGTCTGGCTGTCGATCTTGCACAATTGGACGTGCGGTGGACCGGCCTGGCGGCGGGGTTGGTGGACTACAAGATCTCGGCGATTGACGCGACCTGGTCGGGGCTGCTGTCTACCCGACGCAAGTCCTAAGGGCTTTCGTAGATGTCGGCGCGGGACCAGGGGAGGGCGACCGCGCCCGCCGCGTCGGGTTTCGCCAGCAGGGCCTGAAAGACGCTGATCCGGCCGTCGGCGAACGCGTACGCACAGCCGGCCATGAAGATGCGCCAGGTGCGGTACTTGCCTTCGCCGACGAGGGCCACAGCTTCATCGCGCCGCGCTTCGATCCGCTGCACCCAGAGGTGCAGCGTGCGGGCGTAGTGCTCCCGCAGTCCCTCCACGTCGCGGACCTCAAATCCCGCGGACTCGGCGACGACCAGCGCGTCGCTGACACTGACGAGGTCGCCGTCGGGGAAGACGTGCGCGTTGATGAAACTCGCGCGGCGGCCCAACCGCAGCCAGATCGGTGGTACCCGTCGCCCCGAGATGCCGTGATTGAGGAAGAGCCCGCCGGGGCGGAGGAGCGCCCAGGCGTGGCCGAAGTACTCCGGCAGCCGCGAGCGTCCGACGTGCTCGAACATCCCCACGCTGACGACCTTGTCGAACGCCCCCTCCGCGACTTCCCGGTAATCGCGGACTTCGACCCGGCAGCGGTCCTGTAGCCCCGCTTCGGCGATGCGCTGCTGCGCCCAGCGGGCCTGCGGTTCGCTCAGCGTCACGCCGAGAGCCTGGACCCCGTAGCGCTGCGCGGCGTAGAGCACCAGGCTCCCCCACCCGCAGCCGATGTCCAGCAGGCGCTCGCCAGGTTGCAGGCGCATCTTGCGGCAGAGGTGCTCGAGCTTGGCCTCCTGCGCCGCGTCCAGCTCTTCCGTCCCTGCGGGGAAGTAGGCGCAGGAATAGACCATGCGGCGGTCCAGCCAGAGGGCGTAGAAGTCGTTGCCGACGTCGTAATGATGGCGCACGGCGGCGCGGTCGCGGTCCAGGGAGTGCACCGGTCCGCTCAGGCGGGCCCGCGCCGGGGCTGAGCCGGAGCGTGACGCCCGCGGCAGCAGCAGCGCCTGTACCGTGAGTCTGGCCCACTCCCGGGCGGGGCGGCGCGTAGTGGCGGCCCGGACCATGGCCGCGATGGCAGCTTCGAGGTCGCCCTCCACGTCGAAGTCGTTGCGGACATATGCCTCGCCGAGATTGAGGTCGGTGGGGGGGATGAGCATGCGGCGCAGCGCGCCCGGGTGGTTGAGTGCGAGGACGAAGCGCGACCCCGCGGTGCCGACGACCGCGCCGTTCCACAGCCTGATGGCATAGTCACGGGGTGGCCCGAACAGCAGGGTCAGCACCTCGACCGCCTGTGTGGCCGCGCGCTCATCGACCCGCCGTGCGGCGGGCTGCGTGATCACGCCCTCAACCTCCCCGTGTGGGTCTTCTGTACTTCGCTGCGCAGACGCGGACTCCCGCTGCGAGGGCGGAGGTGTTCGCCCGTTGGAGTGGTGCCGTCAGCCAGAGAACGTGGGGTGGTTGAGTTTCCCCTCGACGACTTTCATCGCCACGGCATAGCCCGTGAGTAACCCGTGGTAGAAACCGCGGTTGTCCGGGCTGCCGACCTGGCGGTGGCGCGCGTGCGCGCGGTTGATCGCCTTTTCCAGACGCCCGGCCGCGGGCATCTGGGCGAACCGTGTATGAAAGCCATGTACTTTTGCCACCAGTTCGTCGACGGCCTCTGGCTGCCCTACGGTGAATCGCCGCATCCCGTCACCCCCGCGGTGGGAGACCCCCAGAACCTAAGCGCCTGCGCTGGCTCCCAGGTTCATCATACTGCTTGGCTTCTCCGACTCTTCATGCTCGACTTGGGCGCGCGGCCTTCGGCGTCACACCATGGCTTCCGCCGCCGGGGAGGTCCGCCGAGGAGCGCCCCGCTGGAGGAACGCTTCGACGACGTGCACCGGCACGGCGGCGCCGAGTTCGGGGCCCACGACCATCGAGTTGATGCCGACGAGCCGGCCGCGGGCATCGATCAACGGTCCGCCCGAGTACCCGGGCCGCAGGTGCAGCCGGACGAGGATCCATTCCTGCCCGGCCCACGGCGTGCGCGGCCAGTCCGGTCCGGCGCCGATGACGACACCGGCCGTGGCCGCCCCGCCGATCCCCCAGGGGTGCCCCAGCGCCATCACCCATTCACCGGCCTGCAACGCCCGCGAGTCGCCCATTTCCACCGCGGGGAGCCCACCGGCATCGACCTGGAGCGCGGCCAGGTCGCGGCGCGCGTCGTGGGCCAGGATCCGCGCTGCGT
>LDXQ01000065.1 GCA_001443485.1 Candidatus Sysuimicrobiota bacterium CSP1-3
CGCCGACCATTGTCGCGAGTTCGGCCTGGGTGAGGTCCATGTCGATCTCAATGCCGTTGGCTTTCACTCCGTAGCGGTCGCCGAGTTCCAACAGGGCGCGGGCCACCCGCGCGTGCACATCCATGAAGGCCAGACTCTCCGCATACTCCGTGACGTGGCGCAGGCGGGCGCTGAGCAGTTCGATCAGCGCCGCGGCGAGCCCCGGCGTGGTAGCCAGGGCCTGCTTCAAGGTGTCCCGGTCGATGGTGTATGCGACGGTGTCCTCCACAGCCTCGGCGCTGGCGGAGCGGGGCCGCCCGTCGAGGAGGGCGAGTTCGCCGAAGACCTCCCCCGGACCGGCGATGTCTACCGTAAGTTCCTCGCCGCCCTCGGCAGGGACGAAGAGGCGCACCCGCCCCGACTCCACGATGTAGAGGGCATCCCCGGCCTGATCCTTGTGGAAGATCATCGTGCCGTGGCGGAAGCTCCGCCGCCGCAGATGACCGATCAGGCCCGCCAGGGCCTCGTCATTCAGGCTGGCGAACAACGACACCCGCCGCAACAACTCGCGCGATTCGGCCGCCATACCGTATCGATCCCTCAGACGATCCTGATCTCGCGGGACAACTCGCTCAAGGCCTCGGCACCGCGCTCGCTGACGACGACGATCTCCTCGAGCCGCACTCCGAACTCGCCGACCAGATAGATCCCCGGCTCTACGCTGAAGGCCATTCCCACCTGCAGCGGCTGCTCGTTCGTGTGTGTGATCGAGGGGAGTTCGTGGCCCGACACCCCGATCCCGTGGCCGGTGCGGTGCGTGAACTTGTCCCCGTAGCCGGCCCGTTCAATGACACCCCGGGCCGCCAGATCCACCTCGCGGATCGGCACGCCGGGGCCGATGGTTTCCAGCGCGGCGGCAACGGCCTCTTCCACGACCGCATGTATCTCCCGGTAGCGCGCGGTGGGCGTGTCGAGAAAGGCCATCCGGGTGATGTCGGACATGTAGCCGTCCAGCCGGCCGCCCAGGTCCGCCAGCACCGGCTCCCCGGCCTGCACCGCACGGGACGAGGTGGCATGGTGCGGAAACGCGGAGTTGGAACCAGTGCCGACGATGGGAAACGGAACCTCCTGGGCGCCGGCCGCGTATAAGGCCTCCTGGGCGATCCGTGCTAACTCGGTCTCACGCATCCCCGGGCGGCAGGCCCCGAACACGGCCCGCACCGCCGCATCGGCCGTGGCCGCGGCGCGCCGCAGCGTCGCAATCTCCTCCGCCGACTTGATCATGCGCAGCGGGGCCATCACCTGCGCGCCGGGGACGAAACGCGCCTCCGGCCAGAGGTCCTGGAGCAGCAGGAGGCCATCGGCGCGCATCGTGTCTCCGACGGCGACGTTCCGCGGCAGCCCCAGGCGCGTCCGCGCGTCCCGCAGCGCGCCGCGGGGGCCGGCGGCGTCGGAGTAGGTGAGCGTGGGAAACGGGACGCGGGGCGCCGCCGCGGCCGCGTTCAGGTCCGGCACCAGGAAGAGGACCTCCTCCCGGCCGACGAACAAGTAGCAGGGGCGCTCGTCCAGGTGCGGAGTATAGCCGAGCAGGTAGAGCAGATCATCGCCCGGCGGGATGGTGAGCAGGTCGATCCCCTCCGTCACCATCTGCCCCCGGGCGGCCTCGACGCGCTGTGTCATGGTAAGCATTGTTGCCCGTCTGCCCCGGCGAACCCTGCTCGTTTTGCCGCACTCCGCCCCGCCCCGGTAGCATAGAGGCATGCCCGCAGCCATCCGCCTGCCGACCCGCGAGTCGCTCGCCGCCGCGCGCGCCCGGGGGCGGAAGATCATCACGGTCCTGCGGCGCCGCTACCCCGACCCGCGCGTGCCGTTGCGTCATGAAAACCCACTGCAGCTGCTGGTGGCCACGATCCTCTCCGCGCAGTGTACCGACGCGATGGTCAATCGCGTCACCCCCGCGCTGTTCCAGCGCTACCGGGCTGCGGCGGACTTCGCCAACGCCGACCCGCGGGAACTCGAGGAGTTGATCCGCCCGACTGGGTTCTTCCGCCAGAAGACCAAGGCGATCATGGCCGCCTCCCACACCCTGGTGGAGCGCTTTGGCGGCGAGGTGCCGTCGACGATGGAAGAGCTCCTGATGCTGGAAGGCGTCGGCCGGAAGACGGCCAACGTCATTCTCGGCGGTTACTACGGCGTGCCCGGCGTCGTCGTCGACACGCACGTGCGCCGCCTCAGCCAGCGTCTCGGCCTGACGGGGCAAGACGACCCCGAAAAGATCGAGCAGGACCTGATGCGGTTCATCCCGCGCGAGGAATGGTCGGCCTTCTCCTTGCGGCTGATCTTCTTCGGGCGGGAGATCTGCACCGCCCGCAACCCGCGCTGCCCCGTCTGTCCGTTGAACCGCCTTTGCCCCTCGGCGAAGTATCGGGGCGCGCCGCCGTGGATGGCCCGGCGGCCCCAGGCCCGCGGGCCGCGCGGGCGGGCGGGTCAGACCCGTCGACGGCGCGCGGTGCGGCGGGTGGCCAGGCGGGCGAAGCGGGGGTAGCTCTTACAGACGTCCCGCATCGGACACACCGGGCACTGCGGGGCCCGCGCGGTGCAGAGGGTGGCGCCGAAATCCATCAGCGCCTGGTTGAAGTCGTAGGCGTTGCGCGGCAGCAGGCGTGCGGCCAGCCGCCAGAGGACGCCGTCGGGCGTGCGCCGGCCGTAGAACACCCGCCGCAGCACCCGCCGCACGTTGGTGTCCAGCACGGGCACGCGCCGCCCGTAGGCGAAGGCCAGCACTGCCCCCGCGGTGTACGGCCCAATCCCCTTCAGTGCCAGCAGCCGATCGCGCTGGGCCGGGATCTGCCCGTCGTACCGGCGGACAACCGCGTTGGCAATTTCCCACAGCCGCACCGGCCGGATGTTGTAGCCGAGCGGGTACCAGACCTCCCGCACTTCTCGTACGTGCGCCCGCGCCAGGTCCGCGATGGACGGGTAGCGGCGGAGGAACTCACGGTACTTGGGAATGACCCGCTCCACCTGCGTCTGCTGCAGCATCACTTCGGAGACCAGGATGCGGTAGGGGTCGGTCGTGCGGCGCCAGGGTAGCGACCGGCCGCGCCGGCGGTACCAGCGCAGCAGGCGGCGGACAAACGTCTTCTGGGAGGGCGTCCTCATTCGTCGATCCGGACACTCTACTTTGGCCACCCCGCCGCCTCTCACCTTCCGAGGAGCGCCGCGCCCGCCGCGGCCCCCGGCAGGATCGTCGCGCATGGCCGTCTAACCTACCCCGCGCCCACTTCGATGAACCCGCCGGTCACCGCTGCGGACCAACCCAATGCCTGAGGTGACGTGTGTCGGTGTGGTGGTGGCGGACGTCATCGTTCGCCCCGTGGATGCGTGGCCGCAGCCCGGCCGCCTCTCACTGGTGGAGCACATCGAACTGCACGGCGGCGGGCTCGCGTACACCACGGCGGTCACCCTAGCGAAGTTAGGCGTCTCCAGCGCCGTCGTCGGACGCGTCGGCGGCGATCCGCTCGGGACGTACCTGGCCGACGGCCTGCGCGCGCACGGCGTGGAAGTGCACCTGCGGCAGGACGCGGAGAGCCGCACCGCGGCGACGGTGGTGACCGTGACCAGCGGCGGGGAGCGCTCCTTCCTTCATCTCCTGGGCGCCAACGGGCGTCTCGTGGCGCAGGACGTGCCGGATGAACTCCTGGCGCGCTCGCGGGTGCTGCACCTGGGAGGGTTTTTCATCCTGCCGGCGCTGGACGGCCCGCCGGCCGCGGAGTTGTTCCGGCGGGCGAAGGCCGCGGGGTGCCGCACCAGTCTGGACACCGCGTGGGATCCGCAGGGGCGATGGATGAGCGCCCTGGCGCCCTGCCTGCCGTACGTGGACCTGCTCTTTGGGAACCAGGAGGAGCTGACGAGCGTGGCGGGTGTCCGGGATCCGGGGGCGATCGGGGCCGCCCTGCGCGCACGGGGCGTGGGTGTGGTCGCCGTGAAGATGGGCGAAGCCGGGGCGTACGTGGACGGCGGGTCCTGGCGTGGCCACGTGCCGGCGTTTGCCGTCCCCGCGGTCGACACGACGGGCGCGGGCGATGCCTTCTGCGGTGGATTCCTGGCGGGATACCTGGCCGGGTGGGATCTGGAGACATCCACCAGGTTCGCCAATGCCGTCGGCGGGCTCTGCGTCACCGCTGTGGGCGGGACGACGGGGGTGCGCTCGAGGGATGAGACCCTCCGCTTCCTGGAGACCGCGCCCGTGCGGCGTCCGGCGTCCAACGACCGGGGAGGATGACATGATCGGGCAGATGGGTACGGGGACGGTGGGGTCGGGTCACGGACAGATCCCTCACATCGGCGTCGGCCTGCTCGGATACGCCTTCATGGGCAAAGCCCACAGTCATGCCTTCAAGACAATGGCGTACATGATGTCCCCGCCCCCGGCGATTCCCCGGCTCGTGGCGATCTGTGGACGCGACGAGGCAGCGGTGCGGGACGCGGCCGCCCGCTACGGCTATGAGACGTACTACACGGACTGGCGCGCCCTGGTGGCGGACGATCGGGTCCAGTTGTTTGACAATGGAGGGCCTAACCATCTGCACGCGGAGCCCTGCATCGCCGCGGCGGCCGCGGGCAAGCACGTGCTCTGCGAGAAGCCCCTGGCCCGGACCGCCGCCGAGGCGCAGCGCATGCTGGACGCCGTGACCCGGGCCGGGGTGAAGCACATGGTGGCGTTCAACTACCGCTTCGTTCCCGCCATCCGGCAGGCCCGCGACCTGATCGCCGCGGGCGCGTTGGGGGAGATCCGCCACTTCCGCGCCCGCTATCTGCAGGACTGGCTGACCGACCCCACAGTCCCCCGGACTTGGCGGCTCGAGCGCGAGGCGGCGGGCAGCGGCGCGATTGGGGATCTCGGCTCCCACATCGTGGACCTGGCCCGCTTCTTGATTGGCGAGCCCCGGCGCGTCACGGCGACGGTGCGGACCTTCGTCGGCGAGCGGCCCCTGCCGGGCGCGACGGCCCCTGCCCCCGTCGAGGTCGATGACGCCTTCGCCGCCGTCGTGGAGTTTGCCGGCGGCGCGGTCGGCACGCTGGAGGCGTCCCGCGTCGCCGCCGGCAGGCGGAACCATCTCGCCCTCGAGATCAACGGGACGGCCGGCTCGATCTCCTTCGACCTGGAGCGACTGAACGAGCTCGAAGTCTACTGGACCGAGGAAGGCCGCAAGGAGACCCGGGGATTCCGCCGCGTGCTCGTCACCGACCGCGAGCATCCCTTCTTGAGCCACTGGTGGCCGCCCGGGCACATCCTTGGCTGGGAGCACACGTTTGTCCACGAGATCTACCACTTTCTAGCCGCGATCGTCGCTGGCGCGCCGGTCGGGCCCAACGGCGCCACGTTTGAGGACGGCTACCGCGCCGCGCTCGTCTGCGACGCCATCCTGGAATCCGCGCGGACCAACCATTCGGTGGAGGTAGCCTCTTAGAGAAACGAGAATCCTGGAGGCGACATGGGTGACGTCCGTCATGAACGCACGCTGATCTTCATCAAGCCCGACGGGGTGCAGCGCGGCCTGGTCGGCGAGGTGCTGCGCCGGTTCGAGCGCGCCGGCCTGAAGGTCGTCGGGCTGAAGATGGTCCACGCGAAGCCCGACTTCCTGGAAAAGCACTACCCGAATAATGAAGACTTCCTCCGCACCCTTGGCGGGAAGACCCAAGAGGCCTTTGCCGCCGCGGGACTCGACGTCAAGCAACAGACCGGCAGCGACGACCCGCTGACCATCGGCCGGGCCGTGCGCGGCTGGCTGATCGACTACGTGTCCAGCAGTCCGGTCGTCGCCTTCGTCCTCGACGGCATCCAGGCGGTGGGCACCGCGCGGAAGATCGTCGGCGACACGCTGCCCTTCCGCGCCGCCCCCGGTACCATCCGCGGCGATTTCTCCATCGACTCCCCGACGGTGGCCAACCTGCAGCGCCGCCCCGTGCGCAACATGATCCATGCCTCCGGCACGGTGGACGAGGCCGAATTCGAGATCAAGATGTGGTTTCGGCCGGAGGAACTCTTCGCCTACCGGCGGGTGGACGAGACCCTCATTCAGGGAGAATAACCCGCCCCACGATCCAGCAGGAGGCGGCGACGATGTTGCCCCGCTGTGGCTCCGCCGGCAGCGTCTCCCGGTCCGCCAGCACCCACGCCGAGACTTTCTCTGTCGCCACGCCCAGCCGCCAGTAGGGCGCGCCGGTCTCCCGATTGGTCAGCAGGTGGGCGTCGTCGATGATGCCCGAGATGAGGGCCGTGGCTTCGGGCTCACCCTCCGGTTCATCGGCGGCGAAGTGCGAGAGGGAGAGGAAGGATCGCATCGGCGGCTGGTACTGCACCCGCCCGGCCGTCTCGTAGGCCCCGGTGTCCTCATAGAGCGCCGCCTCGTGGGCGATGCCGCAGAACTCGATCGGCACCACATCGCCGACGCGGAGGCGGGCCCGCACCAGCGGAAAGTTCACCAGGTCGATGCGCACCGGAAAGGCGCCGGAGATCGGCTCGTCGGGCTCGACCGGCTCCACCCAGCCCTCCACCCACCCTTCCGCCTCCTCGTCGGGATCCTCTCCGTGCGCCGTCACGGCCACGCGCAGCGGCGTTCCGATGTGATAGAAGGGCGTGGCGTCAATGACCTCACCCTGCGCGTCGACCAGCGCCCAGATCTCCGGGCCGTCGCCGACCTCCCAGCGCGCCAGCATCCCGCCGCCGGGGAGCGGCAACCGTTCCCCCTTCGCCGCCGCCTCTCTCATCAGCGCCTCGTACTCGCTCATCTGCCGGACGGGGAACCCGATGCAGGAGAAGTGACTGGACATGAGGCCTCGCTCTAGTTCAGGCGCTTCAGCGCCTGCTGCAGGCGCGTCAGGTTGGCCTCAACCTGGGCGCGGTCCGCCGCCTCCGGCACCTCTTTGAGGTAGCGCTCCAGGTGCGGCACCGCGTCGCGTAGCCGCCCGTCCCGCGCCAGGAGCATCCCCAGGTCGCGCCGATCCGCCGGGAGAGCGGTGACGTACAGGAGGCGTTCGCTGCAGCGGACCGCGCGGGGGAAGTCTTCCTGCGCGACGTAGATGTACTTCAGATTGCGCAGCAGCCGGGCAATGATCTCGTGGGGCGTGGCCGGTCGCAGCACCGCCGGGTCGAAGCGGGCCTCCGGGCCGAACTGCTCGAGGAACAGGAGGCGAAAGTCGCTCTCCCGAAGGAGCCGTCCCTGGTTGAAGGCATCGAGGAAGAGCGGGTCGGGGCTGGCCCGGTAGGTGACCGCGAAATGCCGGGGAAAGGAGACCCCGGCCAGCGGTAGCCCCAACCGCGTGCCGACGGAGATGTACACGATCGACAGGCTGATGGGGATGCCCACGCGGCGGTCGATGACGTCGTTGAGAAGACTGTTCCGCGGATCGTAGTAGTCCTCGACGTTGCCGCGAAATCCGAGATGATGGAAAAGGTAGTCGTTGAGCAGGTGGACCAGCCGGGCGGGATCCAGCTCCTGCGCCACGCGGGGCTGCAGCGCACGGGCCATGGCATCGAGGCGGGTCTGGTAGGCGGCGATGTCTAAGTCTGGGTACTCCTCCGCGGCGACGAGCAGGGCGGCCTCGTCCAGGGAGATGGCCTCCGGCTCCTGGTTCAACAGAAAGAGAAAGCGCTCGCGGATGTTCATCCCGGCCCACGCGAGAAGCGCATGCAACCATTCCATGTGAGCCAGAGCAGCCCCTCCCCGCCCACCTTCCCCTCGGGATTCCTCTGGGGCACGGCCACCAGCGCCCATCAGGTGGAGGGCGACAATAGCAACAACGACTGGTGGACCTGGGAGCGGCAGCCCGGGCGGATCGCCCGCGGCCACCGCGCGGGACGGGCGGGCGACTGGTGGCGGGCCGCGGAAGCGGATTTCGACCGCATGGCCGCGCTGCACCAGAACGCGCACCGTCTTTCCATTGAATGGAGTCGCCTGGAACGCGGTCCCGGGAAGTGGGACGACGGGGCGCTGGCGCGCTACCGGGAGATGCTGACCGGACTGCGGCAGCGCGGTATTGCGCCCATGGTCACGCTGCACCACTTCACCTTCCCGCTGTGGGTGGCCGCGCGGGGCGGATGGCTCTGGCCCGAACTGCCGCAGGCGTTTGCCCGCTTCGCGCGGTTTGCCGCGGCGGGCCTCGGGGACCTCGTTGACCTCTGGTGCACGATCAACGAGCCGAACGTCGCCGTCGTCCTGGGATACCTGACCGGACGATTTCCGCCGGGCGGGGGCGGCCTGCGTAAGGCGCGGGACGCGGCGGTCAACTCCCTCCGCGCCCATGCCGCCGCCTACCGTACCCTCCACGAGGCGCAGCCGAACGCCCGCGTCGGCCTGGCCGCGAATCTCCACCTCTTCGATCCGGCGCGTCCCGCCTCGAGGCTGGACCGGCTGGTCGCGGGAGTGACGGACCGGGTGTACAACTGGGCCTACCTGGATGCCCTGCGCGACGGCGTCCTGCGGGTGGGACCTCGGGTGCGCGTGCCGGAGGCCGCGGGCACCCTCGACTTCATCGGTGTGAATTACTACTCCCGCGACCTGGTCCAGTTTGACCGGCGCCACGCCCGCACGCTCTTCGGCCGCCACTTCCCCACACCCGGCGCACCCATCAGCGACGGCGGCTACGGCGAGGTCTATCCCGAGGGGCTGTTACGGGTGCTCCTGAAAGCGCACCAGTACGGGGTGCCGATCTATGTGACGGAGAACGGCCTTCCCGATGAGGACGACAACCTGCGGCCAGGTTTTCTCATCGACCACCTGATGGAACTCTGGCGCGCCAGCCGGATGGGCTGTGACGTGCGCGGTTACTTCCACTGGTCCTTGATCGACAACTTCGAGTGGGCGGACGGCTGGACGCTGCGCTTCGGCCTCATCGCAATGGATCCCGAGACGCAGACCCGCACGCCCCGGTCCAGCAGCACACTCTACAGCGAGATCTGTCGGCGGAGTGCCCTGCCGCCAGCTGCTATCGCGGCTCGGCGGGTGCGGCCGGAGATCCCGCCGAAAGAGTGATGACCTGGTCGGCGGGGAGATCCTCGCGCGGCCAGGAGGTGAAGAGGAAGACCTGCCGCTCCCGGGCGGCGGTCGCCAGCAGGTTGAGGACGCCCTTCACCCGCTGCGGGTCGAAGTACACGAAGGGCTCGTCGAGGAAGAGCGGCGGGGTGCGCCCCTGGCAGATCACCTCGAGCAGAGCCAGCCGCAGCGCGAGATACAGCTGATCGACCGTGCCCTGGCTGAGGCTGGCCGGCCCCTTCCAGCCGCGGGCCGCTTCCACCCAGACCCGCGGCGTCAACGTCCGCTCTTCCAGCGCTACCTTCTGGTAGCCGTTGCGCGTCGCCACCTTGAGGAACTCCCCGGCGCGCCGTTCCAGCAGCGCCCGCGCCGGGAAGAACGACTGCTTGCGCGCCTCCTCGAGCATCCGCCGCGTGAAGGCCAGCACCTCCGCCATCTCCGCGGCACGCGCCTGACGTTGTCGCAGCGCCGCGATACGCTCCTCGATGGACTCCCGTCCTTCCGGCCGGTCGAGTAACCCCTCCAGCATCCCCTCGATGCGCGCCTTGCGCTCGCCCAACGCGGCCGCCTCCTTCTGCAGCGCCTGGCTCTCCCGCTGCAGCCGGTCGCGCGTGGCTTCGGTGGCCCGCGCGCTGGCGGTCACATCGTGCAGCCGGCCGCGGACCTCCGCCACTTCCCGCTCCACCTCCTGCATCCGCTCGACGACCTTCTCCCGCGTCCGGCCGCCGAGCAGCTGCTGGACGGCGAGGCGCGCTTCTTCCTGCTGCCGCGCGACGTCCATGTAGGACGCGAAGCGCTGCTCCACCGCCTCCACCGACTCCGCGCCCAGCGAGGCCAGTTTGGCGCGCAGTTCCTTCTCCGCCTCCTCCATCTGCGCGTGCGCCGCTTCCACCTTCTTGCGCAGGTCCAGCACCCGCTGCTCCTGCCGCCGGTACAGCGCCTGGGTCTCCCCCACGCGGCCGCGCATCTGCACCCCGAGGACCATGAGCAGCGCGCCGGCGGCGATCGTGCCCCACCCGGGCACGGACCAGCGCAGGTGCGGCAGCACGAAGCCGAGAGTGATCGCCATCGCGCCGAGCAGGCTGACCACCAGTCCCGCGCCGGCGCGCCGCCGCGCGTGCTGGTGGCCCGAGCCGAGCTGCTCCAGCGTCGCCTCCTCCCGTTCCAGCTGCTGGCGTCCGGTCTGCAGCGCGTGCTGTAGGTTCTGCGCAGTGCGGCGCGCCGTCACCAGCGCCTGCAGGGCGGCCTGATTCTGGTCGGTGAAGGACTTGAGGCGGGTCTCCAGGCTGTTCAGGCGGGTGAGGTGCTTCTCCAGCCGGTTGAGCAGATCTTGCTGCTCCCGCAGCTCCTTCTCCAGATCTTCCAGCCGGCGCTGCAGTACTGCCTGCTGCTCCGCGGCCTGCAGCTGCTCGGTCCGCATGGCGATCTGCCGTTCCAGTTCTTCCAGTTGGCGGGTCGCCGCGCGCAGCTCGCTCCACAGCGTCCGGGCCCGTTCCTCCTTGCGTTCGAGCTCCTGCTGCTGGGAGACCAGTTCCTGCAGGCGCCCGTCCCCAGCGCCGGACGGCTTGCCCGCGGCGGGCTCGGGATGCTGGCTGCGTTCGTCGATCCACCGGAGCGCGGCGTCCACGTTCTCCGCACCGCCGCCGCTGAGGATCTTGGAGAGGCGGGCGCCGATGAGGTGCCGGTCGTCGGTGAGGCGCGCCAGTTCCCCCTGCCCCACGTAGGCGGTGGAACGCACCGCGGCTTCGCTGGGCAGCCCCATCCAGTCCAGGATCTGCTGCTGAATGTCCCGCAGGTTGTCCACTGCACCCTTGCGTTCCTGCGGCTGCAGCAGCGCGGTACCGGCCTCGAAGTCCTTGCGCAGCAGATAAGAGCCGTCGTCCACCTGAAACTCCAGCACGAGTTCGCCCAGCCGCTGTTCGCCCCACGGCCGTGTCAGGTCGGCGAATCCCGCCTGCGGCTGCGCCGGGTTGACCAGCAGCGCGGCGAAGAGCGCTTCCATGACCGTCGTCTTGCCGGACTCATTGGGCCCTTGGATGATGTTCAGCCCCGGGACGAACGCGAACGTGGTGTCCTGGAACTTCTTGAATCGCCGGATGCGGAGGCGCCGGAGGATCATGCCGGTTCCCTCCGCTCGCCCAGCAGCCACAGCCCCAGCCGGTAGGCCGCGCCGACGCGCCGCCGCTCCGCCTCCGAGCCGGCCTGCTGCAACTGCGCCGTCATCAACTCCACGAACTTGCCGGTCACCGTGACGCTGCGGCCGGGAGCCTCTTCCAGCAAGGCGAGGTCCGGCATCGCCTCGTCCATGATCTCCAGGGAGAAGAAACGCGGCGCCAGCCGCCGCTCCAGCGCGGCGCCGTCGATGTGCTGCGCGGGGCGGGCCCGGCCGGTCAGCCGGACCTCCAGCGACAGGTCCGGGTCGGCCAGCGCCTCAATCTCCGCGGCCAGCGCGTCGACCGAAGAAATGGCCGCGGGCTCCAGCACCAGGCGGTGCGCCCGCCCGCGGGCGATCGGCAGCGGGGTGACAGACGGCCGCTCCGCGCTCACATCGACGAGGAGAGCGGCACCGGGCCCCTCCGTGCGGACCATCAACTCCAGCGATCCAGGGAACCAGGCGGGCACCGCGTCCGTTCCGACGTCCATCATCTTGTGGCTGCCGCCCAGGGCCAGGTAGGCAAAGCGGGTGCCGGCGATGGCCCGCGCCAGCGCCCCGCGCCCGCCGGCGCGATTCGGATCGAGCGCGAGCAGGCCGATGGTCACCGGCTGCCGGCCGGCCGCCAGTCCCTTGAACGGGTCCGCCGTCTCCTTCACGCGGGCGGCGGAGCGACCGCTGACCGCCACGCCGAGCCCGGGGAACTCCCCCACCTTCGGCGCGGCGGGCAGCACCGTCACACCGGCCACACCATCGAAGGCACCGCCGGCGTAGACTCCCTGCGCGTCGAGCGCGTCGGCCTCCCCCGCGGCGATGACGATCTCCACCCCCGACGTGGTGAGGCGGGCGAACTGCGCGATGACGAACTCTGTCAGTTCCGGGTGGGGATGAGATGAGGCGAAGAGGTCGCCGGCGATCAGGACCAGGTTGACGCCCGAGTTCGTCGCCTGCAGTACGACGTCGCTGAACGTCTGGCGCAGACGTTTCCGGTGCGCTGCGCCCCGTTCGCCGAGCCAGGGGAAGGACGCGCCAAGGTGGACGTCGGCCAGGTGGAGGAAGCGCACTTCCGGCTTGCCCTTGGACATCTGAGAGTCAACTTGGCGCGTGCTCGATTCTTTCCCTGCTCCGGCAGGCTTCAGACACCCGGCGAGCGGGCTAGCGCGGCCTGAAGGCGCGGGAGAGCGAGAGCGAACCGGGTCCGAGCAGCGCCACCGCCAGGCAGGCGAGGAGGATCACCAGTTCGTATTCGGTCGCGCCGACGAACCCCTGCGCCAGGCGGACCTTCCGGATGGCCACGGCCATCTCCACCGCCAGCAGCAGGGCAAACGGCCGTGCCAGTAGCCCCAGCAGCAACGCCAGCCCGCCGGCCAGTTCGAGCGCGCCAATGACCCAGGCCATCGCCTCGGGGTACGGGATGTTCACGGTGAGGAAGAGGGCCACGGTACGTTCGTGGTGGCCGCCGAAGAGTTTGAGGTAGCCGTGCGCCAGGAAGACGGCGGCCGGCCCCAGACGCAGCAGCAGGAGGCCGAGGCCCTGGGCGGTGGCCGCGGGGCCTACGCGACCGGCGGCGATGAGCGGAGGGTTGCGCCGCTGCCCCACGGCATGTCGTGGTAGTCGGGGTCGTTGCGCTGGATCGCCGCCCAGAGGCAGACGGCCAGTTTCGGGTCCAGGCGGCGCACGATCTCGTACTCGTGCAGCGCCGCGGCGCGATCCCCCTTGGCCAGGTAGGCCCGCGCCAGGTAGTCGTGCGCCTGGACGAAGAGCGGCCGCAGCGCGATCGCCACCCTGTACAGTTCGATGGCCTTATCGATCTGGCCGACCTTGCGGTAGCAGTAGGCCAGGTTGTTGAAGGCTTCGGGGAAGCGCCCGCCCAGCGCCAGCGCCCGCTCGTACTCCTTGATCGCCTGCGGCCACTGCTTGGCCTTGTGGAACTCCAGTCCGCGCTTGAAGGCCTTGACCGCCTCCGAGGACACCCCTGCGGGCACGTCGGTGACGTCGGCGGCGCGCAGCGCGAGGGCCGGCCCCAGCAGCAGCGCGGGAGCCAGCAGCAGCGACACAACGATCAGCCGGAGGATACGCATGCGGACCTCCTTACCCGTTCAGAGTCCCGGCAGGTCGTGGAGGTTTACTCCGTTCGTCCCTGTAGATAATGCCCCATCGGCGGTCCGAATACTACGCCGGGACCTTCTCCCGAATCTCCCGCGGCTCCAGGAGGGGCCGCGGGCTGCGGCGAACCGCAACTCCGACCCGCATCGGCGAAAGGGAGGGAAAGCCGACACTGCGGCGCGCTGGCCGGCGACAACCGGGAGACGTTTGCATATGAGTGAGGCGGCTCTCCAGCACGTCGAGCACCTCTCCGTGACGATCGGCCCGCGGGGATCCTGCACCGCCTCGGAGCGGCAGGCCAGCGAGTACTGCCGGCAGGTGCTGCGCGACCTCGGCTACGAGGCGCACCGGGAA
>LDXQ01000066.1 GCA_001443485.1 Candidatus Sysuimicrobiota bacterium CSP1-3
ATGGCGATGAAGTTTTCCACGTCGAACATCCCCAGGTTGCTCACGGTGAAGGTCGCGCCCTGGAGTTCGTCGGGATGCAGCCGCCCCGTCCGCGCGCGCTCGCCCAGATCTTTGGCTTCCCGGGCGATCTCGGGAATGCTCTTCCGGTCGCAGTGGCGGATGACCGGGACGATCAGTCCCTCGGGCAGCGCGAGGGCAAACCCCATGTGCATCTCGCCGTGGCGGCGCAGGGATTCCCCCGTGAAGCTGCCGTTGAGGTTGGGGAAGGTGCGCAGCGCCCGGGCCGCCGCCTTGAGGATCAGATCGTTGACCGAGACCACTTTCTCGCCGAGGTCGACGTTCAGCCGGGCGCGAAGGGCCAGGGCCTCGTCCATGAGGATCTCAACCGTGACGTAAAAGTGCGGCGCCTGCTGTTTGCTCTCCGCCATCCGCCGGGCGATCGTCTGCCGCATCCGGGTCAGCGGGACGTCTTCAGTGGAAGGTGCCGGGGTTTCGGCCCGCGGCGCCGCGCGCCGCGTGAGGAACGCCTCTACATCTTCCTTAGTAATACGTCCCTCTGGTCCGGTGCCCTGAATCTCGGCCAGATCAATCCCGCGCTCCCGCGCCAGCCGCCGCGCCAGCGGGGACGCCTTAATGCGCTCCTCGGGGGGGATCCGTTCGGGTGTCGGCGCCGCGCCGGGCTCCGGCGGCTTGGCAGTTGAGGGGGCGGGAGCGGGGGCGCCCGAAGCGGAGTGTCGTTCCGTAGCGGAGGGCGTCCCCGCTCCCGCCCTTTCCTCCCCCGGCTTCAGGATCACGGCGATGGCGCCACCCACAGGAACGGTCGCGCCCTCCGCGGCGAGGATCTCAGTCAGCGTACCGCTCTCCTCGGCGGGAAGTTCCACGTTGACCTTGTCCGTCTCGATCTCGGCGATGGCCTCGCCCGCGGCCACCGTGTCGCCGGGGTGCTTCATCCAGCGGAGGACCTTACCCTCCGTCATGGCGTCCCCCATCTTCGGCATGATCACCTCGGCCATCGGGGTCGTCTCCTACTGGCGGTAGAGGGTCCGCTGGACGGCGGCGACGATGTCGCGCTCGTGGGGGAGGGCCAGCAGTTCCAGGTTGCGGGCGTAGGGCATCGGCACATCCGCTCCGGTGACGCGCTCCACCGGCGCGTCCAGCAGGTCAAAGGCGCCCTCGTAGATGACCGCCGCGATCTCGGCGGCGGCGCCGAAGGGCCGCCACTGCTCCTGCACCACCACCGCCCGGTGCGTCCGCCGCACGGAGCGGATCAGGGTCTCGCGGTCCAGCGGCCGCAGCGTGCGCAGGTTGATCACCTCCGCCTCGATGCCCGTCTGCGCCAGTTGCTCCGCCGCGGTCAGTGCCAGGTGCACCATCCGGCTGTACGAGATGATCGTCACGTCATGCCCGCGGCGCATGATCTCCGCCTGCCCGAAGGGGATGGGGGCGTCGCCGTCGGGCACTTCGCCCTTCGCGCCGTAGAGGGCGGCGTTCTCCAGGAAGACCACCGGGTCCTTACCGCGCAGCGCGGTCAGGAGCAGCCCCCGCGCGTCCGCCGGCGTGGCCGGCGCCACCACCCACAGTCCGGGGAAATGGGCGTAGAGCGCCTCCAGGCTCTGGGAGTGCTGCGCCGAGAGCTGCACGCCGGCGCCGTTGGGCCCGCGGATCACCAGCGGGACGTTCACCTGGCCGCCGGAGAAGTAGCGCAGTTTCGCCGCGTTGTTCAGGATCTGGTCCGCGGCGAGCAGGGAGAAGTTCCAGGTCATCACCTCGACCACGGGACGCAGCCCCAGCATCGCCATGCCGACGGCCGCGCCGACGAAGCCGAGTTCGGAGATCGGCGTGTCGATGACCCGTTTGGGCCCAAAGCGTGTCAGGAAGTCGGCGGTGATGCGGAAGGTGCCCTGGTAGACGCCGATGTCCTCGCCCAGGAGGACGACCGCAGGGTTGCGGTCCATCTCCTCCATCAAGGTGGCGCGCAGCGCGTCGCGGAACGTCAAGACCTGCGCCATGGGCTAGCCCTGCGCGGAGACGTCGCGGGGGAGTTCCTCCGGCGGCGGCTCGGGGCTCTCCTCCGCGTACTTGATGGCGGCGGCGACCTTCTCCTCCGCTTCCTTGTGGATCGCGGCCACCTGCGCGTCGTCCAGGACCCCGGCCCGGTGCAGTTCGCGCTCGAGGATCTGGATCGGGTCGCGCTGCTTCCATTCCTCGACCTCTCCCTTGTTGCGGTAGGGCTGGAAGAGGTCGGCCGCGCCGTGGCCGACCAGCCGGTAGGTGATCGCTTCAATGGCGTAGGGGCGGCCCGTGGCACGGACCCGCGCGACGATGCGCTCCGCGGCCCGCCGCACCGTCAGAAAGTCCTGCCCGTCGACCTGTTCATTCTCGATGCCGTGCAGGCCGAACTTGGAGGCGAGATGCGTGACCACGGTGGATCGGTCCACGGACGTGCCCATGGCGTACTTGTTGTTCTCGACAATGTACACGATGGGGCACATGCCGTCCTGGCCCCAGACGGCGGCCATGTTCACGGGTTCATGGAAGGACCCGGAGTTCATCGCCCCGTCCCCGAGGAAACAGAGGCAGATGCGGTCGGTGCCCTGGTAGCGCAGGGCGTAGGCCGCGCCGGTGGCCAGGGGAATGTGCGCGCCGACAATCCCATAGCCTCCGTATAACCCGCGGGGGACGTCGAAGAGATGCATCGACCCGCCCTTGCCCTTGGCCACGCCTGTCTGCTTGCCGAAGAGTTCGGCCATCACCGCCTGCGGCGGCGTGCCGCGGAAGATGGCGTGGGCGTGGTCGCGGTAGGCAGTGAAGAAGATGTCGTCCGCGCGGATCGCCGCCAGAAATCCGGCGGCCACCGCCTCCTGTCCGCTGTAGAGGTGGAGGTAACCGCCGATCTTCCCCCGGCGGAAGGCCCGCTCGGCTTCGTCTTCAAAGCGCCGGGTGAGGACCATCAGGCGGTACCAGGGGACGGAGGAGGCCAGGTCCGGCCCGGCCGGAGTGCGCTCCGCCCGCACCTTCGCCCCCCCACGCTTTGACGCCATCCGCTCCTCCAACGGGCGCAATGGTTCGCCGGCCCGTTTGAATACCTATCCATTATATCGACGGAAAGGGGGTTGGGAAGTCCGCAGGGGGCGGTGATTGGCCCCCCTGTCGCCTGTCGCATATAATGGCATCAATGCCCCACCTGATTCGGACTCTACCGAAGGTCGAACTGCATCTGCACCTGGAAACCTCGCTCCGGCTCCGCCGCCTGCTCGGGCAGCAGCACCCTGACGATCCCACCATTGCGGACCCGCACCTGATCGCCGACCCCGGCGCCTTCACCGGGTACGACCGGCTGCGCCGGCTGCGCTATGCCAACCGGGCGGGGCGCATCCCCGACGAGGCCTACACGACGGAGAACATCACCCGCATTACGGCCGACCTGCTGGCCGCCGCCGCGGCGGACAACGTCCGCTATGTCGAGATCCGGGTGGGCGGGCGCCGCGGATTCACGACCCTGGGTGTGCGGCCGATGCTCGAAGCGATGGCCGAGGCCGCTGCCGCCGCGGAGCCGGGGGTGCACAGCGCGTTTCTCGTGACGGTCGTCCGCGAGCGCGGCCCGGAAGAGGCGGAAGCGATCGTCACCGAGGCGGCCGCCTGCCGGGACCTGCGTGTGGTGGGGATCGACCTGGCGGGCGATGAGGCGAACTACCCGCCCGCGATGTTCATGCGCGCGGTAGACAAAGCGCGCGCCGCCGGCCTGGGCATCACCGTGCACGCGGGCGAGTTCACCGGTCCCACCAGCATCTGGATCGCGATCCACCAGTTGGGGGCACAGCGCATCGGGCACGGCATCCGCGCCGTGGAGGACCCCGACCTGCTGGCCTACCTGCGGGAACATCAGGTCACGCTCGAGATCTGCCCCACCAGCAACCTCCGCCTGGGTTTGGTGCCCTCCCTGGCCGATCACCCGCTGCGCACGCTGCTCAAGGCGGGCGTACCGGTGACGGTCAACAGCGACGACCCCATGCTGCTGAAGACCGACCTGACGAAGGAACTGACCGCGGTTCAAGCGGCCCTGGGATTGTCCCTGGAGACGGTCACCGGCCTGATGCGGCACGCCGCCAACGCCGCTTTCCTCCCGGAGGCCGCCCGCCAGTCACTCGAGCAAGAGGTCACCCAGACTCCCGCCGCCAGTTGAGGATTCCGCGCCCTTCCGGCACGCTGGGGAGGCGGCAGAGGGCGTTTGACGGCGGCCGCGCGACTCAATAGAATGAAGGCGGGATTGTTGAGTAGCGCAGTCAACAATTGAGGTGGTCCCGTGGACCTGGAGATTCGGGACCTGCACGTGCAGGTCGAGGAAAAGGTCATCCTCAAGGGCGTCAACCTCACCGTGAACAAGGGTGAGGTGCACGCCCTGATGGGGCCCAATGGGTCGGGCAAGTCCACCCTGGCCAACGTCTTGATGGGCAACCCCTTCTACCAGGTGATGCAGGGGGACGTCCTCTACAAGGGCGAGGACCTGTTGGCCATGGCTCCCGACGAGCGAGCCCGCAAGGGGCTCTTCATCGCCTTCCAGTACCCCGTGGCCATCCCGGGGGTGACGATGGCCTCATTCCTGCGCACCGCCGTCAGCGCGCGGCGCGGCTACAGCAAGGAATTGATCCCGGTCGGCGAGTTCCAGAAGATCCTCCGCGCGAAGATCGAGGAGTTGAAGATGGACCCCGCGATCACCGGCCGTTATATCAACGAAGGCTTCAGCGGCGGGGAGAAGAAGCGCGCGGAGATCCTGCAGATGGCCCTGCTCGAGCCGGAGATCGCCATCATGGACGAGACCGACTCCGGGCTGGACATCGACTCGGTGAAGATCGTCGCCGACGGCGTGAACCGGATGTTTGACGCGGCCAAAGGGCAGATGGGGATCCTGGTGATCACGCACTACTCCCGGGTCCTGCACTACATCAAGCCGGACTACGTGCACGTGATCTTTGACGGCCGGCTGGTCGTCTCCGGCGGCGCCGAACTGGCGGAGGAGCTGGAGCGGAGTGGCTATGAGGGGATCAAGTCGCAGGTGGACGTGATCCACTCGGAAGTCGCGGCGAGCGGGGCCGTGCGCCGCGCGGGCAAGGTTTTCTGGGTGGTACATTAGGGGGAGCCGATGGCATCGACAAGCCCGCTGGGGATTGACCTCGAGCGTTACAAGTGGGGGTTCCACGACTCGCAGGACAAGTACGTCTTCAAGGCGCGCAAGGGCCTGGACGCCGACGTCGTGAACCAGATCTCCCACATGAAGGGCGAGCCCGACTGGATGCGGGCCTTCCGCCTGCACGCCTACGAGCACTTCACGCGCCGGCCGATGCCCACCTGGGGCGCCGACCTCGGCCAGATCGACTTCAACGACATCTACTACTACCTGAAACCGACGGAGGGGAAAGGCCGCACCTGGGAGGAGGTCCCGGCGGAGATCAAGCGCACCTTCGACCGCCTGGGCATCCCCGAGGCGGAGAAGAAGTACCTGGCCGGAGTAGGTGCGCAGTACGAGTGCCTCAGTGCCGACACGCGTGTGTACACAGCCCGCGGGCTTGTGCCAATCAGCGAAGTCCGATCCGGGGACAGTGTCTTCGCATTCGATGAGGCGTCCGAGCGGCTAATTCCAGCGCGGGTCACGGCGAGGGACTTCAAGGGTGAGCGCGAGGTCTTTCAGGTCCGCGTGGGAAATTGCACCATCAAGGCCACGTCCAATCATCCGTTCCTGGTTCTGGAGTACCGGCGGAAGGCGGGCAAGCAACGCGGTCGCTACCGCCGCACCTGGAAGTACCTGCATGAGTTGAAGGTGGGCGACCTCGTTGCGGTAGCCAAGAAGCTGCCTGATACGGGGCAGCCCTACGATCTCAGAGAGGTCGCTCCTATTTCCCGCCGCCACACGCCGATCTCGCTGCCCAGGCAGAGCTCAGCCGATCTCATGTGGTGGCTGGGTTTGTATGTCGGTGACGGCTTCATTCATCGAGACGGCGCGAAGGCTAGGGTCGAGTTCGCCATCCCCGAATCGGACGACGGCCTGCGGCGAGAACTCGGTCGTGTCACGCAAGCGCTCTTTGGTATCCCAGCGCGTAATGGTGACCGATACCGGATGACCGTCTACTCCAGCGTTTTGGCGAACTACCTTGAGGCGAACGGCTTCGCGGGCCGAGCGCGCACGAAGGAAGTCCCCGCCTGGGTCTCCGCGCTCCCTCAGGAGCAAATTCTGGCTTTCCTCGGCGGGTACGTCGATGCCGACGGATACGTGCGGGATGCCGCGAAGAATCACGACGTGGTGCTGACCAGCAGCAATGAGCCGTTGTTGCAGAGTGTCAAGGGACTCGCCGCGCTCTGTGGGCTGCCGACGTCGTCCGTCTTTCGGTTTGAGTCCCGGGACCCGAAGGGGACAGACCGCCGAATCGTCGGATATCGGATGCAGTTTGCTGGCCACTTCGAGCGGCTGGGCTGCCGCTCGCGCCAGCGGACAGAGCGGTTCGGGAAGCGGCGGCACTATCACGACTATTCAGGTGCAGGAGGAACCACTTTTCGCGTTCATACCAACGAGTTCGTCGGGTTTCGGAAGATTGAAAGTATTATCCTTGCGGGTACTGCCCCGGTGTATGACATCGAAGTGGACGGCCCGCATAACTTCGTCGCGGAAGGCCTAATCGTCCACAACTCGGAGTCGGTGTACCACAATCTCAAGGAAGAGTGGGAGAAGCTCGGCGTCATCTTCCTGGACACGGACTCGGCGCTGAAGCAGTATCCCGACCTGGTGCGCGAGTACCTCGGCACCGTCGTCCCGCCGGAGGACAACAAGCTGGCCGCCCTCAACTCCGCGGTCTGGTCCGGCGGGTCGTTCGTCTACGTGCCGGCGGGCGTGCACGTGGACATCCCGCTGCAGGCCTACTTCCGCATCAACGCGGAGAAGGCGGGGCAGTTCGAGCGCACGATGATCATCTGCGAGCCCGGCTCCTACGTGCACTACGTGGAAGGGTGCACCGCGCCCATCTACGTCACGGACTCGCTGCACAGCGCCGTGGTGGAGATCATCGTCAAGGAGGGCGCGCGCTGCCGCTACACGACGATCCAGAACTGGTCCACCAACACCTACAACCTGGTGACCAAGCGCGCCGTGGCCTACCGCGACGCCACGATGGAGTGGATTGACGGGAATATCGGCTCAAAAATCACGATGAAGTACCCGTCTGTCTACATGGTAGAGCCCGGTGCGAAGGCGGAGATCCTTTCCGTGGCCTACGCCGGGAAGGGGCAGCACCAGGACCCGGGCGGCAAGGTGATTCACGCCGCACCCCACACCCAGTCCAGTATCGTCAGCAAGTCCATTGCCAAGGACGGCGGCCGAGCCGGCTACCGCGGATTGGTGAAGGTCTACAGCGGGTCGGAGGGCAGCAAGTGCGCGGTGCGCTGCGACGCCCTGATCCTGGACGAGCATTCCCGCTCGGACACCTACCCTTACATGGAGATCGACGAGGAGGACGTGCAGATCACGCACGAGGCCACGGTCAGTAAGATCTCGGACGAGCAGCTCTTCTACCTGATGGCCCGCGGCATCAAGGCGGATGAGGCGATGGGGATGATCGTACGCGGCTTCATCGAGCCGATCACCAAGGAACTGCCGCTGGAGTACGCGGTAGAGTTGAACCGGCTGATTGCCATGGAGATGGAAGGCTCAGTGGGGTAACCGACCTCGCGAGCGTGGCCGAAGGGCAGGGTGCGGACTGTGGCTCCCTGCCCTTTCCGTGCCAGGGCGACATGCGCACAGGGCGCAACGGATGAGCGAACGAATCGTAGAGGAGAGGACAGGAGCGGTGATCAGTCGCGAGGCCGTAGAAGCGATCTCCGCGCGGACCGGGGAACCAGTCTGGATGCGGGAGCAGCGCCTGGCGGCCTGGGGTGTGTACGAGTCGCTGCCGCTGCCCGACCCGACGCAGGAGGAGTGGCGCCGCACCGACATCAGCGGGTTGCGGCTGGATGCACTGCGGGCCCTCGTTGACGGGACCGGGCCGGTCGCGGCCGCCCTGCCTCCGCGGGCCGCCGCCCTTGCGGGCGGGGAGGAGCGGGCGGGTCTGCTCGTGCAGCGCGACGGGCGCACCGTGCAGCACGTGCTGGACGAGGCGGCGCAGCGGCAGGGCGTGCTCTTCCTCGACCTGGATCAGGCGGTGCGTCAGGCGCCCGACCTGGTGCGCGAGCACTTCCTCTCCGTGATCCGACCCGACGAACTGAAGTTCCGCGCCCTGCACGCCGCCCTGCGGACCGGCGGCACGTTCCTGTACGTCCCACCGGGTGTCGAGGTCACGCTGCCGCTGGTCACCAGCACGTGGCTGAACACTCCCGGCGCCGGCCTCTTCCCGCACACGCTGCTGGTGGCCGGCGAGGGGTCCAAGGTCACGTTCCTCGACGTCTTCGGTTCCGACGGCATGAGCCGGCAGACCGTCGTCAGCAACGCCGCCGAACTGATCCTGCGGGACGGCGCGCAGGTGCGTTACGTCGCCTTTCAGGACTGGGGGGCGAACGTCTGGGAATTCGGCCTCATCCGCGCCCGTCTCGGCCGGGACGCCGCCCTGCACAGCCTGATCGTCGCCTTCGGCGGCAGCCTGGTGAAGACGGACATCGAGTCGAAACTGGAGGGGCCGGGCAGCCAGTCGGAGATGCTGGGGCTGTACTTCGGCGACGGCACGCAGCACTTCGATTTCCATACGCTGCAGGAGCACCTGGCGCCGCACACCCTGAGCGACCTGCTGTACAAGGGTGCGGTGAAGGACCGCGCCCGCACGGTCTTCGCCGGCCTGATCCGCGTCCACCCCGGCGGGCAGAAGACCAACGCCTTTCAGTCCAACCGCAACCTCATCCTGAACACGGGCGCGAAGTCGGACAGCATTCCCAAACTGGAGATCATGGCCAACGACCTGCGCTGCACGCACGGGTCGGCGACCAGCCGGCTGAACGACGAGCACCTCTTCTATCTGATGAGCCGGGGCCTGACGCGGCGGCAGGCGGTGCAGATGGTGGTGGACGGCTTCTTCGCCGAGGTGTTCGACCGGGTGCCGCTGCCGCGGCTGGGGGAGCAGATGCAACAGGAGATCGGCCGCAAGATCGCGGAGTTGTGAGCGGGGGGATGAACGAGTTTGTAAAAGTGGCGACCGTCGAGGAGATCCCCCCCGGACAGGGGCGGCGGGTGGACGTCGACGGCTACCGGATCGCGCTGTTCAACGTGGGCGGGACGTTCTACGCTGTGGACGACACCTGCACGCACGAGGAGGCCTCCCTGGCCGAGGGTCCGGTGAGCGGCGAGATTGTCGCCTGTCCCAAGCACGGGTCGCGCTTCCACCTGCCGACCGGCCGCGTGCTCTCGCTGCCGGCGGTTCGCCCCGTCAACACGTACGAAGTGAAGGTCGAAGGGTCGGACGTTCTAGTGCTGCCCCAGCCCCGCAAGGGTGTGGGGATGCCGCACAAGGTGCGGTGACGGCGGGCGCGCGCGGCGCGCCGGGGAGGCAGGGTCATGATCCCTGAACGGGTGCGGGAAGACTTTCCCATCCTCCAGCAGCGGATGCACGACAAACCGCTGGTCTACCTGGACAGCGCCGCCACCTCGCAGAAGCCCCGCATCGTCCTGGAGGCCCTGACGCGCTACTACGAGGAGTACAATGCCAACGTCCACCGCGGCATCTACTTCCTGGCCGAGAAGGCCACGCAGGCGTACGAGGACGCCCGCGTCCGCGTGGCCCGCTTCATCAACGCGCCGCGCCCCGAGGAGATCGTCTTCACCCGCGGCACTACCGAGGCGATCAATCTGGTGGCCTACACCTGGGGCCGGGCCAACATCCGCGCCGGGGACGAGATCCTCCTCACGGAGATGGAGCACCACAGCAACATCGTCCCCTGGCAGCTGCTGGCCGCGGAGCAGGGCGCCCGCCTGCGCTACCTTCCCTTCGACGGGGCGGGCCGGTTGGCACTGGAGGAACTGGACACGCTGCTCACCGAGCGGACGAAGCTCGTCGCCCTGACGCATCAGTCCAACGTGCTCGGGACGATCACCCCCGTGGAGGAGATCACGCGCCGGGCGCACGCCGCCGGCGCCCTGGTCCTGGTGGACGGGGCGCAGAGCGTGCCCCACATGCCGGTGGACGTGCAGGCCCTGGGGTGCGACTTCCTGGCATTTTCCGCGCACAAGATGTGTGGGCCGACCGGGGCGGGAGCGCTGTGGGCGCGCTACGACTTGCTGGACGCGATGCCGCCCTTCCACGGCGGCGGCGAGATGATCATGCTCGTGCAGCTCGATTCTTCCACCTACAAGGACCCGCCCTACAAGTTCGAGGCGGGCACGCCCAACATCGCCGACTGCATCGTCTGGGCGACGGCGATCGACTACCTGGAAGGGTTCGGCCTGGCGGCGATCCGGGAGCACGAGCGGCAGTTGACACGCTACGCCCTGGCGCAATTGCGTGAGGTGCGGGGCGTCCGCGTGTACGGCCCGGAGGACGTGGAGCAGCGCGGCGGCGCCATCGCCTTCGACGTCCAGGGGGCGCACCCGCACGACGTGGCCCAGGTGCTCGATCAGGAGGGGATCGCCGTGCGCGCCGGGCACCACTGCGCGCAGCCCCTGCACCGCCGCCTGGGCCTGTCCGCGTCTACACGGGCGAGCCTTTACCTGTACAATACCCCGGGGGACATCGACACCCTGACGCGGGGCCTGGAGGTCGTGCGGCGGCTCTTCACCCCGCGCACCGCGGTGCGGGACCGCTAGGCACGTCACGGTCCCGGCCCGCGGCCGGAAGGAGACCGAGACGTGGCCTTAGACGATCTCTACCGCGAAGTCATCCTCGACCACTACGCCCATCCTCGGAACCGCGGGCATCTCGCCGACGCTCACATCACCGTGGAGGGGGCGAACCCGCTCTGCGGCGACGAACTCTCGATCTACGTCCGCCTGGAAGACGGCGTGATTCAGGACGTCCACTTTGAGGGGCGGGGCTGCTCCATCAGCCAGGCCTCCGCGTCGATGATGACCGAAGAGATGCGCGGCAAGACGCTGGCGGAGGCGCGCGGGTTGGTCGAGTCCTTCAAGGCGATGATGCACGGCCAGGCGTCGGCCTTTGACGAGACCGACCTGGCGGCGCTGCAGGGGGTGCGCAAGTTTCCCGTCCGGGTGAAGTGCGCCACGCTGGCCTGGGTCGCCTTGGCGCAGGGGATCGACGAGTTCCAGCAGGGCAAGCCGGCGGCGGTGCGGGCGACGACCGAGGCGCCGGAATAGCCATGGCCACCTGGACGGAACAGGTTCGCGACCTCGCCCAGCAGCTGCGCGCCGACGCCATCCGCATGACCACCGCGGCGGGCTCCGGGCATCCCACGTCCGCGCTCTCCGCCGCCGAACTGATGGCCGTGCTGCTCGCCCGGTACCTGCGCTACGCCTTCGCCGACCCGCAGCACCCCAACAACGACCGCCTGATCTTCTCCAAAGGGCACGCCACCCCGCTCCTGTACCCGCTCCTCGCCGCGGCCGGCGCGATCAGCCCCGACGAACTGATGACCTATCGCAAGAAGGGCAGCCGCCTGGAGGGGCATCCCACACCGGTGCTGCCCTGGGTGGAGGTGGCCACCGGGGCCCTGGGACAGGGACTGCCCATCGGCGTCGGGGTGGCGCTGGCCGGCAAGTACCTGGACCGGTTGCCCTACCGCGTCTGGGTGCTCCACGGCGATAGCGAGATGGCCGAAGGCTCTGTGTGGGAGGCCTTTGAGCACGCCGGCCACTACCAACTGGACAACCTGATCGTCATCCTGGATGTCAACCGGCTCGGCCAGCGCGGCGAGACGATGGTGGGATGGAACATGGAGGTCTATGCGGCGCGCGCCCGCGCCTTCGGCTGGCGCGCGATCGAAACCGATGGGCATGACGTCGAGGCGATCGGCCGCGCCTACCAGGAGGCGACCAGCGGCGCCGGCAGCGGCCAGCCGGCCCTGGTCATCGCCCGCACGGTCAAGGGCAAGGGCGTCTCCTTCATCGAGGACAAGAACGGGTGGCACGGCAAGGCGCTGTCGAAGGACGAGGCGGCGCGCGCGCTGGCCGAACTGGGCGAACGGCCCCGCATCACGGTCACCGTCGCGGCGCCCGATGACCAGCGGCCGCAGCCGCTCCCGGCCCCCCGCCCGGTGGAACTGCCGTGGTATGAGGTCGGCGGCAGCGTCGCCACGCGCGAGGCCTACGGGGATGTCCTGCGGGCGCTGGGGGACGCGCGCCCGGACGTCGTGGTGCTGGACGGTGAGGTGAACAACTCCACCTACGCCGAGAAGTTCGCCCAGGCCCACCCCGAGCGCTACTTCGAGATGTACATCGCCGAGCAGCAGATGATCGCCGCCGCGGTGGGGCTACAGACGCGGGGATGGAAGCCGTTCGTCTCGACGTTTGCCGCGTTTCTCACGCGCGCCTACGACTTCATCCGCATGGCCGCCATCTCCCGCGCCAACCTGAAGCTGTGCGGCTCGCACGCGGGGGTCAGCATCGGCGAGGACGGGCCGTCGCAGATGGGCCTGGAGGACCTGGCCATGATGCGCGCCGTCTCCGGGTCCACGGTGCTCTATCCGTGCGACGGCAACCAGACCGCGGCTCTGGTCGCGGAGATGGTGGACCGCCCGGGCCTCGTGTTCATGCGCACGACGCGGATGAAGACGCCCGTGCTCTACCCGCGGGGCGAGGCCTTCCCCATCGGCGGCAGCCGGCTGCTGCGGCAGTCGGCGGAGGATCAGGTCACGCTGGTGGGCGCCGGCGTCACCACGCACGAGGCGCTGCGCGCGGCCCACCTCCTCGAAGAGCGGGGCATCCGAGCGCGGGTGATCGACTGCTACTCGATCAAGCCCATCGACGCGGCGGCCCTGCGCGAGGCGGCACGGGCCACCGGTGGGCGCGTCGTGGTGGCGGAGGACCACTGGCCGGAGGGCGGGCTGGCCGACGCCGTGCTGGAGGTGCTGACCGATCCGGAGTTCGCGCACGGGGGCATCACCCCGCAGGTTACGCGGCTGGCGGTGCGGACTATGCCCGGATCCACGACGCCCGAGGAGCAACTGGCGGCGGCCGGCATCGACGCGCGGTCCATCGCCGAAGCGGCTGCCGCGCTCCTGAAGGCGCCGCGTCCGGTGCGGGCGTGACTCCCCGCCGGCCCCGCAAAGCAGAGATCCTGGGCGAACCGGCACAGCACAGGAAACTCGGCGTCGACCTGTTCAACTACGTGTGGACGCTGCTGGAGAAGCCCGACCGCACGAAGGAAGAGGACGACGAGATGATCCATGCCGCGCACGCGTCGCGCTGGCACTGGAGCATTGTCGGGGCTCCCGAGAACTTCGCCCGCGGAGAGTGGCAGATCTCCCGCGTCTACGCGGTCCTGGGGCGCGGTGAACCGGCGCTCGTGCATGCCCTGCGCTGCCTGGAGATCTGCCAGGAGCACGGCAT
>LDXQ01000067.1 GCA_001443485.1 Candidatus Sysuimicrobiota bacterium CSP1-3
CGAGCACCTCGACGCTGTGGCGATGCCGCGTCCCGTCCTGGGCGCAGGGAATCATCCGCGCCTCCCGCCGGAGGATCCGCCAGTTGGCGTACGCGTCGGCCAGCTCTCCCCGCACGAAGTAGTCGATCACCTCGCCCTTCTCCCGGTACACGGCCCGGTCGGTGAACACGACGCAGGCGTGATACCCGCCCGGCGGCGTCAGCGCCTTGAGCCGGGGAACAAGCCGGGCCCGCTCGCGGCGGGGCACGTAATGAATGGCCCCGCAGGAATAGACCAGGTCGAACGCGCCGTCGAACGCCAGGTGGGCCATGTCGCCGTGGAGCCAGCGCACTTCGAGCTCCCGTTCCCGCGCGAGCCGCTCCGCCTTGCGGAGCCCCGCCAGGGAGGCGTCCACCCCGGTCACCTCGAAGCCGCGGGAGGCGAAGAAGACGCTGTCCCGCCCTTCCCCACACCCGAGGTCGAGCACACGCGCCGCGGGCGGCAGCAGGTCGCTCACCTCCCGGGCGAGCGACGACGGCTCCGTCCCCCAGATATAATCCTTGGGCCGCCGGACATATTCCCGGGCCCACGGGCTGCGCATGGCCGCTACTCCGAGAGCTTCAAGAGGAGGCCGGTGCGGCGGCAGCGGGTGACGGCGGCGGCCAGCGCCCAGTGAGCCAAGCCAATATAGAGCGCCGACAGGATGAATCCCATGAGGAGTGGGTGGCTGAACTCCGGCGCGAAGCCGTAGTGGGAACGAAACGCGTCCAGGACGTAGGTGAGAGGGAATGCGCCGGCGAGCGTGGACACCGGTTCGGGCAAGATCGAGACCGGATAGTAGATGCCGCAGAAGACCATGACCAAATTTACCGTCGCCCACGCCGAGACCTCGGCCCGCGTTCCGAACAGCAGCACCAGCGCGCAGACCAGGAGCCCCACGACGGCCGAGGTGAGGAAGCACCCCAGGAGGAACGCCCCCAGCGCGAGGACTCCGGGCTCGAAGAAGTCAAAGTCGAACGCCCACCAGGAGAGGAGCGCCTGGAGCCCGAACACGGTGAGCCCGCGCCCGATCCCCACCAGCCACGACCCGAGCGCCATGTGGCGGATCTCCACCGGAGCCAGGAACTGATGCTTGACGGACTTCGACCAGACGTCGAAGAGGAGCGCATAGGAGACATCCAGCTGGCAGACCTGGACTGTGGAAAGGGCCATGGTGCCCACTAGGAGGAAGGCCGTCATCTCCGGCCCAAGGTCGAGGAAGCGCGTCATCAGCCCGATGGAAAGAACCCCGACTGTCGGCCAGAACGCCAGCTCGAAGACGAAGAAGACGTTCCGCGCTGCCATCAATAAGTTACGCTTGGCGAAGGCGTACACTCGTCCCATCTCACTTCGCCAGCTCAACGAAGACCTCCTCCAGGTCGGGCTCGTGCACGTCCACGTCCCGGACCACGACGCCCTGCTCGTGGAGCCAGCTCAGGATCTGCGCCAGACGCTTCTCCGCGGAATCCACCGTGCACTCCACCCGCCCGTCCTGGAACACACAGCGGAGAACGCCGGGCAGCTCCGCCAGGCCATCTCCCGAGGCGGGATCCAGGCGCAGGGCGATCACGTCCCCGATCCTGATCTGCCGTTTGAGGGCGTCCGCCGTGCCGCGGGCGGGAATCTCGCCGTTCTTGATGAAGGCGATCTCGTCGCAAAGCTCCTCCGCCTCGCGCATGTAATGGGTCGTGAGCAGGATGGTCGTCCCGCGCTCCCGGCGCAGCCCGGCGATCTGGGCCCGCATCCTCACGGAGATGTCGGGATCGAGGCCGAGCGTGGGTTCGTCCAGCAAAAGGACGGAGGGGTTATGCAGGACGGTCCGGGCGAGGGCCAGGCGCAGGCGCATCCCCGAACTGTAGCGGCTCACCAGGTCGTCGGCCCGCTCGCCGAGCCCGACCAGGTCGAGCAGCGCCGCCGCGCGCGCCGCCGCCTCGGCCCGCGGCAGGCCGTACAGGTCCGCGAAGTAGAGGAGGTTTTCCCGTCCCGTCAGGCGGCGGTAGACGGCCCGGTCTCCCGCCAGGAGCGCGCCGATGCGCCGCCGCACCGCCTGCGGGTCGCGCCGCACGTCGAACCCCTCGACGAGCGCCGTGCCGTCGCTTGGCGCCAGGAGCGTGCTGAGCATCAACAGCGTCGTCGTCTTGCCCGCGCCGTTCGGCCCGAGCAGCCCCAGGCGTTCGCCGCTGGCAACGTCCAGCGTAAGGTGATCAACGGCGACGACCTCGGCCGCGGCGGCCGCGTGACCGGCGCGTGGATCGCGCTGCCGCGCCGGAAAGCGCTTGGTCAGCCCGCGCATGGCGATCGCGGGCACCGGCGAGGCATCCTTCACCGTCCGCTCACCGCAGCGCTTCGTCCTTGACCCGGACGTCGGGGTGGTCCCTGAGGTAGGCGGCCACGCGCTCCGCCAGCTTCGGCCCGATCACCGCGGCGATCTCCTCGACGGAAGCCTGGCGGATCTGCCGCACCGACCCGAAGTGGCGGATCAGGTCCCGCTTGCGCTTCTCCCCGATACCGCGGATGTCGTCGAGCACGGAGAAGACGATCCGCCGCTCCCGCAGCTTTTGGTGATAGGCGTTGGCGAAGCGGTGCGCCTCGTCGCGCGCGCGCTGCAGCAGGCGCAGCGCCTGCCCGTCTTTGGGCAGAACCAGCGGCTCCGGCCGGTCCGGCGTAAAGACCAATTCCTGCTGCTTGGCCAGGCCGATCGCCGGGATGGACTGGTTGTACTCGAAGAGGACCTCCCGGGCGGCACTCAGCTGTCCCTTGCCCCCGTCGATCAGGATGAGGTCCGGGAGAATCGACCACTTCGGCTTCGCCGGTTCGTCCTTGTCCAGCCGCTCCTGCTCGTCGCGCGCCTGAGCGAACCGCCGCCGCAGCATCTCTTGCAGCATGGCGTAGTCGTTGGGCCCATCTGTCCACTTCATCTTGAAACGGCGGTAGTCGCTCTTCTTCGGCCTCCCGCCCTCAAAGACGATCAGCGAGCCCACCGCCTCGCCCGCCTGGAAGTTGCTGATGTCGTAGGCCTCCACGCGAAACGGCATCACGTCCAGGCGGAGGGCCTCCTGCAGTTCCTTCAGCGCCACGCCCTCCGGGCCCACGGTGCGGGCGCGCTCCTGGTGCAGGTAGAGCGCCGCGTTCTCGGCAGCCAGCTCCACGAGGCGGCGCCGGTCGCCCCGCTGCGGCACCTCCACGCTCACCGGCCCGCCGCGCCGCCGCGTCAGCCACGTCGCCAGCAGATCCTGGTCCTCGATCTCGTCCTGCACCAGGACCTCCCGCGGCAGGCCCGGCGCGTCCTCGTAGTACTGCTTGAGGAACTGGGAGAGGATCTGCCCGCGCGTCAGCCCCTGCGTCCCCACCAACAGGAAATGCTCCTGCCCCTGCACCCGGCCGGTGCGGATGAAGAACATCTGCCCGCAGGCGACATCGCCGGACTGCGCCACCGCGGCCACGTCGCGGTCCTCCAGGCCGGTCGAGGCGATGCGCTGCCGCTCGTAGATCGCCTCCATCACCTGGACCTGATCGCGCAGCTGCGCCGCCCGCTCGAATTCCGTGCGCTCCGCGGCCTCCTGCATCTGCCGCCGCAGGTCGTCCAGCAGGTCCTGCTGCTTCCCCTCCAGGAAGGCCGTGGCCTGGCGCACCTGCTCGACGTACTGCTCTGCCGTGGCGCCCCAGGCGACGCACGGGGCGGTGCACTGCCCGATGTAGTAATCCAGACAGGGACGCGGCAGGTCGCGCGTGATCTCGATGGTGCAGGTACGCAGCTTGAACAGTTTCCGGATGGTGCGGATCGTCCGCCCCACCAGTTTGGGTTCGTGGTAGGGATAGGGCCCGAAGTATCGGGCGCCGTCTCGCACCACCTTGCGGGTCATCACGATCTTGGGGAAGGGCTCGTTCGTGAGCTTGATGTACGGGTAGGCCTTGTCGTCGGCCATCCGCACGTTGTACGGCGGCCGGTGGCGCTTGATCAGGTTGACCTCTAGGATCAGCGCCTCGACCTCGTTGTCCGTGGCCACGTAGTCGAAGTCGGCGATCTTCGACATGAGGTGCTGGATCCGCGGGTTCTCCAGGTAGCCGCTGTCCTGGAAGTACTGTCGCACCCGGCTGCGCAAGGAGGCCGCCTTGCCGACGTAGATCACGCGGCCCAGCGCGTCCTTCATCAAATACACGCCGGGCTGGGCCGGAATCAGTTTCAGCTTTTCGTGCAGATCGATCTGCGCCACGGTTCGATCATAGCATGGGGTCCGGCCTACCCCTGGAATCTCTTCCCGTCGCGTCGATGTTTCTTGCGACCACGATGTGTGACGGTGAGAACCATGGCGGCAAGGGAACGGGCACCCGCCCCGCACGGACGCCGGGTAGTCCAGGTCGGGCGAGACCTGCGCAAACGGGACATCGTCGCGGAGATCGCGCAGGTCGCCCGGCTCTTCCACCATCCGACGCGGGTAGGTATTCTCGCCATCTTGCTCAATGGAGAAACGACGACGAGCGACCTGGCGGCGCGCCTGGGCCTGGAGCCGGCCCGCATCTCCAGCCACTTGCGGATCCTGCTGGCGGAGAAGCTTGTGGCAGTCCGCGTTGCCGGGCGCCAGCACCGCTATGCGGTGAGCGCGGTCCGGATCGCCCCGGCTTTCGCCGTGCTTTCCTCCTTAGGGCCGCACCGTTGGTGGCGCAGGCACGACGGACCACCGCGTCTGACGCCGCGGGCCCGCACCCCGGACTTGAGGCGCGCCCGGACCTGCTATGACCACCTCGCTGGAATGACCGGCGTGCGTCTGCTCGACGCCTTCCTCCGTCGGGGGTGGGTGAAGCCTATCCCCGGGCAGGAACGCCCCCTCTATCGCCTCACGATGAAAGGGGCGCGGGCTCTCGTGAGACGGGGCGTCAATGTGATCCGCGCTCATCGTTTACGGCGGCGATTCGCTTGCGCGTGCCCCGACTGGATCGGGGGGAGGCCACACCTCGGCGGCTCTCTCGGGGCGGTGCTCCTGGAGGCTCTGCTACGCGCGGCGGTCGTGCACCGGGATGGGCGGACGCGACGGATTACCCTGGTCCGCCCGGTAGAGTCGTGGCTGGCGGGAAGAGCCGGCTGGACCCAGTGAGAGCGACCTGCGGCCTGCGGCCTGCGGGCATGGCCTACAGGATGGCCAGCACCGCGCCGATGCGGCGTAGCCCTTCTGCCAATACGGTGGCTTCCATACCGTAGCCGACGCGGATGAAGCCGTCCAACCCGAAGTGGTCCCCGGGCACGACCAGCACGCTCTGCTCGGTGCGCAGACGCTCCGCCAGCGCGGTAGAGTTCACCGGCGCCCGATAGCGCAGCATCGCAATCGCGCCGGCCTCCGGCGGCGTCCAGGTGACCCGCTCTTCCTGCTCGGTGACCCAGGCCGTGAGCAGGCCGAGGTTGGACTGCAGCGTCAGGCGCGCCCGCTGCGCCAGGCGAGAGTGCACGCGCGGGGAGAGGGCCACGCGCGCCAGCATATCGCTGAGATGGGCGGGAGCGATGGTCGTGTAGTCGTGGCGCCCCCACAGGGCATCGATCGCCTCGCGCGGCCCCAGGATCCAGCCGATGCGCAGGCCGGGGAGTCCGTAGGCCTTGGACAGGCCACAGGTGACGAGAGCCCGCTCGTACCGTCCCCAGAACGTGGGGGTCAGGTCGCGGAGGATCTCGGCGCCGTGGTAGACCTCGTCGGCGACGATCCAGGCCCCCACGCGCCCGGCGGCGCGCACGACCGCATCCATCTCCTCGGGGGTGAGGACGGCTCCGGTGGGGTTGTTGGGATTGCAGACGACGATCGCCTTCGTCCGCGGACCGACCAGCGACTCGAGCGCGGCAATGTCGGGCCGCCATCCCTTGTCCGCCTGCAGCCACCAGGCGCGGATCTGGCCGCCGAAGCCCTGCGCCAGCCCGTGGATCTGCATGTAATTGGGCAGCATCAGGACGATCTCGTCGTCGGGTTCGACGAGCCACCAGGTCACCAGGAAGTTGGCCTCCGCGGTTCCGCTGGTCACCAGGATCTGGTCGGCAGGCGCGTCGGGGTAGAGTGCGGCGATGGCCTCCCTGAGTTCTGGGCTGCCGCGCGAGTGGCCGTACCCGAGCGCCTGGCGGGCGAGGACCTCTCGGATCCAGGAGTGGTCCACGAGGGAGGCCAGCGTCACAGGCATGATGCCACTCTCGCTGAGGTTGTACGCCACCTCTGTCTCGTAGGTGGACTGCCAGCGTTCCATGGCAAAGGGGTCGAGCGGCATGTTCGCGCTGCGCCTCCGCGGGGTCTCTAGCGGGGCCGGCTGCGGGCTCCGGCCGCCGTCCGGCGCACCCGCCCGTTCCCGGACTGACCCCCGCGGGACCGACTCCCCGATCCCCGGGCTGCGGCTCGGCCGCCCAGCAAACGCTTCAGGAACTGTCCGGTGTAGGAGTGCGAGACGGCCGCCACCTCCTCCGGTGTCCCCTCAGCGATAACCTCACCGCCCAGTTCCCCACCCTCCGGGCCCAGGTCGACGATCCAGTCCGCGGTCTTGATCACGTCCAGGTTGTGCTCGATGACGACGACGGTGTTGCCTGCGTCGACCAGCCGGTGCAGGACCTGCAGCAGCCGCTCCACGTCGGCGAAGTGCAGTCCGACCGTCGGCTCGTCCAGGATGTAGAGGGTCTTCCCGGTGTCCTTACGCGACAACTCCGCCGCCAGTTTGACGCGCTGCGCCTCCCCACCGGAGAGGGTCGTGGCCGGTTGTCCCAACTTGACATAGCCCAGCCCGACGTCGTGCAAGGTCTGCAACTTGCGCCGGATGCGCGGCACGTTCTCGAAGAACGTCAGCGCCTCGTCCACGGACATCTCCAGGACGTGGGCGATGCTCTTGCCCCGGTACAGCACGTCCAGCGTCTCGCGGTTGTAGCGCTTCCCCTTGCAGACCTCACACGGCACGTAGACGTCCGGTAGGAAGTGCATCTCGATGCGGACGATGCCGTCGCCCTCACAGGCCTCGCAACGGCCGCCCCGCAGGTTGAAGGAGAAGCGGCCGGGCTTGTAGCCGCGCATGCGCGCGTCCGGCGTCTGGGCGAAGAGGTCGCGGATCAGGTCGAAGGTCTTGGTATAGGTGGCCGGGTTGCTGCGCGGCGTCCGGCCGATCGGCGACTGGTCGATGTTGATGACCTTGTCGATCAGGTCCAGCCCGTCGATCCGCTCGTGTGCCCCGGGGCGCAGCCGGGCGCCGTGCAGGGCGTGCGCCGCCGCGCGGTAGAGGATGTCGTCCACGAGCGTGGACTTCCCCGACCCGGAGACGCCGGTGATGCAGACGAAGAGGCCCAGGGGGATCTGCACGTCGATCCCCTTCAGGTTGTGCTCGCGGGCGCCGCGGACGATCACGGTGCCGTCGCCGCGCGGCCGACGGCGCGGCGGGATCGGGATGCTCCGCCGGCCGGAGAGGTAGAGCCCGGTGATGGAGTGCGGGTGCCGGGCCACGGCCTCCGGCGTCCCGCTGACGATGATATGGCCTCCATCCGCGCCCGCGCCGGGGCCGATGTCGATTACCCAGTCCGCGGCGCGGATCGTCTCCTCGTCGTGCTCCACGACCAGGATGGTGTTCCCCAGGTCGCGCAGGTGCTTCAGCGTGTCGATCAGCCGGTGGTTGTCGCGCTGGTGCAGGCCGACGCTCGGCTCGTCCAGGACGTAGAGGACGCCCATCAGCCCCGACCCGATCTGCGTGGCCAGGCGGATGCGCTGCGCCTCGCCGCCGGAAAGGGTGGTGGCGGTGCGGTCCAGCGTCAGATAGTCCAGGCCGACGTTGACCATGAAGCCCAGGCGGGCGCGGATCTCCTTGAGGATCTGGTGGGCGATCAGCTGCTCCCGCTCGGTGACCTGCAGATCGGCGAAGAACTGCTGGGCCTGGCGGATGGTCAGGGCCGTCAGCTCGGCGATGTTCAGCGTCCCCAGGCGGACGGCCAACGACTCCGGCTTCAGCCGCGTACTTAGGCAGGTCGGGCAAGGCAGAGTGGTCATGAAGCGCTCGGTCTCCTCGCGGATGTACTCGGAGTCGGTCTCCTTGTACCGTCGCTCCAGTTGGTTGACCACGCCCTCGAAATAGGTATCGTAGACGCGCAGCGCGCCCCACTTGTTGTGGTAGCGTACGCGGATCGGTTCCTCCGAGCCGCGCAGCAGCACCTCGATGAAGGCCTTGGGCAGCTTGCGCACCGGGGTTTTCATGTCCATCTTGTAGTGCGCCGCCAGCGACTGCAGCAGTTCGTAGTAGTACTCGCTCGTGGAGTCGGCCCACGGCACCACGGCCCCGTCCATCAGGGAGAGGTTGCGGTCCAGCACCATCTCCGGGTCGATCTCCTGCTTGAAGCCCAGGCCGGAACAGGTCGGACACGCGCCGTAAGGGCTGTTAAAGGAGAAGATGCGCGGCTCGATTTCAGGAAGTACCGTGCCGTGTTCCGGGCAGGCGAATTGTTGACTGAACACGAGCAGGTCTTCGCCGTTGCGTGAGGGGGCGGGGGGACGCCCTCCGGCTTCGAAGACGTTTTGACTCGCCGTCGGGCGCCCCCCCGCCCCCTCCCCATTCGGGAGAACATGCACGTACGCAATCCCCTGGCCGAGCTTCAGCGCCGTCTCCACGGAGTCGGCGAGACGGGTCTTCACGTCCGGGTGGATGACGATGCGGTCGACGACGACTTCGATGTCGTGCTTCTTGTTCTTGTCCAGCGGGATCTCTTCGCTCAGGTCGTAGACGCTGCCGTCCACCCGCACGCGGACGAACCCCTGGCGCCGCAGGTCGTCGAAGAGCTGGCGGTACTCGCCCTTGCGGCCGCGCACGATCGGCCCCAGCACCTGGATGCGGCTCTCCTCCGGCAACGCCAGCACGCGATCGACGATCTGCTCCCGGCTCTGCCGGACGATCGGGCGGCCGCACTTCGGGCAGTGGGGCTGGCCCACGCGCGCGTAGAGCAGGCGCACGTAGTCGTAGATCTCAGTGACGGTACCGACGGTGGAGCGCGGGTTGCGCGGCGCGCCCTTTTGGTCGATGGAGACCGCCGGGGAGAGGCCCTCGATGTAATCGACCTCGGGCTTCTCCATCAGCCCCAGGAACTGGCGGGCATAGGCGGAGAGGGACTCCACGTACTTGCGCTGCCCCTCGGCGTAGATGGTGTCGAAGGCAAGCGAGGACTTCCCGGACCCGGAGATGCCGGTGAGCACGACGAACCTGTCGCGCGGGATCTCGACGGTGACGTTCTTCAGGTTGTGCTCGCGCGCCCCGCGCACGATGATCCGGTCCAGCGGCATCCTATCCTCCGCGCCCCCTGCCCGGCACCCGGCCGGGGCGGCCCCGCCGCCCCCCGTCCATGCCGCCCCGCCCGGGCCCGCGCCCCCCGCGGCCCGTCGCGAAGAACGGCTCGCCCAGTCCCCGCCGCAGTTCCTGCACCTGGTCGCGCAGCGCCGCCGCCTTCTCGAACTCCAGGTTGGCGGCGGAGCGACGCATCTCCCGCTCCAGCGCCTCGATCGTCTGCTCCAGTTCCTGCGGCGAGAGCATCAGCAGGCGGGCCACGTCCCACGGCACCTTCGCCCGCTGGGTCTCCGCCAACTTGATCAGTTCCTGCGCCGTCAGCACCTCTGTGGAGGGCTGATACGTTTCGATCTCCTCGGCGACCTGCTGGATGTCGATCAGATCACGGATCGGCTTGGTGATGGACTGCGGCGTGATCCCGTGCTCTTCATTGTAGCGGACCTGGATCTCGCGCCGCCGGTTGGTCTCCTCGATGGCCCGCTTCATCGATTCGGTGACCTCGTCGGCGTAGAGGATCACCCGCCCGGAGATGTGCCGCGCCGCCCGCCCCATCGTCTGGATGAGCGAGGTCTCGGAGCGGAGAAACCCCTCCTTGTCCGCGTCCAGGATGGCCACCAGCGAGACCTCCGGCAGGTCCAACCCCTCCCGCAGCAGGTTGATTCCCACCAGGACGTCATAGGTGCCCAGGCGCAGGTCCTTGAGGATCTGCACCCGCTCCAACGTCGCCACCTCTGAGTGCAGGTAGTGCACCTTCAGCCCCATCTCCTGCAGGTAGGCGGTGAGGTCCTCGGCCATGCGCTTGGTCAGGGTCGTGACCAGCGTGCGCTCACCCTTCTCCGCCTGGGCTTTGATCTCGGCGATCAGGTCGTCGATCTGTCCCTTGGCCAGCCGCATGTCGACATAGGGGTCCACCAGGCCGGTGGGGCGGACGATCTGCTCCACCACGCGCGCGCTGACTTCGTACTCGAACGGCGCCGGCGTCGCCGAGACGAAGACCCCCTGGCTCACCAGAGGCTCGAACTCCTCCCAGGAGAGGGGGCGGTTGTCGATCGCCGAGGGCAGGCGGAAACCGAAGTCCACCAGGTTCTGCTTGCGGGAGCGGTCGCCGTCGACCATCCCCTTCAGCTGCGGCACGGTGACGTGGCTCTCGTCCAGGAAGAGCAGGAAGTCGCGCGGGAAGTAGTCGATCAGGCAGCCCGGCCTCGTCCCCGGAACCCGCGCGTCCAGGTGGCGGGAGTAGTTCTCGATGCCCGGGCAGGTGCCGGTCTCCCGGAGCAGCTCCATGTCGTAGCGGGTGCGGAACTCCAGCCGCTGCGCCTCCAGCAGCTTGCCCTGCGCCCGGAACCAGGCCACGCGCTCCCGGAGTTCCTCCTCGATGGTCTGCAGCGCCCGCTCCAACCGCTCCTCGGTGGTCACCCAGTGGCGGGCCGGCCAGATCGCCACCACGGGCTTCTCCCCCAGGACCTCGCCGGTGAGGGCATCGACCTCCATGATCCGCTCGACCTCGTTGCCGAAGAGCTCCACCCGCACCGCCCGCTCCTCGTAGGCGGGGTGGATCTCGATGACGTCGCCGCGCACGCGGAAGCGCCCGCGGGTAAAATCGATGTCGTTGCGCTCGTACTGGATGTCTACCAGGCGGCGGAGGATCTCTTCCCGCGAGCGCCGCTCCCCCTTCCGGATGAGGAGCATGACTTCCTTATAGTCCTCCGGCCGGCCCAATCCGTAGATGCAGGAGACGGAGGCGACCACGATCACGTCCCGCCGCTCCATTAGGGCCTTGGTAGCGGCATGGCGGAGGCGGTCGATCTCGTCGTTGATGGAGGCGTCCTTGGCGATGTAGAGGTCGGTCTGCGGGACGTACGCCTCCGGCTGGTAGTAGTCGTAGTAGGAGACGAAGTAGCGCGCCGCGTTCTCGGGGAAGAACTCCCGGAACTCGCTGTAAAGCTGCGCCGCCAGGGTCTTGTTGTGGGCGATCACCAGGGTGGGCCGCTGCAGCCGCTCGATCGCCCGAGCTGCCGAGTAGGTCTTCCCGCTACCCGTAACCCCCAGCAGCGTGGTCCACCGGTTCCCGGCCTCCAGGCTTTCGACCAGTTCCTCGATCGCCTTCGGCTGGTCGCCGCGCGGCGCCATGTCGGTGACCATTTTGAACATGGGCATAAAGACATTTTATCATCAGGGGTCACGACCGGGCCACCCTCCCCCTCCAGACCGCGCCATCCGGGGCCTCCTCCGGAGAGCCGGCCGGCAGGTAGGGTTGCCCCCCTCCCGCGGCGAAACAAGGGGGGCCAGAAGACAGCCTGTTCCGGGAAAGGAAGGGGAAGGGCATGCCGCGTGGGACTGTGAAGTGGTTTAACGCCGAGAAAGGCTACGGGTTCATCACACCCGACGAAGGCGGCAAAGACGTCTTCGTGCATCATTCGGCGATCCAAATGGAGGGGTACAGGACCCTGGCCGAAGGGCAGAAGGTCGAGTACGAGATCACCCAGGGACAGAAGGGACCCCAAGCCGCGAACGTCCGCCCCGCCTAGTTTCCCCCCAGGAGACTGATGCAGGGTCGTCCGCATCGCCCGATCCGGATTGCCGTGATCGGGGCACGGCAGACTTCTGCCCACCTGGCTGCGGCGGCCGAAGCCATCGGCCGCGAGGTCGCCCGACGCGGCGGCGTCCTGCTCTGCGGCGGCATGACCGGCGTCATGGAAGCAGCGGCCCGCGGGGCGACGGCCGCCGGTGGGGTAGTGGTCGGCATTCTCCCCACCGACACCGCGGAGGAAGGCAACCCCTACCTGACCATCCCCCTGCCGACCGGCATGGGCGAGGCCCGCAACGTCATCCTCGTGCGCTCGGCGGAGGCGATCATCGCCGTCGGCGGGGCCTATGGCACGCTCTCGGAGATCGGCCACGCCCTGAACCTGGGGGTGCCGGTGATCGGCTTGGAGACCTGGCATGTCAGCCAGGAAGGCGTGACCGAGCCCGATCCGGTCCGCCGCGCGAAAGACGCACTTGAGGCCGTGGAGTGGGCCTGGGCGGCAGCCTGGGAACGCCGCCGCTAGCCCGGCGTTAGCGCTGCGTCACGATCACGACTGCGGGCTCTGAGGAGCGTCCCGCTGCGTCCACCGCCCGCGCCGTGATCGTCAGTTCGGCCCCGGGGAGGCGGGTGGACGGGCTGATGATGACCTGCCAGTTGCCCGCCCGGTCGGCCGTGACCGTCACCTCGCCGTAGGTCCCCCGCTGGCTGCCTCCCGGCCCGAGCATCCGGTAGACGACCCGTACGACCACCTGGAATCCGGGCGGCGCCGTACCGCGGATCACGAGCGGGACGCCCACTTGGGCGCCGGGAGCCGGGACGGTGATCGCGGGTGGCGCGACGCCGCCGGCGACGATCGTGAGCTTGACCGTAGCTTCGGCGCGG
>LDXQ01000068.1 GCA_001443485.1 Candidatus Sysuimicrobiota bacterium CSP1-3
GGGCCCGCACGCTTGCCGCGAGCGCGTTCGCCTGCGCCGCCTGCCGCTGCCGCCGCCGTTCCGGATCCTCGTCCGGGGAGAGCAGGCGCTTCCGCAACTCCGTCAGGAGCAGCGTCGGTTCGTCGCCCCACGAGGGATACGCCAGATCGTCAAACGGCTGCCCTAGATGGCCGTGGGTTGCCAGAAAATTCTGCAACGCCGCGAGAAAGGTACCGCCCCCCTGCACGCGCGGCAGCGCTGCGATTGCCCGGTGCGGATCCTGGATGATCCGCTCCGCCACGCCGGGGCTGGCGCGGGCCTGTTCGGCCAGCCGGTAGAGGTCCCGCTGAACGGAGTGCAGATCGTTGGGTAGTCCCTGGACCAGGCTCAGTCCCTCGTCCGGACGGGCCCCGGGGACGAGCGATTCGTAGAGATCGGCCAGATCGTCCAGGGACTGGTAGGATCCGGCGTTGGTCATGAAGTGCAGTTCCCACAGCCGCCGGGCCCGCGCCCAGGCCTCTTCCCAGATCGCGGCCACCTCCGCGAGAGACGCCGTCTCCACCGGCGCGGCGCGCATCCACGCATACGTCTCGCGCAGCACAGGGAGGACCTCTTCCTCCCAGTACCGGCGAACATGCTGCGCGTGCGCGCGCCGCTGCTCGATGGACCGCTGCCGGATCTCCGGCAGGTCGCTCTCCGGCGCCAGCAGTTCATCGGCGAAGTACGCGAAGTGGTTGATCACGCGGCAGTGGAAGCGGATTGGGAGCCCGAAGTGCCGGAACCGGTAGGCGATGCCGTGGGCGATCATCCGTGAATAGTCGCCCGCGAGCGGCGCCAGGGGCAGCGGCGTGTGCATGTCGTCGAACTCCCACGACAGCGCCGGATCGGAAGGACGCTCCCAGGTAACCGGAAACTCGCTGCCCGCAGGCTCGGCCATCATCCACTCCTACTGCGTCGTGATCGGCCGCGCCTGCACCAGATACCACTGCCCGCCGAGCAGCGTGGCCTCCACATCCACCGGCTCGCCGAACGCCCGCTCGACCTGCCGGACGACTTCACCGAGCGCGATGACCGCCTCCTCGCTCAGCGCCAACCCGCGGCTCTCCACGGCCACCTCCGCGGTGCCGCCCTCCTCCCGGGCGATGAGGCGCACACTTTTATCCCCGGCGACGGCCGCCAGCACCTGCAGGTTGGCCTTATCGAGGATGATCGTATCCGGGGTCACCGCGCCGGACACGATGGCCTCGCCGAGTCCCCAGGTGGCGTTAATCAGGATACGGTCGTCGCGCCCGCTGACGGGATCCCGTGTAAACACCACGGCGGAGGCGTCCGCGGAAATCATCCCCTGAACCACCACAGCCATGGCGGCCGTGGCGAAGCCCAGCCTGTGCCGCAGTCGGTATGCCACGGCGCGGGGCGACCAGAGCGAGGCCCAGCAGGTGGTGACGGCATCGGCCACACCGTCGGCACGCACACCCAGGACGCTCTCGTGCTGGCCGGCGAAGGACGCCGCCGCCGCATCCTCCCCCACGGCAGAAGAGCGGACGGCCAGCAGCGTTCCGGAGTGTGCGGTTGAAGTCAGCGCGCGGACGGCCTCCCCCAGGGCGGCGCCCAGATCAGGCGGGAGCGGGTACGCGCGCGTCAACGATGCGAGTTCCTGCCGCGCCGACTCATCCGGCAGAGCGGCCGCCAGGGCGGTGACACGGTCGCCCAGCCGATGCGCGTCGATATACCGCCGGTACCCCGCAGTGGTGAGGCAGAAGCCCGGCGGGACAGGAAAGCCCAGGCGGGTCAACCGGTCGAGGTTTGCCGCCTTCCCCCCGAGTGGTCCCGGATCGGTCGCCTCACCCAGCCAGCAGATCGCGGATTCCACGGATTCACATCTGGTTCTACGGCCTGCAGGACCTCCCCTCCAGCGCCTTGGGCCGCGTGCCTCGCGCGTCTGATGGGAGTGGCTACCTACCGGCCACCGCCGTCGTGACCGCAGCATGTAGGCGCAGATCTCGCCTGCGCCCAGGAACTTCCTGGGGAAGCAGAGAAATCGTGCCCACCTTTCAGGAGGCCGCGTGCGCTGCCCAGTCTGCGCCAGAGATAATCCCGCGGATGAGGCCACCGCGAAATTGAGACGCCGGGCAAAGGTGAAGGCCTCCTCGCGCGTCTCTACGAAGCGGCGACCGCAGAGGTCCTGCACGCGGAGGATGTGGTCAACCTCCATCTCGTGGAGGGCGGCGGCGTAGCCTGCGGCAGCCTCCAGGCGGCGGGGCCATTCCTACATGTACCACGCATGGCCTTCGTCGTGCGCCCGCAGTCCCACGTTGACGAGCCCCTCTCCTCCGCGTATGCTTGATTCAGACCGACGCGTCGGTCTAATCCCCGCAACCGGCCCGACCCTGGCAATGGCCCGATCCACCGCCGACACGACCACCCGCGACCGCCTGCTGACCGCCGCGATCGACGTCTTTGCGGCCAAAGGGTATCACGGCGCGATCGTGGACGACATCGTCGCCGCCTCCGGGACCTCGAAGGGAGCCTTCTACCACTACTTCCCCTCCAAGCAGGGCATCTTCCTCACCCTGATGGACGCGCTTGCGGACCTGGTGGAGCAGGGTGCGGAGGGCGCCATCGCCGTTGAACACGGAGCGCTGGCCAAGGTAGAAGCCGCGCTGCGGGTCGTGCTGGAGACCGCGGCGGCGCAGCGGGACCTGGCAAAGATCCTGCTCGTGGAAGCGGTGGGCCTGGGACCCACCCTGGAACAGAAGCGCCTGGAGATCCACCGGCGGTTTGCCCGCGTGATCCAGGGCCACCTGGACCGGGCGGTGCGCGAGGGCTCCATCCCGCGGCAGGACACGGCGCTGGCGGCGCAGGCGTGGATCGGCGCGCTGGTCGAGGTTATCACGCAGTGGCTGATGGCCGACGGCCAAGACCTGCGGGCCCGCCTCCCCGCGCTGCGGGCGCTGCTCCTGCGCAGCATCGGCGCGGAGGCGGCGGGGCCGCGCGACGCCGGCGGTCGGGAAAGGTCCGCCCGCGCATCCGCCAGGCCGGTGCGGCGGCGAGGGAGTGGCCGGTGACCGTGGGTCATCACAGACTCGAACAGCCAATGCGCGCGGAGGACATCCTGGACGCGGTCCGGCGGCACCTGACCGCGCGCCATGTCTGCACGCTGGCGACATCGCACGGAGATGTCCCCTGGGCGGCCTCCTGCTTCTACGTCTGCCGCGACCTCGACCTTTACATCTGCCAGCGGAAGGACGCGCGTACACTGGCGAACCTGCTGGCGAATCCGCGGGCCGCGTTTGCCCTGGATGACCGCAAGACCGAGGCCTGGCTGCAGGGATTCGGACGGGCGGCGGTGGTCGCCGGAGACGAGGAGGCCTGGGCGCGGGAACAGCTGCAGGTGGCGGCGCCGGAATTCGTGCGTCACTTCTCCAACCCGGAGTACCCCGTGCTGCGCATCCACGCAGAACTCCTGCACTTCGCCGACCGGCCGAACAAGATCCGGTCGCATCTCATTTTGCGTGAAGGAGGCTGGGGGTTTGCCGATGCGACATAGGGTTCTGTTGGCTATCGCAGTCACCGTCATCGCGGGGGCGGGGGCCTTCCCCGCGCCTGCGCCGGCGCAGGCTCCGCCGCTCACCCGCATCCGGGTGGTGCACGTCCCGGTCCTGATCTTCGCTCCGCTGTACGTGGCGATCGAGCGCGGCTACTTCCGGCAGCAGGGGCTGGAGGTGGAGTTAATCGGTACCCCCGGCGGCGTGTCTTCCTTCGTGGTCCTGGCCAGCGGCCGCTCCGAGGTCGTGATCGGCGGCCTGGGCGCGGCGCTGTTCAACGCGGTGGCGCGCGGGCTGGACTTCAAAGTGGTCGGCCCCGTGCACATGGAGAGGCCGCCGGTCTCGACACCGCTTGTCGCAAGCAAGAAGGCCTACGACAGCGGTGAGATCCGGAAAGTGTCTGACCTGCGCGGTAAGAAGGTGTCGGTGAACGTCCTCGGTTCGGCCACGGAGTTCTGGCTGCAGGCCGCGCTGCACAAAGGCGGCCTGACGATGGAAGACGTAGAGGTCATCGGCGTGAACTTCCCGGACGTGCCGGCCGCCCTGGCCAATGGGGCCATCGCCGCTGGGTTGCTGGGCGAGCCGCTGGCCACTCTGGCCGAGGACCGCGGCCAGATCGTGCGCCTGAGCGACGACTTCATCGACGGCGTGCAGGTCACCGCCGTCTACTACAGCGGCGAGTTCATCCGCCGCGATCCCAATCTGGCCGTCGGATTCATGGTGGCCTTCCTCAAGGCGGCGCGCGATCTCTACGGCAACGGGTACAAGCGTACTGACGTGGCCAAGATCGTGGAGAAGTACACGGGGGTCCCGGCCACGGTCGTGCGGCGGGCCAGCCCGCCGTTCCACGAGCCCAACGGGAAGATGAACTTCAACGACTTCAAACGGCTGCAGGACTTCTTTAAGAAGCGGGGTTCGCTGACGTACGACAAGCCGCTGCCGCCGGGGGCGTACATCGACACCTCTTTCGTGCGTCAGGCGCTGCAGATCCTGGGGCCGTTCAAGCCGCCGCGGTGAGGACCGCCGGGACGATCAGGCCGTGACGCTCTCCCCGACGCTCCCGCAGGTGCAGACCCGGATCACGGTCACGGGGTTGACCAAAGTCTACCCGCAGCCTCGCGCGCCGCTGACCGCGCTGCGGGACGTCACGTTTGCGGTGCGCGAAGGGGAGTTCTGCGCGCTGATCGGCCCCTCCGGTTGCGGCAAGACGACGCTGCTGCACATCCTGGCGGGCTTGACCACCTCGACGAGCGGCACCGTGACGCTGCCGGAACGGCGGCCGGGACAGCTTCCCACCGCCGTCGTCTTTCAGGGGATCAGCACCCTGCCCTGGTTCACGGTGCAGCAGAACGTGGAATACGGACTCCGCCTGATGAGTGTGCCCAGGCGGGCACGTCGCGAGCGGGCGCTGCAGCACATCCGCCAGGTCGGGCTGCTCCCGTTCGCCGATGCCTATCCGCATCAACTCTCCGAGGGAATGCGGCAGCGGGTCTCCATCGCCCGCGCGCTGGCCACCGATCCGGACATCCTGCTGATGGACGAGCCGTTTGCCAACCTGGACGAACAGAACCGGCTGCTGCTCCAGGACGAGTTGCTGCGCATCTGGCAGGAACACCGCAAGACCGTGCTCTTCGTTACGCACAGTCTGGACGAGGCGATCCGTCTGGCGGACCGCGTGCTGGTGATGAGCGCCTCCCCCGGACACATCAAGACGGAGGTGGTAGTCCCGTTCGACCGACCGCGAGACTACCGCGCCATCCGGCAGGATCCGCGCTACGGGACGATGAGCGCGTACCTCTGGGACGTGCTGCGTGAGGAAGTGCTACGGGGGCGGCAGGTATGAGGAATTCCCGCTGGCTGGCCGTCCTCTCGCCGGTCGGCTTTCTGTTGATCTGGGAACTCGCCAGCCGCAGCGGCGTGCTGGATCCGCGCTTCTTCCCGCCGCCGAGCGTCATCCTGCAGACCCTGGCGGCGATGACCCGCAGCGGCGAGCTGCCCTACCATGTGGTGGTCAGCGGGCGCCGCATCGTCCTGGGCTTCCTGCTGGGTGCGGTGCCGGCCGTGGCGGTGGGGCTGGCGATGGGCCTTTCCCGCCCGGTGCGCTCCCTGCTGATGCCCCTCGTCTCGGCGATCTATCCCATTCCGAAGATCGCCATCTACCCGCTGATCATCTTCTACCTGGGCCTGGGCGAGGCGTCGAAGGTCAGTATCGTCGCGCTGTCCATCTTCTTCCTGGTGTTGTTGAATACGATGGCCGGGGTAATCGGCCTGGAGCGCGCCTACTTCAACATCGCCCGCGCCTACGGCGCCCGCCCGCTCGGCATCTTCACGACCATCGCCTTCCCCGGGGCGCTCCCGGCGATCTTCACCGGCCTGAAGTTGGGAATGGGGTTCGCGTTGATCGTTATCGTCGGCGCGGAACTGCTGGGATCGGACGCGGGCATCGGATTCCTCATCTGGCGCTCCTACCAGATCTTCGCCGTGGACGCGATGTTCGCCGGGCTGCTCGTGACCGCGGTCCTGGGGTGGCTCGCCACCGCGGGGCTGGACTGGCTGGAACACCGCGCTCTGCCCTGGCGGCCGTGAAGCACGCACCCGACGCGACGGATCAGGCCGCCGGCCCGGCCCCGGTGCCACACCGCCTGCTCGGGGTGTGGTGGCGCGCCGTGCGCCCGTTCTCCTTCACGGCGTCGGTGACGCCCGTTCTGGTCGGCTCCGCGGTCGCCTATCACGACGGCCTCTTCGATCTGGTCCGCTTCGGCGTAACGCTCGTGGCCTCCGTGGCCATCCACGCCGCCACCAACCTGATCAACGACTACTACGATCACCTCCGTGGCGTGGACACCGCCGAATCGATCGGCCCCAGCGGCGTGATCCAGCAGGGATTGCTGGCGCCGCGCGCCGTGTTGCTCGGCGGCCTGACACTCTTCGCGTTGGGCGGTCTGCTCGGCCTATGGCTCGTGGCCGTGGTCGGCTGGCCGATCCTGGCGATCGGCGCCGCCAGCGTCCTGGCCGGCTACGCCTACACCGGGGGCCCGCTGCCCCTAGGATACATCGGCCTGGGCGACCTGACGGTCTTCCTCTTCATGGGCGTCGTCATCGTCGTCGGCGCTTACTATGTGCAGGCGGGGACGGTGTCGGCCGCGGCGGTCTGGGCGTCCCTGCCGATCGCGGCGCTGGTTGCGGCGATTCTGGTGGTGAACAACCTGCGCGACATCGAGGACGACCGCGCGAAGGGAAAGCGCACCCTGGCCACCTTCATCGGCCGGCGGGGCGCGCGATTGGAGTATCTCTTGCTCCTGTTGCTGGCGTACGCTTCGGTGGCCCTCGGGGTCGCACTGCGGGTGCTCCCGGCGCCGACCCTGATCGTGCTCCTCACCCTGCCGCGCGCGCTGGCCAACTGGCGGGTTATCCGCGAGAGCACGGACGCGCTCACCCTCACACGCGGCGGCGTGCGGGAGACCGCCCGCCTGCACCAGCGCCTCGGGGTTCTGCTGGCTATCGCCTTCCTCATTCCCTAGACCAGGCGGCTCATCACATCCGGCCCTCAGAACCTATCCAGGCCGCGTAGGCACCCCTGTCTCCATCTTGTGCCCGGTGTCACAGGCCGCCTGTGACACCGGGCATCGTGCCCATCGGGCGCGCGGTGTACCGTGAGGGCAAGCAAGACGACACGGAGGGAGGGAACGAGATGCGGCGCCAGAGCAAGCGGTCGATCAAGAGGGTTGTGGCGTCTTGATCCTGGCCCTGGTTCCGTAGTGGCTGCTGACGCCTGCCGCGCACGCCGGGATTGTGGAGTGTGACGCGCAGACGGAGATCTGCATCACGGAGAACTGAGGCGAGTCCGCGGCCGGTCAACGGCCCGGGGGAACATTGAAGCTCATCCGAACGTGGAGGTGACGAGGGTGCTGGTACATTCGGTGTCGCACGAGTTACTGGCCAGGCAGCGAGCGCAGGACTTTCCTCGCGAGGCCGAGCGGGATCGGCTGGTCCGGCTAGCGACCGCGAACCGGGCGTCGGCGGGAGTCAAGGGTGTGGCCATCCTGACGAGAATCCGTCAGGCGTTCGCGGCTGTCCAGCGCAGCAACGCCCGACCATCCGTCAATCCTGCCGGCTAACGCGGGCGCGTGCCTCACCGGGAGGCCGTCTAGGAGCCTCCCGGTGTCTGAGGGTGTATCGGGTGCTTCGGCTTTAGAGGAGGCTGGGTAGCATGAGGTCCAGAAGCACGGAGATCACGCAGTTTATCATCGCGGTCATCGGGCGGCTGGTACTCATCCACGTGCCCAGCCAGCTGCCCAAGGAGCAGGCCGCCGCGGCTTAAGGCGACGACCTGCTCCGGTGGCATCCGTCGTCACTGCCTCAGCCTGCTCCGTGTCGTTTCCGCGTCCAGGCGCGCCCCTAACTGATCAAAGATCGTGAGGGCTTCCGTAATCAGCGCCTGTCCGCGTGTGTGCGCCTCCTCCGCGCCTCGCTGCAGCAGCGCCCAGCCCCAGTCGCGGAGCACGCGGCCCAACCAGAGGGGGCGCCAGGAGGCACGCAGCGAATCGGCAGCAAAGGTGAAATCGCGTTCGGCCTCTCCCCACTCTCCGAGCATCGAGAGAATCTTGCCCCGGACCCCCCGGCCCACCCAGGCGAACCTCCAGTTCCCGCCTCCCTCAATCAGTGTGAGCGCCTCGTCCACGAGGGCCCGGGCCTCGTCCACCCTCCCTAACTGACTTAACGCATCGGCTCGAGGCACGCCAAAGGCGAAGACAGGACCAGAGTGACCTGGAGGACGCCCACGGGAGGCGATACCCTCCTCCAGCACCGCGAGTGCCTTGTCAGACTGACTGGCCGCCAGGTCGAGATCGGCCAGGGCGAGGTAGCACCAGCGTTGGCCCTGAGCGTCACCAGCCGCTGTCACGCTCGCCAGCAGCTCTCGCAAGGCCCGCTCGGCGCCCTGATGGTCTCCGCGAAGACCTTGGATCTGGGCCGTCTGGATCCGCGGGTAGTGGGCGCCGAATGAGGCGCCGATCCGCTCGAAGGTGGCAACGGATTCGGCACACAGCGCGTCTGCTCTCGCCCACTCCCCACGCTCGAACTCGTCGCTCGCCATATTCGAGAGTGACCAGGCCGCGCCAAAAAGATATCCGGCGCGCTTGGAGATTTCCAGCGCCTCCGAGTTCGTCCGAAACGTCATCTCGACGTCCACGCCGCCCATCCAGTCCCGGGTCGCCAGAGCCCAACGGCCGCCGACGCTGGCACCGATGAAGCCCCCTTGGTCCGCCAGAGCAACAACGGCGAGCAGCTCCTCGCGGTCCGTCTCTTCCCATGGAGGCTGACTGTTTGACTCGCGGATGCGGGCCTGGACCGCTGCGTTCTGGTCTCCCACCGCCTCGGCCATCTCATACGCCTCACGGGCCGCGGCTCCGGCTTCCGCATACTCACCTTTGAGCCAGAGCGCGTCGGCCTTACGCAAGGAGGCACGGGCTAGCCCTCCCTGATCGCCGGCCGCGCGGGCCGCCTCCGCCGCTCTGGCCGCCCACTTCACCGCCCTGTCTGGCTCGATAACCTGCCGGAATGCCCAGGAGAGGTCGAGCGAGGTGCGGAGCACCGCGGCGGTTTCGCCCCGGTCCGAATACTCGCGAAACGCCTCTTCAAGCGCACGAGCCGACTCTGCCCACCTGCCCTGGGCCATCAGCGCCCGGCCGACCTTCTCCGTGATATCGGCCCGGCGGAGATCCTCGATCGGCAACAACTCGATCGCGCTTCGGTAGTGGGCGATCGCCTCATCATATGCATACACGCGGGCCGCGGCATCGGCAGCCTGCAGCGCGTACCGGATGGCCTTCTCGGCCTGGGACCGCCCGACCTGAGAGAAGTGAAAGGCCAGGTCTGCCGCGTGCGCATCCAATGTATCGGCGTACACGCGCTCCAGAGCTTCGCCGATACGCTCGTGGAGGAGCATCTTTCGGCGGAGGCTGAGACCGTCGTAGAGCGTCTCGCGCACGAGCGCGTGTGCGAAGTTGTAGCGGACTCCTTCCTGAGTGCGCTCTTCTGTGATGAGCTGGCTCTGCAATCCCTCCTCCAGCAGATCCAGCAGCCGCCCCACGTCCGCCTCGCCCGACGACGGCTGCCCGTCGCCCGCGACCGCCGCCTGCAGCACGTCGAAGTCGAACTCTCGCCCGATCGCCGCCGCCACCGTCAACACTTCCACACATTGGGAAGAGAGCCGTTCCAGCCGGCGGCCGATGACCTCGCGCACCGACTGCGGTACCTCGATCTCATGGATCTCCTTCCGCTCCCACCGGCTCTCCACGATATAGAGGGTTCCTACCTCAACAAGGTGCTTAAGGACCTCCTCCACAAAAAACGGGTTGCCTTCCGTCTCCCGGTAGATCAGGTCTCGGAACTCATTCGAAACCGGCTGGCGGGATTGAAAGACCGACCGGATCATTTCGGCCACATGTTCGGGCGTCAGGCGCCGCACCAGGACGCGGGTGTAGAGGCGCTCCCGGTTCATTTCGCGGAGAGCGGTGGAAAGCGGGTGCGTCCGGTCGAGCTCGACATCGCGGTATGTGCCCACCAGGAGAATGCGGTCGTTGCGGATGTTGCGGGCGAGGTAGCGGAGCAGTTGCAGCGTTGCCGCGTCCGCCCAGTGCAGGTCATCCAACAGAAAGACCGTCGGGCGGGTGCGAGCCGCGCCGCCCAGGAAGGCGGTGACGTTCTCGTAGAGGCGGAGGCGCTCCTGGTCGGGCTCCAACGGGGGGCTGGGGTGAAGGTCGCGCATGCGCAGGCTCAGCTCAGGTACGAGCTTCACAAGTTCGGCCGCATATGGGGCGACCAGCGTACCGAGCCGGTCGGCGGCGACCTCCCGGACCATCGCCCGCAGTGCCTCGGCGACCGGCAGATACGGGATCGTCACCTCCTGCTCGTAGCAGCGACCAACGGACGCCAGGCACCCCCGCAGCCGGGCGAAGACCAACAGCTCCTGGGCGAGACGCGTCTTGCCGATACCCGGTTCTCCGGCGACCAGCACGACATGGCCGCGGCCGGAGAGCATCGACTCGAGGGAACCCTTGAGCGCTCCGAGCTCCTCCTCTCGGTCAACCAGCCGGCCCCGAGCCATCATCTCCAGGAGGGAGGGCCCCGCAAGTTGGGCCTCGACCGTGGGGGCGGCTTCAGGTGTTTCGAGCGGCGCGAGCGCCGTGCCGAGGATGTGGGCGAGCTCGTCCGCCGAGGCGTACCGCTCGGTCGGGTCCTTCGCCAAGAGGCGCAGGACGATCGACTCGAGCGTCGTCGGGATCTCCGGGTTGTGGAACCGCGGCGCCACCGGCGGCACGTTGACATGCATCGAGATCACGGAGATGGGATCGTCCGCCTCGAACGGGGTTTTCCCCGTGACCATCTGATAGAGCACACATCCTAGGGAGTAGAGGTCGCTGCGTCCGTCCGCCTGCCCCGACACCGCCTGCTCCGGAGCCATGTACGCCACTGTGCCGACAATCATTCCCGTCTGCGTCAGCCGCGAGCGCCCCTCGCTGCGGGCCAGGCCGAAGTCCATCACCTTGGCCGTGCCGTCCGGGGTGATGACGACGTTCTCCGGCTTGATGTCCCGGTGCACCACCCCCTGGGTGTGGGCGTAGTCCAGCGCCCGGCACACCTGGGTGACGACTTCGACCGCCTCCCTCCAGGGGAGAGGGATCACCTCGCGGAGCGTCCGCCCGGCCACGTACTCCATGACGA
>LDXQ01000069.1 GCA_001443485.1 Candidatus Sysuimicrobiota bacterium CSP1-3
CTCAAGGTATTTCGGGACGAAGCGCATCCACAGTTCCTCGCCCATCCCCAGGATGAGGATGGTGCCGAGGAGCACCAGGATGTTAGGCTCCAGGCCCAACCAGGTGCGGAGCCTGCCGCGGGCGGTTAGGGTGTCGGGCGCGGACGCTGCCGTCTCAGGAGCGCGGTAGCACAGGCTGGAAGTTGGGCTGCGGCCCCTCCGGGCGCTGCGGGAACGGCTGCGGGAGCCCCGGAATCGCCGGCCCGCGATACGGGTCGAGGCGGAAGAACTCCGGCGGGCTGCCGGGGCGCCCCGGGCCGTCCTGCGGTCCCGGTCCGGGCATCAGGCGATAGAGCTGGCCGTTGAAGTAGAAGAGAATCGTCTGGCAGTCGTCCTGACCTTGCTGCAGGCCCGGGCCCTGGTCGGGCTGCGGGCGGGCGGGACCGGGCAGCGGGACGAACTCCTGCAGCGGGGGCAGGCCCTGCGCCAGCACGACCGGCACCAGCAGCACCAGCCCGCCAAGCGCGAATCCGATGACGATACCCAGCAACAGTATCCGCACGCCCGTTCTCCCCTTTCCCGGTCCGGACCCCTGCACTTTTCCCTCTCCTTGCGTCTATTCCCTTTCCTCCTACAATGGGAGACGATGGCGAACATCTTTACGTTCCCCTGCGGCGGTTGCGGCCGCCGCTACAGCGTGTATTACCCCAAGGCGCTGCTGTACGAACTGAGCGGCACCGGCACCCGCGAGATGGGCCGCGCGGAGGACGAGGAAGAGGAGCGCTCCGGCGCCATCGAGACCGCGCGGCGGCGGGCCGAGACCGCCGGCAACATCTGGATCAATGCCGGGGAGACCCAGGCCCTCGTCTGCGCGTGCGGCAAGAAACTGGACTTCAACATCGCGCACCACCCTCGCGTGCCCCAGTCGAAGACGGCCGGCCGAAGCCGGCAGACCGGGTTCATCCAGTTCCCCGGCAAGAGCGAGCGAAAGCCCTGACCACGCCACCGAGGTGCCCCGATGGCTGAGCGAACCAGCGACGTGCGGGAGCGCCTTCGCCTGCCGGCCGACGCCCTGCGCTGGCGCTGTGACCCCGCGCTTTTTGCTTTTGAAACCACCTCCGACCTCCAGCCGGAAGAGATCATCGTGGGGCAGGAACGCGCCGTCCGCGCCCTGGACTTTGGCCTGACCATCACGCAGCCGGCGTACAACATCTTCGTCACCGGGCCGGTCGGCTCGGGGCGGACGACCTATACCCGCAAGAAGGTCACGGACCTCGCGGTCGCGCGCCCGACGCCACCCGACTGGGTCTACGTCTACAACTTTCAGCAACCCGACCAACCGGTGGCCATCACCTTGCCGTCCGGCCTCGGCGACCGCTTCCGCCGCGACATGGAGGAGCTCGTTGAGGAACTGAAGGACGGCATCCGCAAGGTGCTGGCCAGCGAGCACTTCGCCGCGCGGCGCAGCGAGGCGCTGCGCAGTTACGAGGCCCGGATCAACGAGATCTGGCAGACCCTGGAAGCTGAAGCGCGGGGGTTGGGCTTCGGCCTGGAGCGCTCCCCGGTCGGCGTGGTCCCCGTGGCCATCGGGCCCTCGGGCGAACCGCTGGCCCCGGAGGTCATCGACCGGCTGGCCCCGGAGCAGCGGGAGGCGCTGCAGGAGCGGGCCCGAGCGCTGCAGGCGGACATCGGCGACGCCCTGCGCCAGGTGCGCAATCTAGAGCGGGAAGCGCGCGACGCGCTGCGGACGCTGGAGGGGGACGCGGTGGCCTCGGTGGCGCAGCGCGCCGTCGAACCGCTGAAGGAACGTTATGCCGCCCACCCCCGCGTCGTGGCGTACCTGGAGGCGCTGGTCCGCGACGTCGTGGAGCACCGCGACGACTTCAAAGAAGAAGAGGAAGGGGCGCGGCTGCCCTTCCCCATGCCCCCGGGCGCGGTCCGCCGCGGCGACTCGTTCGCCCGGTACCGGGTGAACCTCCTTGTCGACAACAGTCAGACCACCGGCGCGCCAGTCGTCTTCGAGACCAACCCCACCTACTACAACCTGATCGGCAAGGTGGAGTACCGCGGCGAGTTCGGCGCCTTCGTCACTGACTTCACGATGATCAAGCCCGGCGCCCTGCACCGGGCCAACGGCGGGTTCCTCGTCCTGCAGTTGAACGACATCCTCACGGCGCCGCTCTCCTGGGAGGCGCTGAAGCGGGCGCTAAAGGGTCGGGAGATCCGTATCGAGAACATCGGCGAGCAGCTGGGCCTCATCCCCTCGGCAACGCTCCGCCCCGAGCCGGTTCCCCTCAGTGCGAAAGTGATCATCATCGGCTCGGCGCTGCTCTACCACCTGCTCTACGTCCTGGACGACGACTTCCGCAAGCTCTTCAAGATCAAGGCCGACTTCGACGTGGACATGAAGCGGTCCGAGGAGACGTTGCAGCACTACGCCCGGGCGATCTGCACGATCTGCCGGCGGGATGGGCTGCTGCCGTTCCACCGCGACGCCGTGGCCCGCATCCTGGAATATAGCGCCCGCCTGGCCGAGGATCAGGAAAAACTCAGTGCCCGCTTCAACGAGGTGACGGAGCTGGTCTACGAGGGCTCCGCCTGGGCGCAGCAGGACGGCAGTAAGGCGGTGCGGGCCGGGCACGTGGAGAAGGCGCTGGAGGAGAAAGTCTTCCGCAGCAGCCGGAGCGAGGAGCGGATCCGGGAGGCCATCCAGCGGGGGCAACTGCTCGTCGACATCGACGGGGCGAAGGTGGGGCAGGTCAACGGCCTGGCCGTGCACGTCTTGGGCGACTACGCCTTCGGCCGCCCTAACCGTATCACCGCCCGCACGTTCGTCGGCTCCCGCGGCGTCGTGAACATCGAGCGCGAGGCCCAGCTGTCGGGGCGCATCCACACCAAGGGCGTCTATATCCTGAGCGCCTATCTCGGGGGGAGATATGCGCAGGATCGGCCGCTGAGCCTGTCCGCGACCCTCACCTTCGAGCAGAGCTATGACGAGGTGGAGGGTGACTCCGCTTCCTCCACCGAGTTGTACACCCTCCTCAGCGATCTGGCCGGCGCGCCGATCGACCAGGGGATTGCCGTCACCGGATCGGTGAACCAGCGCGGCGAGATCCAGCCCATCGGCGGCGTGAACGAAAAGGTGGAAGGGTTCTACTACGTCTGCAAGGCGATCGGTCTCACGGGCCGACAGGGCGTGCTCATCCCCCACCAGAACGTGCGCAACCTGATGCTGCGCGAGGAAGTGGTCGACGCGGTGCGGCAGGGACGCTTCCACCTCTGGGCGGTGCGGACGGTAGACGAGGGGCTGCAGATCCTCGCCGGCATCCCGGCGGGCGAGCCCGACGCGGAGCGCCGCTACCCCGAGGGGACGCTGAACGGGCGCGTAGCCAAACGCCTCGAAGAGCTCGCCGAGCGGCTGCGCCGTTTCAGCCCCATGCGCCCGCGCGAGGACGGTGCGACCACGGAGCCCGTGCCCGCCCAAACCCCAGAGGAGGGACAGAGGTAGGTGCGCGTCACCGTCATGGGCGCCGGCGGCCTCGGCGGCTACTATGGCGGGCTGTTGGCGCGGGCCGGCCATGAGGTGACCTTCATCGCCCGCGGGGTCCACCTGGAGGCGATCCGCCGCCAGGGCGGCCTCACCGTTCGGGCCGTGGACGGCGAGTGGTTTGCGTCCGCCGCGGCGGCGGAAGCACCCGCCGGCCATCCCTCAGATCTCATCCTCTTTACCGTGAAGTCCTACGACACGGAGACGGCTGCGGAGTTGGTCCGGCCGGCCGTGGGGCCGGAAACTGCGCTCCTTTCGCTGCAGAACGGTGTCGATAATGAAGAGACGCTCGCCCGCCGCTATGGGGCCGATCGCGTGCTCGGTGGCCTCGTCTACATCCTCGCCACCATCCAGGCGCCGGGGATCGTGCAGCAGTCCGCCGGTCCCCGCGCGGTCACGTTCGGCGAGTGGCGCGGCGGGATGACCGACCGGGTGCGTCACCTGGAGGGGGTACTGACTGAGGCCGGGTGGCGCGTCACGGCCACGGACGACGCGGTGCGCGAGAAGTGGGTGAAGTTTGCCTTTATCTGTGCCCAGGCGGGGATGACCGCGCTCACGCGGTTGCCCATCGGAGAGATCCGCGCCGCGCCGCCGACATGGGAGATGTTCCGCCAGATCGTCGAGGAAGTCGTGGCGGTCGGCCGCGCCCGGGGTGTGCGTTTGGGCCCGGAGGTCGTGGACGCGCACCTGAAACTCGCGCGGCAGCTAGAGGCGGACGCCACCTCATCCCTGCATTACGACCTCACCCACGGCAAGCGGTTGGAGAGTGAGGCGCTGCACGGGACGGTCGTGCGCTACGGACGCGACGTCGGGGTGCCCACGCCGGCCTGCGCGGCCGTGTACGCGGCACTGCTGCCACATGACCTGCGCGCGCGGGCGCGGCCGCCGGCATGACTCCGCGCCCTCATCCCCGTCAGCACGCCGTCCTCGTCTTTGTCGATGGGACAATCTGCGATACCCGCCACCGGCATCATCTCCACGGGCACCCGGACTTCTTCGGGCGGGAGGAACTGCTGAGGGATGNTCCCGTCCTCGGCAGCGTGGAGTGCCTGGCCAGACTCGCGCGCCGCTACACGATCGTCTACATGGGCGCACGCCCGGCCGCAACGCGGACGCACACCGAGGAGTGGCTGCGCCGGTACGGATTCCCGCCCGGGCCGATCTACCTGGCACCCACCCAGGAGGAGCGGCTGGCGCTGGTCCGGGGGCTGCGGCGGAGGTTTGATTTCGTCGCCGGCATTGGCGACCGATGGGATGACAATGAACTGCACCTGAGACTCGGTTGCCTGAGTATCATCTTGAAGGAATTTGCCGGCAACTGGGCCACGGTGCGGAAGTACCTGCCGACGGCCGACGGCCCCCGAAAGAGACCGCTCCGGCGATCGCTGGGCGGTCGGAAGAGCCGGGGGAGTGGGAAACGGCCGCGCACCCACCCTCGACCCAGACGTCCGAAGCGGTAACCGCGCAGCCGGCTCGGACCAGGTTGCCCTGCGGCACACGGGAGGACTGACTTACCGTTGCTCCCTCCCGGGCCTGGCGGGGTTCATCAGATCCCGTTGCGCAGGACCCGGCCGTCGTCGCCGCTTACGCGGGCCGGACCCTCAGGCTTCCGGCCTCCGGTGGGAATTCAGCCCCGCTGTAGCGGATTGCGGGTGACAGGGAACCGCTAGCTCCCCACCTAGCGCGACCAGCATTCATTCTACGCCTACCGCGCCGCCTCAGCCAGGAGCGCGCGAGGGCCGCCCGGCAGGAATACTGAGGATGACGGCAAAGGGCTTTCCTATCTTCTCCCGGGAGGTCCACAGATGGGTGCTGTCGAGGTGGCGAGCCGCCCGTGGCATCGCTTTTATGAATCCGGAGTGCCGGTCGCTCCGGAGTTTCCCACCTTCCCCATCTACGGCTTTCTCCAGCGCAGCGTCGAACGATTCCCCAGGGTGACGGCTCTCATCCTGGCCAGCACGCACCCCAGCTTTGACCGGCGCCTGACCTACGCCCAACTCGACGGGCTTTCCGATCGCTTCGCCGCCTCGCTGATCCGCCTGGGGCTGCGCAAGGGCGACCGGGTGGCCATTTCGCTGCCCAACCTGCCGCAGTACATCATCGCCGCGTACGGCATCTGGAAGGCGGGGGGCGTGGTGGTGCAGGTCAACCCGCTCTACCGCGGCAACGACCTGGCGTTCATCCTGAAGGACTCCGGCGCGCGCTTCGCCGTGGTCTTCGCCCGCTTCTTCCCGCAGGTCGCGGAGGTGCTGCCGCACACCTCCATCGAGCGCGTCATCGTCACCCGCGTACACGACTTCTTCCCGCCGCTCTTCCGATTGCTCTACGGGCTGACCAAGGCGAAGAAAGAGGGCGATGTGTTTCCGCCGGAGGAGAAGGTCGTCCCCTTCAACTCGCTGCTGCGGGGACCGCGCCTGAGCCGTCCCGTGGACGTATCGTCGGAGGAGCTAGCCGTGCTGCAGTACACGGGCGGGACCACCGGACTGTCCAAGGGGGCGATGCTCAGCCACCGTAACCTGGCGTGCAACATCACGCAGATGCGCCACTGGCTGACCGATCTGAAGGATGGGGAGGAGCGCATTCTCTCCGTGGTGCCCCTCTTCCACGTGTACGGCATGACCGTGTGCATGAACCTGTCCGTGGCCGTCGCCGCCACCAACATCATGATCCTGATGCCGGGCGGGTTTGTCGCCCGGATGGTGGCGGAGGCCGCGGCCAAGTACCGGCCCACCATCTTCCCCGGCGCCCCGCCCATCTACCTGGCGATCAACCAGTTGAAGGACGTGGAGAAGTACGATCTCCGCTCCATCCGGGCCTGTGTGTCGGGGTCGAGTGCGCTGCCGGTGGAGGTGCAGAAGCGCTTCGAGGAACTGACGGGCGCCCGCCTCGTGGAGGGTTATGGGCTCTCCGAGGCCTCCCCGCTGACGCACGCCAACCCCATCTACGGGACGCGCAAGGTCGGCGCCATTGGTCTTCCGGTGCCCGCGACCGACGCGAAGATCGTGGATTCCGAGACCGGGGAGCGGGAGCTGGGCGTCAACGAGGTCGGGGAACTAGTCGTCCGCGGCCCGCAGGTGATGATGGGCTATTGGAACAACCCGCGGGAGACGGCCAACGTGCTACGCAACGGCTGGCTGTTTACTGGCGACATCGCCCGCATGGACGAGGACGGGTTCTTCTTCATCGAGGACCGCAAGAAGGACATGGTGAACATCGGCGGCCTGAAGGTCTTCCCGCGCGAGGTGGAAGAGGTGCTGTACAAGCATCCGAAGGTCCGGGAGGCCGCCGTGGTCGGGGTCACCTCCCGCGTGCGTGGCGAGATGCTGGTGGCGCACGTTGTGCCAAAGGACGGCGGGGACCCGCGGGCCCTGAAGCGGGAACTGCGGGAATTCTGCGCCACGCATCTGGCGCCATATAAAGTTCCGCGGCGCATCGAGATCGTGCAAGAGATCCCCAAGACCGTGGGCATCCCCAAGGCTCTGCGCCGGCTCATCCGCGAGCAAGAACAGTCCAAGGGGGAGACGGAGACCGACGAAGAGAGCTAGCTAGCGGCCCGCCAGCAGCCGGGCGCGCTGCGGCGGCCAGTAGATGAGGATGGCCTGACCGACGATCAGATCCTGCTTCAGCGGCCCAAAGGCACGGCTGTCCTCGCTGTTGTTGCGGTTATCCCCCATCACAAAGACCGAGTCGGCCGGCACGGTCACCGGGCCGTAGTCCCCCACGATGTCGCCGTCCAGGTAGTTCTCCCTGATCGGCTGCCCGTTGACGTAGAGTTTGCCCTTCCTGATCCCGATCTTTTCCCCGGGAAGGCCGATGACCCGCTTGATGTAGTTCCGCTCGGGGCTCCGCGGATAGCGCAGGACGATCACGTCGCCCCGGGCCGGATCGCGCAGCCGGTAGATGAATTTGCTCACCAGCACCCGGTCATGTGGCAGCAGCGTCGGTTCCATGGAGTACTGCTCCACCTGGAACGCCTGGGCCACCGAGACCATGATCAACTGCGCGAGGAGGAAGGCGATGAGGAGGGTCTTCAGGACTTCGAACACGCCTTGGCGGGTGCGGCGCCAGCCCGGCCCGCGAGCGGCCAGGCCGCCCCGCAGCCGTGCGGTCAACTGCTGCAGCCGGCCCCGTATGCCGGGCCGCGGCTGGGGATTGGACTCGAGCATGTGGTCTCCAGTGGCGGAGGGGGCGGGATTTGAACCCGCGAAGCGGCTTGTGACCGCTTACCCGCTCTCCAGGCGGGCGCGCTACCAGGCTACGCGACCCCTCCGCGGGACGAAAGCCCAGTTCCAGGAGGCTTTTTCGCCTTTGCCTCACGCATTATAGCAGCCGCGGAAGATGGGCCGCAAACGCGGGAGGGACGCCGCAATTTAGTGGAGTATCGCGGGAAGCAGGAATGGCGTGCCTGTTGGCGAACGGCTTGCCCTACCCAACACCCCGAATTGGGTGATTCGCCACCCCCCTTCGGGTGGCCGGCTCTCCGAACAGATCAGGTTCGAGAGGAGTGGGGTCATGCGCAGAATCTTGCTGGCCGGCCTTGTGCTCTTCATCCTCGCAGCGCTCTCGCTGTCGACGCTTTCACTGCCTTCCCTTTCCGCAGCGCCGAGGGTCCGGCCCCCGCGGGGGCCGCTGGCCAAACCCGCTAATCTGGCCGCGTATGTCTCAGACGAGATCCTCGTGGCCTTCAGGCCCGGGATCCGGCCGGATACCGCGGCGCAGGCGGTCGGCGCGAGGGTGCACAGCCAGATCGAGGGCTTGGGTGTGCACATCCTGAAGGTGCCGCAGGGGACGGTTGAGGGGACCCTGCGCGCTCTCGAACACAACCCGCTGGTGGAATTTGCCGAGCCCAACGGTTTCGTCTACGCGTTCGCGAACCCGAACGACCCCTACGCCAATGGGATCTGCTACTGGGATTCGAGCGGCCAGTGTACAACTCAGTGGGCGTGGGCGAAGGTGCAGGGGCCGCAGGCCTGGGACCTTACGACGGGGAGCGCGGCGGTGCGAGTCGCGGTCGTGGACACCGGGATCGACGCCGGGGACCCCTCCGGCCTGCCGCCGGACCCGCCGCATGAAGACCTGGGAGCAGGTAGTCGGTGCAACTCCCCGACGACCCCGGTCATCCTCAAGAGCTACGTCAGCGGCGAACGGGGCAACGACGACAACGGGCACGGCACGCACATCGCCGGCGTGATCGGGGCCTGCACGAACAACACGTGGGCCGTCGCTGGAGCCAACTGGGCGATCCAGTTGATGGGCGTGAAGGTCCTCAGCTGGTACGGCAGCGGCACCTGGTCCGCCGTGGCCTCGGGCATCCGCTGGGCGGCGGACAACGGCGCCAAGGTCATCAACCTGAGCCTGGGCGGCTCGGGCGGGTCGAACACGCTGCGCCGCGCCGTGGACTACGCTTGGAGTAGAGGCGCCGTCCTGGCGTGCGCGGCAGGGAACAGCGGCAACAGCGCGCGGTCGTATCCCGCATTCTACACCAACTGCATCGCCGTCGCGGCGACCGACGGCAACGACCAGAAGCCCTCCTGGTCGAGCTACGGGAACTGGGTCGAAGTCGCCGCGCCCGGTGTGGCCATCCTCTCGACGACGCAGGACACGTGGGAATGGTGCTTCCTCTGCTGGGGCGAAGGGTACTACGAAGGATACGACTCCCTCTCTGGCACCTCGATGTCGACATCCTTCGTCTCGGCGCTGGCGGCGCTGATCTGGGCGAGCGGAAAGTGCGGGACGTCCAACAGCTGTGTCCGCTCCCGTATCGAGAACAATGCCGATGCCATCGCGGGCACCGGCACGTACTGGACCAAGGGGCGGATCAACTTCTACAGGGCGCTGAACGCCCCATAGGCCCCGGCGGCCGCCGGACGGATCGGGAGAGCGGGGGGATACAACAGCGGACTCAGTTCCCACTCAGGCGACGGTCAGATTTCCGCCAGGGCGTAGGTGACGGCGCGATCCACCGCCATCTCCCGGCCTGCCGTCCAGGCTGCGGCGAAGGCGGCCTCTGCCATGGAAGCGCGCACCGCGGCGACCAGCTGCTCGTAGCGCGGCCGTTCCACCGGGGGCAGCGGCACCCGGAGGGCCTCGCGCAGCGCCTCCGCCGACCCCAGGAGGCGCCCGGCCTGCGCACCATCCCCACGTTGTTCGACCACCGCCGCCAGTCGCTCGAGGCACTCGGCGATCCCCGGCTTGTCGCCGAGATCGCTCCGGCGGCGCAGGGCCTCCTTGTGCAGTGACGCGGCTCGCTCCAGGTCCCCGCGACCCTGGGCCACGAGGCCGAGGTCCGTGGTGGTCGTGCCCACGCAGTTCCAGTCGCCGAGTTCCTGGAACAGGGGCAGGGATTGCTCATGCAGCGCGGCTGCTCTGTCGATGTCCCCCTGGTACCAGGCCACGGTGCCGAGCAGGTGGATGGCGTGGGCGGCTGCATACGCGTCTTCGAGTTCCCGGGACAGCGCCAGCGCCTCCTCCGCGTGCGCCGTCGCCTGGGCAAACGCGCCCTGCGCCCGGGCCGCCAGTCCGAAGTAGTAGAGCGTGTGAGCGATGCTGGCCTTGTCCCCGACCTTCCGGAAGAGGTCCAGGCTCGCCGTAAACCGGGCCACTGCCTCCGGATAGTTCTTCTGAGCCCGGGCCAGCTCGCCGAGAGACCGGTTGGCCTGAGCCACACCGTGGATATCCTGCACCTGCTGGTACCGGGAGAGACTCTCCTGATAGAAGCCGGCCGCCGCCGCGTAGTCACTCTGCCACCTGGCCACCGCCCCCAGGAGCCGCAGCGCAGAGGCTTCTCCCCGCGCGTCGCCGGCTTCCCGATAGAGGGTCAGGCTTTCCGCGGCCAGGGCCTTCGCGCGCGGCCAGTCGTGCTGGTCGGCCGCAAAATCTGCCGCCGCGCCCAACCCCTTTGCCCGCAGTGCCGTGGGAATCGAGGTAGCCGCGCTCCGGGACAAGATTTCGTCGAGCCGCCGGCGCCCCTCCGTGATGTGCCCGTGCAACTCCCAAAAGGCCGCCAGAGCCGCCGCGAGGCGAAGGGCCGTGGGCCAGTGCTCGCCGGCCACTGTCCACTCGAGGGCGGTGCGCAGGTTCTCGTGCTCGATCTCCACGCGCCGCAGCCAGGTCACCTGCTCATGGCCGTGCAGCCTCTCTTCAGCCTGCTCCGCGAGGGCGAGGAACCACTCGACGTGCCGTGCGCGCGTGCCGTCGATCTCCCCCACCTCGCGCAGCCGGTCCCGAGCATACTGCCGGGTGGGTTCGAGCAGCCGGTACCGCCGGCCGTCTTCGCGGTCTTCCACGACCACAAGCGATTTGTTGACCAGGTGCGCCAAGAGGTCGAGGACGTCGGCGGTAGCGATGCCTGCCCCCGCGCACACCACTTCCGCCGCCTGCAGCGTGAAACCGCCGGCGAACACCGCCAGCCGCCGGAAGATCGATTTTTCGGGCTCAGCCAGCGATTGGAAACTCCAATCCAGAGCACCCTGCAGCGTCTGATGCCGCGGCAGGGCGGTGCGGCTGCCCCCGGTGAGCAGGCGAAACTGGTCGTCCAGGCGGGAGGCGATCTGCTCCGGGGACAGGACGGTCACCCGTGCGGCGGCCAGTTCCATCGCCAGGGGGATGCCG
>LDXQ01000070.1 GCA_001443485.1 Candidatus Sysuimicrobiota bacterium CSP1-3
CGGCCCTCGATGCTCTGGTCCAGGTCCTTCAGAATGCGGACGATGCCAGAGCTTTCCGTGGCATCGCCATACGAGGAGGTGGCCATGAAGTCCACCCCGCAGTGGATGCTGATGTGGCGGAGGAGGTCGGAGAGGAAGACGAAGGCGCCGATCAGGATGCCGACGAGGAGGGGCTCCTTGCCTTCGTAGTCGCTGGAGATCGCCCCCCCGAGCTCCCGGATCCGCGATTGCAGCGCGGCCTCCGAGACTAGGATTTCGTCGATATCGTCCAGCAGGCCCACGACCCCTCCGGCACCAGGGGAATGTGACAAGCCCCGCCGGGAGGCGGGGCCTGCGCTACGGGGTGTATTTCTTGACGATGGTCCAGATTCCCTTCTCGCGCTTCACGATGTCGCCGACGTCCACCTTGCGGTAGAAGTCCCAGGGCACGATGTAGTCCTGGGCGTTGACGACGATATGCGGCTGCGGTCCCGCGAATTCAGGTGCGACGTATTTGTCCTCCACGTAGCCAATAACGGTGTCGTCCCCTCCACCGAAGAGGTTGCCACACGCCTGCACCTGTGCGACTGCGAGGAGTAGCACGACGAGCATCACCTTCATGGACCGAACCTCACTTCCGCCGTTTCTCGCACCGCCAGTATTCTAGCGCGAAAGGTGCGGCCGGGGAAACCCCGGACGCTGGAAAAGAGAAGAGGCCCGGAGGAATTCCCCCGGGCCCCCTCTCTTCAACCGAGGACTACCAGCTGAACGTCACGCGGAAGACGTAGCCGCTGCTGCCGTTGTTGTTGACGGCAACAGTTGTGTTGTTGAGGTTGAAGTACTCGAGGCTCGCCGTCGCGTTCCGACTCAGACTGTAGTCCGCCCGGGCGCCAAAGGAAGTGTAGTTGTCGCCCGCAAGGAACACGGAGAGGCCGGCGATGGAGTCGCCGTTCCACGTCCCGGACTCGTAACCCAGCACGACGCTCAGCCTGGGGCTGACTTGCAGCGTCAGGTCCGCGCCCCAGGCCGTGACATTGGACATGTCAAAGCCCAGCACGAAGGCCCAGTGGGACGAGTAGGTGTTCGTGCAGAACGTGTTGCCGCAGCGCTCGAACCACCCAGCGTCGTAGTCCTTGTAGTAGACCTCGAGGCTGGGCGAGAACGTCGACATCCCCCCGATCGCACCGAGATCGAGGGTCAGGGCCGCGAAGAGGGCGTTACAGCCGCCGACCGCGACACACCCACCAGTGGGAGTGTAAGCCGCGTACTCAGCCAGCAGGCTAATGCCGGGCATCAGGTCACCCGCGACGTCCACGCTCCAGCCGCTTCCGGTATTGCCCAGCGTGAACCCGGTGAACGCGCCGGTGGACTCCCGGTCCGACCGGTAGTTCACCCCGAAGGTCCAGCCGGACACCGGCGCAAACTCGGCTCGGGCGGCGTAGGTGGTGGCACTCGCGTTCGTGGCCACACCGAGGGTCGTGCTGGAGACGCTGAAGAACGCGATCCCCGTCAAGGTGATGCCGCCGAACGTGCCGACAACCCGCGCACCCTCGCGCGAGCTCTGCAGCTGCAGCAGGATCCCCTGCGGTCCGAGCGCCCAGTAGTCGCGGCCCACCGCGAAGGTGAGCCCCCACGGGGACGCCCAGGTGCCGATGAGGCGGTCGAAGTCAGTCGTGCCGGTCAGCCCGCCGGAGAACCCGTAGAGGTTGGCGTTGAAGGTCGAGTTCCAGCGCAGACGCGCCGTCACGACCATGTCGCCAGTGACCTGGCCACGGACAATCAGCCGCAGCCGGTTCCGCGACAGTTCAGGATAGGGGCCGTAGTCGGGGTTGGTCGATCCCGGCACCCAGTAGAAGTAGTTCCAGTTCCCGGTGATCCGGGTCGTGTCCTGGGCCAGCCGCGCCTTCACGGCCGCCAGCTGCTCCTCCACCGCCGTGATGCGCACACCCAGCGCGGACAGCTCGGCGCGGAACTCGTTGATGAGTCTCTGCAGCCGGTCGATGTCAGCGCGGCGCACTTCGGGCGGTGGGATCTTCGGAGGCGGTGGGATCTTGATGGCCTCGATCCTGGCGAGAATGCGGGCCAGGGCCATGGCCATCTCGTAGCGGGTCATTGCGCGGTCGCCCTTGAAGGTCCCGTCCGGGAACCCTTCGAGGATGCCCTTCGCGGCCAGCTCGGCAATCGCGTCGAAGGCCCAGTGGTCAGCGGGCACATCGGCGAACGGCTGGGCGAAGGCGGGGGCGACCAACGCAAGCATGAACACTGTTGCGATGGCGAGTGCGAGATGCCTCATTTCTACCCCCCTTGTTGTTGTCTGAGCCGGTGGCCCCGGGGGTCGTCCGATGGAGTGATCAAGTTTCCTCCAGCGTACCCGATCGGGACCGTTGGCTCTGTCGTCCCACCATCCCGTTCCGGCGGTCGATCGCGCCACCCCTCCTTAATCCCCGCACGGAACCGCCATGGGCCTCGCGGCCGGACGGCGGCAGACGCCTGTCAAACTTCTTTTGAATTCATCACGAATATCCTGCCGATCTGGTAACCGGCAGGAACTTAGACGCGCGGACAAACATCAAACCCGCCCCTGCACAAGTGTAGCGGGTTCTGGCGTGCTCTCAAGCGTTTTCTGTTGCCGTACCGCGCGTGCGCCAATTTCCCACGCCTTTAGCCGGTTCGACAGAACCCGGCCAAATCCCTCCTCGTCCGGCCTCGCTCGGACGGGCCCGGACGGGGCGGCGCTCGCCCGACCGGTCGTCAGGTTCCCTCTCCCAGGACCCGTTCCAGCAGCAGCTCGGCCACGTAATCGTCGTACTCCTCGGGGGGCAGCTGGAGGGTGATCGGGAGCAGGCGCCGCCACCCCCGCGGAGGGTGGTCCCGGAAGTACCGGCGGCGGGCTTCCAGGGTCGTCCCGGTCTCCTCCACGGTCTCCACCGAAGGAAGCCCGGTCACCCGGGCCAGAGCGGCCAGGACGGCGCCCGAGCCCGTCCCTCCCCCTACTATTATCCGGGTGACCCCATACCGTTTCACCCAGTCGGCGACCGCGGCCGGGACCTGGCCGGTGGGGACGATGGCCCGGGACAGGACGGCTCCGGGCCGGCCGACCGCGAGGCCGCACTTCAGGCGGCCGGGATCGAGGGCCAGGACGGTTTCACTCACCGAAGGTGACCCACAGGAGGAGGTAGGCGTCGATGGGTACCCCGTCCCGGCGGGCCGGGGCGAAGCGCCAGCGCAGGAGCCCCTGGCGGGCCGCCTCGTCCAGGGCCGGGTCGTCCGAGGAGACCAGGACGTCCACGCGGGCCACGGTGCCGTCCGCCCGGATCAGCAGCCGCAGGCGGACTCTGCCCCGGACCGAAGCCTGGTCGGCGGCCGGCAGGCCTCCGGGCCCGGGAAGGACGGTCGCGCGCAGGACGGGGTGGAGCGCCGGCTGCTCCAAGGGAACGGGCGGAGTGAGGACCGGCGACGGAGCGGGCTGCGGCGCCTCGACCACCGGACCGGCCGCCGGCTCGGGCCCAGGCGGGGTGCTCCCGGAGTCCGGGCCTGCCGCCGTCCCGAGGGGCTCCGTGCCAGAATCCGGACCGCCCGCGGGGTTTCCCGCTGCGTTCCCTGGCTGCGGGGAGGAGCCCCGGGTCTCGGGTCGCTGGGCCGGATCCTGGCCGGCCTGAGGTGCGGGGGTTTCCGCCGATTTCCCGGACGCGGGCGGTCGCCGGCGCGGCGCGGGCGGCCGGGGGGTCGAAGGTGCGGGCGGAGTCGCCGGCACGATAGTCTGCCGGGGGCCCGGCTCAAGGGTCTCGAAGGTGGGATATCCTTCGTCGGCGGCGGAAGGTCCGGGGATGCGCGAGGAGGCCGTTGCAGTGTCCGACGGCGCGGGCTCTGAGCGCCGGCTCAAGGCCGCCCCCCCAGCAACGGCCGCCAGGCCGGTCAGCAGAACGACGGCGGCGATCATCCGTCTTCTGGCTCTCCTGCCTTCCATCATCGGTTGGGCCCAACCATCCTGCCGTTCAGCACGTCACCGCACCGCATCACATCAGAATCCCGATCCCACCTGGACGAAGAACGTCCGGCCCGCCGCCGGGAACCCCCGCAGCGTTTCGTACTGCGAGTCCATGACATTATCCACTCCGACCAGCAGGATGTAAGATCCCAGCCGCCGCTCGTAGCGCAGGCCCACGGTGACGTACCCCGGCAGCGTCACCCGTGTGGCCGGGAAGGTGGAGGTGTCCAGGTCATCCCGCGCCGACACGTAGTTGACCAGGACGGTCGCTGCGGCGCCAGAGGACCAGGCGTGCCGGAGGGCGAGGTTTGCCAGCCAGGCCGGAAGGCGCAGGAGCGGCAGCCCGGTGCCGCGATCCACGCCGTCGGTCCAGGTGAGGTTCCCTTGAGCGGTCCACCCCGGGCCGAGGCGACCCACCACCTCCGCGGAGAGGCCGGCGACGCGGGCCGAGCCGACGTTCTGGGGGTTGCAGCCGCCGACGATCAGGTCCAGCGCGTCGGTGTAGAAGCCGTTGAGGCGCAGCGTCAGCCCCGGACGGGGCGCAGCCTCCAGGCCGAGATCCGCGGCCCACGCCTGCTCGGGACGCAGCGCCGGGTTACTGCATCCGGGGTAGTTGAGTTCAAAGAACGTGGGGGCCCGGAAGGCCCGCCCCGCGCTGCCGCGGAGGCGGACCCGGTCGCTGAGGAAATGGACGACGCCCAGGCGCGGGTTCACCTGCGGGCCGTAGGTGCTGTGCACGTCGTAGCGCGCCCCGACCCCCAAGAGCGTCCGGGGTCCCAGCAGCGCATCGAACTGCAGGTAGCCCGCGCCCGTAGTGGCGTCACCCTGGAAGGAGGCGAAGGTCGACGTGGACGTGAACGTGATCCGCGACAGTTCCAGGCCCCCGGTGAGCCCCGCGCCGTTTGGCAAGCGGATCACCTCCTGCCAGCCGCCGCCCAGCGCCGTGCCCCGGTCGTCCGAGGAAAAGCCGGGTGACGTCTGCGCTAGTCCGTCCCCCAGCCACCAGAGCCGCGCCTGCGTCGTGCGCCCGCCGGCCTCCTCCGCCCAGGTCAGGTTGAGGAGGGTGCGCATGTCCGTGAGGCGGTCGTTCGGCGTGAGGAAGAACGTGGGGCCGGGGAGGCCCGCGGCGCCGGCGGAATGCTGCGCGACAAGCGTGAGGGTCCGCTGCGGGTCGCTGCCCAGCGCCAGGCGAAAGGTGCCGATCCAGCGTGTCGCGTCGCTGTTTGGCCGGTCCCCTGCCGTCCCGAGGTACTGCCCGCTGAGGGTGAACTGGCCCCCCGGCCAGGCGCGCCCCACGCGGAGATTCGCCCCGGCACTGCCGAAGCTGCCGCCGCCCGCGGCGTAGACCGGCCGGACGTCGGCGCGGGTCTTCACGGAGACCACGCCCCCCAGCGCGTTCCCGTAGATCGCCGAATACGAGCCGCGCAGGATCTCGACGCGCTCCACGTCGGCCAGCGCGATGGTGCTCAGGTTCACCCCGAACTGCGCGGTGGCGTTGAGGGGCACGCCGTCGATTAGCACCAGCACCTGCTGCGGCGTGGAGCCGCGGATGGAGGCCTGCATGAACCCGCCCGGTCCGGCGCCCGCGGTCCGGATGGACACCTCGGCGAGGAAGCGTAGGGCGTCGCCCAGCGTGACGAACCCCAACCGCCGCAGGTCCTCGCCGGACAGGACCGTGACGAAGGCCGGCGTCGTGGCCGCGAGTTGGGGACGCAGCCCGGGGACGGTCACCTCCTCCCCCTCGAAAGTGGGGACCTGTCCCCGCGCCGGTATGGTCAACAGAAGAAAAACGCCCACGGCGGCGATTCCCGTGGGCAGCACCCGCAGAGCCATCGGACCCACTCCCCCTTCCGCGAAGGTGTGAGTGCGGCGGCACAGGCAGGTCTTCTGGCTCCGGTTCCTCGCGCGGCCGGCCTTCCCAGGCCGGAGGCCGAAACGACCTCTGCGCCCAGTGGCGTGCGTGGGCCGCGCTCCCCGTTACAGCGGCGGGACCGCGCCGGAGTCCCCGCCCTGGCCCCGGAGGGCCGGCGGGTCACCGGCTTCCCTATTCAGACGGAGAAGGCGCTCCGTCCACCTGTGCCGTTCGGGGTAAGAGATTCCCGCGCGGGGAGGCGATTCCTCTCGCCGCGGTCAGATCCGCCGGCGGAAGTCGATGATGACGGAGCCGATTGTGTACGTATCGCGCGTGACGACCACATCCACCCGGACGGTGCGGCGGGCCTGGGCGATCTCCGCCACCACCCGCCGCAGGGCGTCGATGTCTGCCTCCAGCAGCGGCGGCTCCGTAATGCGGGCAAACGGGAGGGAGAGGATCTCCCGGCGCGCGGTGGCGGTCGCCCGGTCGAGCAGATCGAGCAACTGCCGTCCCACCTCGTCGCGCGAGCGCCGGCCGTCCACCATCCCGGACCCCAGCACCTCGCCCTTCGGGAAGACCAGGCGGTTGTCGATCAACTGCACGGAAACCTCGAGCGGCTCTCCCACCAGTGTGTTCTCGTTGGCCACGATGCGCACGATGGTCTCGCCGGGGTGCTGCTTGACCAGCTCCGCCACCTGGTCCCACGTGAGCGCCGACGGGAAGAGGCGCAGCACCGACCCCGTGGTCCCATCCACGCTGATCCCCTTTGCCAGCGCCAGGTCCACCGCGCGCAGGCGCAGGGTGTCCACTTGATCCGCCACCTGGACGAGCGGCAGGTGGGCGTCGATCACGCCGCGCAGCACCTCCTGGTTGCGCAGGTAGGCGATGTCGCCCTGCTGCAGTTGCTTCAGCCGGGTCTCGGCGTTTTCGATCTCCACACGCAGCGTGCTCAACTGGATCTGCAGGTCGCGGAACTGGAAGAGGGCCTGCCGGGCGTCGCGCGAGACGAGGAGCACGGTGGCCACGGTGATGATCGTGATGACCATGCCGGTGGTGATGGTGATGAGCTGCGCCGTGTAGCGCGGGCGCAGGCCGAAGAGGGTAAGGCGGCGCCGGCCGATGTTGCGGCCCACCAAGTTGCCGACGTAGGCGATCCCCCCGCTGACGAGGATGAGGAGCGGGATGAGGAAGAGGCCGAACTCCATCAGGAGCCCCGGTCCACGAGGAGACGCCCGAGCAGGCGCAGGTAGGCGGTGATCTCCCGCGGCGACAACTTGCTCCGGCCGGCGGCGCGGTCGGTGAAGCGGTAGCCCACCTCGACCACGCGCAGCTGCGGGTGGCGCGCCAGGATCTCCAGCAGAATCTTGAAGCCGACCCCCCAGTACTCGCCGCGGGCCAGGATCTCCCGGCGCAGGGCGAAGTAGCCGGAGAGCGGGTCGCGCACCCGCAGGCGGAGGAAGGTGCGCGCGCCGGTTGTGGCCACCCGGCTGGCCAACCGCCGCCACACCGGCCACTGCGTGATGCGGCCTCCGGCGACGTACCGCGACGCCACGGCCAGGTCCGCGCCCCCCTCGACCGCCGCCACCAGGGCGGGGAGCGCTTCCGGCGGGTGCGATCCGTCGCTGTCCATCACGGCGATGATCGGCGCGGACGCGACCACCGCGCCGGCCAGGACGGCGGAGGCGAGCCCCGCCTTTCCCAGGCGGCGCACCAGGCGGATCGGCACCGCGCCCTCCGCGGCCAGGGCCGCCGCCACATCGGCGGTGCCGTCCGGCGAGGCGTCGTCTACGACGACGATCTCCAGTCCCAGGCGGGGCGCCATGGGCCGCAGGGCGGCGATCAGCCGGGGGAGCGTCTCGCGCTCGTTGTAAGTGGGGAGGATCAGCGAGACGCGCGCGGGGCCGGCTCCAGCGGAGACCATCAGCGGATCCGCCATAGGAGTATGCCTCCGGCGGCGCCGACGAAGAGGTTCGGCAGCCAGGCGGCCAGGAAGGCGGGCAGCCGGCCGTTCTCGCCCAGCGCCACGAAGACCGTGAAGAGGATGTAGTACACCAGGACGATGAGCACGGTGAGGCCCAGCCCGATGGACGAACTCGAGCGGTGCGGACGCAGGCCGAGCGGCAGCGCCAGCAGGGCGAAGGTGATGCTGCTGATGGGCAGGGCGATGCGCGAGTGCAGCCAGACCAGGTAGCGCGCCACCGATTCGCCCGAGCGGCGCAGGACGTTGATGTAGCCCCGCAGCTCCCGGATGCTCATGTCCGCCGGCTCCTTGCGCTCAGCCAGGACCTCTCGCGGCGTGCGCCTGATCCCCGCCTCGAGTCGCTTGAACCGAATCTCCAGCCGCGGCCCCGCGCTCAGTTCGTGGGCGACCCCCTCCTCGAAGACCCACCGCCCGTCGACAAAACGGGCCGTGTTGGCGACGATGAGGCGCGCCAGGCGCCCTGCCTCCTCCTGGTTGACCACCACGCCCTCCAGGATGGCGCCGTCCTCCGAGACCTTCCGGGCGTAGTAGATGGAGACGCGGGGGCCGTCCTCCTCACGGAAGAGGACGTAGCCGCGCGCCGGCGGCGCCTGCCGCGTCGCCCGGCGCACCTCCTCCCAGTAGCGCTGATCCACCAGCGGCACCACGTACTCGCCCAGCGCCAGACTGGTGGCGGCCACGAGGACCCCCGCGACAAACACCGGCACCGCCATCCGCCCCAGGCTGATGCCGCCCGTGCGCATGGCCACGACCTCGTTGTGATCGGAGAGACGGCCGACGGCCAGCAGCGCCCCCAGCAGCAACGCCATGGGGAGGGAAAGCATGATGAAGAAGGGCAGACGCAGCACCACCAGCCGCAGCATCACGCCCGTTCCGAGGTGCTGCTCCAGCGCGAACCGCACCAGGACGAAGAGATTTTGCGCCTCCAACATCACGGTGAAGAGAGCGACGCCGAAGAGGAAGATGGTCGTCACCTGTTTGAGGATGTAGCGGTCGAGGATGCTGATCACAGCTGGAAACTGTCCCCCAGGTAGAAGCGGCGCGCCTCATCGCTCTCCATGATCTCCTGCGCCGTGCCCGCGGCCCGCACCGACCCCTCGTAGATGATCAGGGAGCGGTCGGTGATGGCCAGGGTATCACGCACGTTGTGGTCGGTGACGATCACTCCCAGGCCGCGCGAGCGAAGGTAGCGCACGACGTCCTGGATTTCCGTCACGGACTTGGGATCGATGCCGGTGAAGGGTTCATCCAGCAGCATGTAGGACGGCTCCATGGCCAGGACGCGGGCGATCTCCACGCGCCGCCGCTCGCCGCCGGAGAGCGAGACCCCCAACTGGCGGCGCACGCGGATCAGGCCGAACTCCTCCAGCAGTTTCTCCATCGTCTCCCGGCGGACCCGCGGCGGCTTGCCGTTGGCCTCCAGGACCATCAGAATATTCTCCTCTACGGTGAGGCCGCGGAAGACCGAGGGCTCCTGCGCCAGGTAGCCGATGCCCAGGCGCGCGCGGCGGTGCACGGGGAACCGGGTGAGGTTCTTGTCATCCAGCCAGACCTCGCCGGCGTTGGGGCGCACCAATCCCACCATCATATAGAACGTGGTGGTCTTGCCCGCCCCGTTGGGCCCGAGCAGCCCGATGATCTCCCCCCGCTCCACCTGCAGCGTCAGCCCGTCGACCACGGTGCGCGGACCGTAGCGCTTCACGAGATGGCGCGCCGTCAGCACGTCACGCCACCGCGGCGCATCACTTCCCGGGCGCGCCCACGGTCAGGCGGGGCCCACCCGTGGCCACCACGCGCTGCGCCCGCAGATCCACCACGATCGTCTCCGCGGTCAGGAGGTCGCCGCCGCGGCGCAGGACGACGCCGCCGCTGAGGGTGACCAGGCCGGCGCGCCGGTCCAGGGTCGCCTGGGGCGCCTGTCCGGTCAGGTCCCCCGCGGTGATGCGCACCGCGTCCCGCGCCTGCGCCCGGTCGTCGTTCAGGGAGGCGTCGATCCGCCCGGCAACGAGACGTCCCTCCGGCAGGATCAGTTCCGCCCCGCCGATCGCGGCGACGGTCTGTGTCGGTTCATCGAACTCCAGACGCGCCGCCGAAAGGAGGGCCTCCTGCTGCGTCAGCGCCGGTTGCCCCGTCGCCACGACGCGCCGCCGCGCCAGGTTCATCTCGACGCGGGCGGCGGTCAGTTTCGCCTCGCCGCCGTCGCGGCGGGCAGTAACCACGACCTCCCCGTCGGCCACCACCAGGTCCTCCCGCAGCCGGGCCTCCGCCCGCGCCGCCCGCAGCGTCAACGTCTCGTGCCGCACCGTCACCGCGCCCGTGGCTGACGCCACCGCGCGGCGCTCGTCATAGTGGATCTCCGCGGCCTCTAGGCGCGTGGCGCCGCGGGTGATGACCACCGGGGACCCCCGCAGCAGCCACACGCCGCTGCGCGCGTCGTACTCGGCGTAGGTCGCGCCCGAGACCTCCAGCGGCAGAGGCGCCGGCGCGGCCGCGGCCGCCGTGCCGGTCAGCAGCAGTAGCACGCCGATGATCGCGAGGGCGAGACGTCGCTCCACGGCTACTCCCGCACCGTGACGCGGATGTTCCCGCTCAGTTTCGTCTTCCGCAAGGCGATGTCACTCTCCAGCCGGTCGGCGCGCACCGTGATCCGGTCCTGCGTCAACCGCACGTTTCCCGTCGCCACCAGCAGACGGCGCGCGGCCAGCCACTGGACCCGCTCCGCCTCCAGCAGACGATCTCCGGCCGCCCGGGCGCGCACCCCGCCGGACAGCGTGATGTCCTGCGTCTTCGTAGAAAAGACGGCGCCGGGCGCGGCGAGGGTGAGCACGAGGGCCCCCCGCTCATAGAACTTTCCCTCCACGCGCTGCAGCCGGACCTCCTGGCGCGCCGCATCCGCCTCCAGGGTGGCCGCCCGCAGATCCCACTGCAGGCGGCCGGCGGCATCGCCCCCGGTGATGCGGCTCTCCTCGACCGAAACGGGCGGCAGCGATGTGCCGCCGGGGGGTGGGCTGGGGGCGGGTGATGGAGTTGCGGCGGGCGGC
>LDXQ01000071.1 GCA_001443485.1 Candidatus Sysuimicrobiota bacterium CSP1-3
AAGGACGACACCGTGACGGCGGGGTGCCCAGACTCGCGGATCACCGCAGCCACGCGCGCGGCGATGCCTGGGTACGCGACCGGCGCGTTCTTCACCTCCACGATCACCCGCACGCCCCGCAGAAAGTCTAACGCTTCCGCCAGCGTGAGGATGCGCTCACCGGCGAAGGGCTCACCGAACCAGCGTCCTGCGTCCAGCCGGCGAAGCTCGGCCAGAGAGAGCCCGCCGACCGGACCCCGGCCGTCGGTCGTGCGGTCGAGCACGTGATCGTGGATGACTACCGGCATCCCGTCGGCGGAGAGATGCACGTCCAGTTCGACGGCGTCCACGCCGATGGCCAGCGCCCGGCGAAACGCGGCCGCCGTGTTCTCCGGCGCCGCCGCCGCCGCGCCGCGGTGCGCAATGACCTGCGGCACGGGCGGGGGTGCCGGTGCGGTCCCACGGGCAGGCGTGCTCACTTTTCGGTTTCCGTCAGGCCCCGGACGAACCACCGCTGCATCAGGACGACGACCACCACCGGCGGCAGCATGGCCAGCAGGGCCCTGGCCATGATGATCGGCCAGTCCACCAGCGCCTCCCCGGTGCCGATCATCTTGGTGATGCCGATGACGACCGTCTCCATGCCCTGGCTGGTTGTGATCAATAGCGGCCAGAGGTACTGGTTCCAGCCGTAGATGAAGAGGATGACGAACAGTGCCGCGATCGTCGTCGTGGACAGCGGGAGCAAGATACTCCAGAAGAACCGCATCGGGTACCACCAAAAGTCTAGCCCCGCCGAGGACGGAGGTTCAATCCGTCGAACAACCGATGTGCCCGCAGCAAAGCAGTAGCGTAGACTGAGCCTGCCGCACTAGACCGCCCGTCGGGAGGCGCGCAGTGGCCGAAAAGACCTACGCCGCGGCTCTGGATCAGGGCACGACCGGCACCCGCTTCATGCTCTTCACCCACGACGGCCAGGTTCACGCCACCGCCTACCAGGAACACGAGCAGATCTACCCTCAGCCCGGCTGGGTGGAGCACGACCCGGACAAGATCTGGGAGAAGACCCGGCAGGTCATCGGGGACGCCCTGACCCAGGGTGGCGTCACGTTCGATCAGCTTGCCGGCATCGGCATCACCAACCAGCGGGAGACTACGATCGTGTGGGACCGGCGGACCGGCGCCCCAGTCTACAACGCCATTGTCTGGCAGGACACCCGCACCCGCGACATCTGCCAGAAGATCATCGATGACGGCTTCGAACCGTACGTGAAACATCGGACCGGCCTGGTCAGCACCACTTACTTCTCCGGCCCCAAACTCAAGTGGATTCTGGACAACCTCCCGGGAGCGCGCGCGCACGCGGAGCGCGGCGAGGTGCTCTTCGGCACAGTGGACAGCTGGCTGATCTGGTGGCTCACCGGCGGGCCGGAGGGCGGGGTGCACATCGCCGACTGCACCAACGCCTCGCGGACAATGCTGATGGACCTCCGCACGCTGGACTGGGACGAGGAGATCCTGCGCTACCTGGATATTCCCCGCGCCTGCCTGCCGCCGATCCGGCCCTCCAGCGACCGCGACTTCTACGGCATGACGCGGCGCGACGGTCCGGCCGGCGGCGTGGTCCCCGTGTGCGCGGACCTGGGCGACCAGCAGGCCGCGCTCGTCGGACAGGTCTGTTACGAACCGGGCGAGACCAAGAACACATATGGGACCGGCAACTTCCTGCTGATGAACACGGGCGAGCGGATCGTCCCGTCGCAAAGCGGTCTGCTGACCACCGTCGCCTACAGCCTCGGTCGAGACCACCGCGCGTATGCGCTCGAAGGATCCATCGCCATCACCGGCGCGGCCGTACAATGGCTGCGGGACAACCTGCGACTGATAGAGAGCGCGGCGGAGACCGAAGTCATCGCGGAGTCTGTGGAGGACACGGGCGGAGTCTATTTCGTGCCGGCCTTCTCCGGTCTGTTCGCCCCCTATTGGGACATGTACGCCCGCGGTGTCATCATCGGGTTGACCCGCTTCACCGACCGACGCCACCTCGTCCGGGCCACCCTCGAGGCGATATGCTACCAGACCCGAGAGGTGGTCGAGGCGATGGGCCGCGACGCCGGCGGCGCCCTGACCGCCCTTAAGGTCGACGGCGGGGCCGTGCGGAACAACTTCCTGATGCAATTGCAGGCGGACATCCTGGGTGTCCCGGTCGTGCGCCCCACGGTAAACGAGACGACGGCGCTCGGGGCGGCGTATCTGGCGGGGCTGGCCACGGGATTCTGGAAGAGCCCGGAGGACCTGCGCGCCAACTGGCGTGTGGACCGGGTCTTCGCACCACGGTGGTCCGCGGACCGGCGCGAGGCGGCTTACCAGGGGTGGAAGCGAGCGGTGGAGCGCAGCCGCGGCTGGGTGGAAAGGCCGGCGCAGGGATGACGTCCGCCGCGGCATGAGGGTTTCCCGCGAGGAACAACTCCACCTCCTCCAGCGGGGCGTGGACGTGCTGGTGATTGGCGGTGGGATCACCGGCGCCGGCGTCGCCCTGGACGCGGCGACGCGCGGCTACCGCGTCGGCCTGGTCGAGCAGGCGGACTTCGCCGCAGGGACGAGCAGTCGTTCCACCAAGCTCGTGCACGGCGGCATCCGCTACCTGCCGCAGGGCCACATCGGGCTCGTGCGCGACGCCCTGCGCGAGCGGACGCGGCTGCTTCGCCTGGCCCCCCACCTGGTGCGGCCCCTTCCCTTCCTCCTCCCGCTCTACGCTGGCGCGCGCCGGCCCCTCGGTCTGCGTCTGCCGGCGGTCGTACGCCCGCTCATTCCGCTCGGACTGCACGCGGGGTTGATCGCCTATGACCTGTTCGCCCGCGACCCATCGATGCGTCACCGCACCGTCTCCCGTGCCCAAGTCGAACAGGAGGTGCCGGACCTGCGCACCGAGGGTCTGCGGGCGGCGTTCGTCTACCACGACGCCCGCACCGACGACGTGCGGCTGACGCACGCCGTCCTGGCGACCGCCCGGGCCCACGCCGCGGTCACGGTCAACTATGCGAAGGTCGTAGAGCTGAAGCATGCCGGCGGGCGGGTCGCAGGGGCCCGTATCGAAGATCGGCTGGCCGGTCGGGTGTTTGAGGTGGACGCCCGGTTCGTCGTCAACGCCACCGGCGTCTGGGCTGAGCGAGTGGCGGCGCTGGACGGCCCGCCGCCGTTCCGTCTGCAGCACAGTGTGGGCACGCACCTGGTGCTACGGCGGGGCGCCGTGCGGACATCCATGGCGGTGGTGATCCCGGAGACCGACGACGGACGGATCGCCTTCATCGTCCCCTGGGCCGGTCGGTTCGTCCTGGGGACCACCGACCTCCCCTACACCGGTGACCTATCCGCGCCCGTCGCCACTGCGGAGGAGGCGACCTACCTCCTCGACCACGCCAACCGGTATCTGCGGCGACCGCTGGGGCTTGCGGAGGTCACCGCAGCCTTCGCGGGTGTCCGTCCCCTCGTGGCCGCGGCGGAAGGCTCGACGGCCGCGCTGTCGCGCGACCACCAGGTCGTCGTCTCCCCGGGAGGATTGATCAGCATCGTCGGGGGAAAGCTGACGACATACCGCAAGATGGCCGAGGACACCGTGGACGCCGTCGCGGCCCGCGAGGGGTCCCGCCGGATGTGCCGCACCTCCGGTATCCCGCTTGCGGGCGCGGAGGGCCTTGCGGAGGCGCGCGCTGCCCTGATGGAAGCTCCTTTGGCCCCGGACCAGCGGGCGCACCTGCTCGAGAACTACGGGTCGGGCGCCCTGGACCTGCTCGCGCTGATCCGTGAGGATCCAGCGCTGAGCCGGCGGCTGGTGGAAGGCCTGCCAGTCGCGGCCGTCGAGGTCGTCTATGCCTGCCGCGCCGAGCTGGCCGTCTCATTGAGCGACTGCCTCTATCTGCGCACCCGGCTGGCGGTTCTCGACGCGGCGGTCGCCGACGACGCCGCAGCCGAGGTGGCAGAGCTGATGACGCGGGAACTTGGATGGGATGCCGCCGACCAGCGGCGCCAGCAGCGGGGGTACGAGGAACGGCGGAACCGCGAGCGTGTGCTGGCCGGGCCGCTTCGGACCCAGTAAGCGACCGGCCGGCCTCACCAGCTTAACCTGACGCAGTGGGCATTTTCCTGGATCGGCATTGACATTTGTGGTCACAAATCCATATGCTGTGACCACAAAGAAAACGGAGGAGCGCGTTGGGGACGGTAGGTGTCCGAGAACTTAAGACCCGGCTGAGCTACTACCTGCGCCGCGCGCGGCAGGGGGAGAGGATTGTCGTCACAACGCGCGCACGCCCCGTCGCTGTCCTCGGGCCGGCAGCGACCAGACCTGAACTAGAGCGGGTGGAGCGGCTCCTGAGGATGGGGCTGGCGCGGTGGGATGGCGGCAAACCCCGCGGCGCCCGCCGACCTGCCCGCATCACCGGGCGAACTGTGGCCGACGCCGTGATCGAGGAGCGCCGGTGAACCTGTACCTGGATACGAGCGCACTGGTAAAGCTGTACGTGGAGGAGCGAGGTAGAACAGCCCTCGTTGAGGCTGTAAGCGAAGCAGAGATTGTGGCGACGTCGATGGTGGCGTATGTCGAGGCCAGAGCCGCATTCGCTCGCCGGCACCGGGAACGTGTCCTGGCCCCTGCGGATTACCGCCGCTCCGTGCGCGATCTCGACGGAGACTGGTCCCGCTATCTGCGGTTTGAGGTCAGCGAGGCTCTGGTCCGCGCTGCTGGCCGGTTAGCCGAACGGTACCGGTTACGTGCTTACGATGCCGTACACCTGGCGTCGGCGCTGGTCATGCGGGATCAGTTGGGCGAGGTAGTTTTCGCCTGTTGGGACAGCGGTCTCAACGCAACTGCGCGCCGCGCAGGTCTCGCCCTACTCTCGGCGTAGCCGATAACCTGTGCTTCTGGCGGCTGGGCGAAGCGTGGTGCCATCAATGAAGATACGCATCAGATCGTCGGACGAAGCTGCCTCTTGACGCACCGTCCCTCCCGGGGAGTCATACGGTCCTCCGACCCGGAACTCCTTGATGCGCTCCCCGGTGTAGAGCTCTGTGGGAAAGGCCCCTGCAGGCCTGAGGATGATGCCTCCCTCCGGGGTCACATCAACGAGTAGCAGTGCCCCGCCTGCCAATCCCAGGCGCCGGAGCATGGCTTTGGGCAGAGAGATCTGTCCACTCTTGCCAAGTCGCACAACCTCCATGGTACCGTCATTGTGGGTCATGAAAGCGAGGTCCGGCAAGCCGGATCCCGGCTTTCCGGACAGAACGCCGTGCCGCTAGCTCGTGCTCCTGTTCTACCCCGCGCCCTCGCCGCAGCCGCACCGGTCCTTGTAGTCGCAGAACTTAACCATCCACGGCGGCTGGCACGCCGGGAGTTGCTCGGGTGGGGCACCGCTCTCCAAGAGGTCCAGCCTCCGTTCCATCTCCGCGCGGATCGCGCCCAGATTCTTGAACCAGATGTCGTAAACCATGAACTTGTCGTCGTGGATCAGAGAATAGTAGACGATCAGCCGGCCCCGCTCGCTGTTCGCCAGGGCGCACTCGAATCCCAGACGGTCGATGTAGTGCGGGAACACCTCGGCCAGGCGCTTGCGCTCGACCATCTCCTTCTGGCCCTTGTTCGTGCGGAGGATCGCCGGAGCGCCCTTGAAGAGCAAGACTGAGGCGCGGATGGGCCCGAGGGTGACCGGAACTCGTTTCGACGCCCCGGGGAATCCGTACCAGACCGCGTCGCCAAGCATCTGATCAAACCCCTGACGCTGGAGGGAGGCCATGCGCTCCTGCGCGTCCGCCTCTTCCTCTTCTTCCCCCGGCGCGCGCCGGAACGCCGCCTTCCGCGGGAACACCAGGTCGTTGAGCTTGATCTCCGGCCCGGGCTTTTCAAAGGTGATGCTCCCCATCAGCCGCGCCGCGAGATCGGGGTTCTCACTCACCTGGGCCGTGTTGGGCCCCGCCATCCGCACCAGGGGCTCCGCGAAGGCACAGCCGCAGATGTCGGCGAAGTCGCAGTTTCTACCGTACCAGGCGCACTGCGGCAGCCGCCCCGGCTCCCCGGTCCGGAGGGCCTCTCGCAACAGATCGCGCCGGCGCACCATCTCGGCGGCGATGGCACTCTGGTCCGTGAACTCGAGATCGAACGCCCGCAGCTCGGGCTGGCGCCCGTATTCCGCGCGCGCGTAATAGAGCAGGTACCCCATCGGCCGGTCCACCATGGTGCAGTACATGCCGAGCTGTTCGACGTGGTCGATGCGCCAGAAGACGTTAGAGGGAATCGACCCCGTGGTCTTGAGCTCGACCGGCGCGTTCTCGTAGATGTCGATCTTGCCGACGATCTCCTGGAACTCGACCAGTTGCTCGACGAACTCCTCTGTGGAGACCGCCCGGCCGAAGGCCTCGTGGAAACCCGTCCCGGCCATCATGGCCTGCCGGCGCTCCGGCGAAGGCTGGACCTCGGGATGCGTCCGCTCAAAGAACCTCTGCCGCGGATTGATTAGATCGGTGACGGAGATGCGCTTGCGCGCGGACTGGCGGTTGATCACCGCGACGATCTCTTCCTTTATTGTGCGGTTGGCGTCGGTGCCGGCGATGTAGGGGGCGCAGAAGGCGGCCACGGCCTACCTCAAGGCCTGAATGACGATCCGGTTGTCCTGGAAGAGCGGGATCAGCACTCGGTTACGTTTTCCATCGTAGCCGATGTCGGCCGGCGAGCGGACGTTGGATACGACCGCCTCGGCGCGGCCATCCGCGGCCACGCGGAAGACGGCCGAAGCGCCCCAACTGGAGACGAGCAGGACACCTCCTGGCAAGGCCTCCACCCCGTCCAGCCCCCCCGCGGGAAGCCGGCGGACATTCACACGCTGACCCCCGGGGCCGAGCGCGAATAACTCGCCGTCATTCCCCCCACCGACGAGGAGTACGGTGCCGTCGGTCAGAACGGTGATGCCATTGGGGTTCCGCAGGTGCGTCCCCCGAGCGATCGTGGTGAGGGCGCCGGCGCGGTCAATGCGATAGACGGCGTCAGAGCCCGACGGACTGAACGCCGCGGTGAACCCACTATCGGTGGCGTACACGGAGCCGTCGGGACCGGCCGCGGCGTCGTTGAGGAAGGTCGCGCCTGGAACGGCCACGGACCCCTTCGGCTGTCCCGTGCGCCGGTCAAACATGCGGACCGCGGTAATGTCGGCCACGTAAAGCGTGTCGCCCACAATGGCCATGCCTTTGGGTGCATGCAGTGTCACGCCTGAAACGGTCCCGTCGATCCACTTGAGGGCGAGCACCTGCCCCTCCGGCCCGATCCGGGAGATGAACCCATTGCCGTCCGCCGCAGTGGGACTGCCGTTGATGTTGGACACTAGGTAGACGTCCTCCGCCGCGTCGTAGAGAACGGACTCCGGTGTCTGCAGACCGACCCCTTGTACGGTGACTGCCTGGGCCTGCGCCGCCACACTGCTGGCGGTCACAACAACGGCAGACAGCGTGCTAAGGATGGAGAACAGGCGAGTTCCGATTCCAACCGGCTGCATGTCCCGCCTCCACGGTGATCGTCGGATTGCATCGTAGCGCCTTCGCCATCTCGCGGCCACAGCCGGGAGTGATAGAAGTCAGCCGGCCATCGCTGCCGCCTTCTTCGGCCGCCCCGTCCGCCGGCGAGGCCATCGTTCGACGAAGCGGGCGATGGCGTGCCGGTCCCACACGGGGCCGGCGGCAAGCTGCGCGATCGGCTTGGGGAACCGCCGACTGCGGGAGAGCTCCGAGGCGCGCTGCTTGGTCACCCCCAGGATCTCCGCCACCTCGGCGATACCGACGAGGTCCGGGAAGTTCGACTCCTGCAGCCGCCGGTCCAGCTCCTCGACAGTCTCGACCTCGGCACTCACGACGTCGGGGGGGTCCGGGAAGTGGATCCGTTTGAAGGAGGCCGCGAAAATGCGGAGAGCCTTTGTCAGAGCGGCATCCACAGTCCGGGCCCTGACATTGAACCGCGCGGTGACCGCGAGACTGTCGTAACCGGCCGCAACGGCAAAGGGCTTCAGGATTCCTACCAGATCGTCGACGTAGGCTTCCACCCGAGTCAGATCCGGGCCCAAGGTGTGAAGCGTTTTCAGGTCGACGCTCCACTCTCTCATGACCGCCCCTCCCTCTTCTTCTCTGGTTTCCAGGGGTTTCTAAAGCCAGATCTCTCCAATTTGCTCATGCAGTTGTGGAGACTTCTCCAGTCAGAGGGCGTGCCGGAGAACACAACAGGCGTCTTCGTCCGGTCTGGCGGAAAGAACTGCCAATGACCCTTGGAGGTCCGCTCGATCCGCCATCCCTGCGCGCGCAACTCCTCCAGCAGATCCCTAAAGTCCATTATCTTCTCGTCCTTTACGTTGTCAAGGACAATTCTGCACGAGTCTAGACAACCGTATTGGGCCTCGGCGTTTTCAGAGAATTTTTCGGTGGGCGCAGGTCTGGCGAGAGAGACGCGCAGGAAGCGGGCGCTACGGAGCCTCAGCCGAGAGCCGGTAGCCGAATCCCCGCACCGTCACGATGATCCGGGGCTTCGCCGGGTCTCGCTCGATCTTGCGGCGCAGCATGTGGATGTACTTCTTCACATCCTCCACCGTCGCACCCTCGCGGTCGGGCCAGGCCGCCGCCAGGATCTCCGCGCTGGAGAAGACCTTCCCCGGCCGCGACGTCAGCAGCCGCAGGATCCCGAACTCGCGCGGCGAGAGTTTCACCGGCTTCCCGCGGACGGTGACTTCTTTGCGCTCGTCGTCCACCACGACCTCGCCCGTGCGGATCACGCCCGCCGAGGCGGCCTGCGCCTGGTACCGCCGCATTACGGCCTGGATGCGCGCCTCTAGTTCTCGCAGGTCGAAGGGCTTGGTGATGTAGTCGTCGGCGCCGAGCCCCAGCCCCGCGAGTTTGTCCCGCGTGGCATCGCGTACCGTCACCATGATTACCGGTACGCGGCTGAACTTCCGCAGCGCCTCCAGCACCGCCCACCCGTCCATCACCGGGAGGTTCCCGTCCAGCAGGACCAGGTCAGGCTCGGAGGCGGCGACGCTCTCCAACGCACGGTTCCCGTCCTCCGCGGTCGCCACCGCGTGGCCTTTGGCGCTCAGGTAGCGCACCAGCAGTTCCCGCGAGCGAGCGTCGTCCTCAACAACCAGGATGTTCATCGAACCGGCAGCATGAAGTAGAAGGTGGTCCCCTGCCCGGGCACGCTCTCAAACCAGACGCGCCCGCCGTGCAGTTCAACATAGCGCTTCACGACGGCCAGCCCCAGGCCGATGCCGTCGATGTCGCGGCGTGCGGCGTCGCCGGCGCGGCGGAACGGCTCGAAAATCTCCGCCGCGTCCGCCGCGGCGATCCCCTGACCGGTGTCGGCCACCGCGAAGAGCACCTGCCCGTCCCGCCTATCCGCCGGCGAGGCGGTCACTGTGATGCGCCCCCGCTCCGTGTACTTCACCGCGTTGTGCAGCAGGTTGATCAAGATCTGACGCAGCATCGTCTCGTCCGCGCGCACCGTCGCCACGCCGTCGACGTCCACCATGATCGCCAGTCCCTTCGACCGCGCCAGGTGCTCCACGTTCTGCCGCGCCTGTTCCACTACCGCCGCCACGTCCACCTCAGCGCGCTGCGGCTGAATCCCGCCCGCCTCCAGCGCCGAGTAGCGGAGGATCCCGTCGATGAGATGCATCAGGTGGTCCGCAGCCGCCAGCAGCAGTTCCAGGTCCTTCCGCTGCGCGTCCGTAAGCGGGCCTTCGATCCCCTCGAGGATCATCTGCGCCGAGGCCCGGATCGCGTGCAGCGGCGTCTTCAGCTCGTGGCTCATCGCCGCGGTGAACTCGTCCTTGACCCGGTTGGCCTGCCGCAGCGCCTCGTTGATGGCGGCCAGTTCCCGCTCGTGCGCCTCGATCGCCTGGGCCATGGCGTTGAACTCGTCGGCCAGCCGCCGCAGCTCGTCGCGCGCCCCGGGCCGTACGCGCGCGGAGTAGTCGCCGCCCCGGAGGTGCCGGATCGCCGCCAGCATCCGATCCACCGGCCCCAGGATCGCCCGGTGCAGCACGAACGCCGCCACCGTCCCAGCCAGCGCCAGCACCACACTCGCCAGCATGATCTGCGTCGTCTCGTGCCGGAGGCGCGCGTAGACGTCAGCCAGCGGGAAGCCGATGCGCACGTAGGCCTGCCGCGCCAGCGGGAACTCCGGCATCGCCCGCAGGATTTCCAGGAAGGGGGTCCCGTCCTCCGCCCGGCGCTCGTAGACCTCCAGCGGCCGGGTCAGCACGACGGGTGGCGGGGAGCTGGAGACACGGGAGTCCACAAACCGCACGGTGCCGTCCTTCACGATCTGGGCGTACAGCACCGTCCCGGCGACGAGCCGGCGCGTCAGGCGACTGCTGGCCGGCCGGTCGGTCTGCCCTTCCGGGGTGACGATGAAGCGGTTGGCTTCGCGCGCGAACTCCTCCGCGACGACCTTCCCGCGGAGGCGCACCTGTTCGATCAGGGTGTACCGGAGGCGGGAGGTGGCCAGGATCCCGAACGTCCCGGCAAATAGCATGGTCAGCCCGACGAACGCCAAGATGAACTTCGTCTTCAGGCCAAGCCGCAGCACGGCACCAGTATAGTCCGGGGTGGCGGGGAGAATGTTCTGGACAGGCTAAACCGGAGAGAACGTCGCCGGCGTGAAGACCGGCACGACCAGCCGCCCG
>LDXQ01000072.1 GCA_001443485.1 Candidatus Sysuimicrobiota bacterium CSP1-3
GGACTTCTCCCAGTCATCTGAGGTAAACGTCCGCCTGGGCCGGGAGACCGTGGAGCGGGGCCTCTACAGTGTGCCGCGCGCGCGGCGGAACGGCGTAGTGGAGGCGGTGGAGGTGAACGGGGAAGGGGCGGTGCGCGCCGCCCCCGGCCGGGAGGCCGCCTTCATCTACTTCGATGTCGACGATACCTTCCTATTCTTCAACGACGGCCGGTTCGACGTGACCGTCGCCATCGAAGTGCTGGGGACCCGCGCGCCGCAGAGCGTCGGGTTTAACCTCTTCTACGACTCGCGCAGCGGCTACCGCTTCACCCCCTGGCAGTGGGTGGATGCCCGGGAGGGGGGGGTGACCTACACCTTTCGCCTGGAGGACGCCAACTTCGCCAACACCGCGGGATGGGACTTCGCCATCACCGCGGGCGCGAACCGCCCAGAGGGGCTCACGGTACGGGCCCTCACGGTGCGGAAGGTAGCCCGCTGAGGCCCGTCGAACCATCGGCAGCAACGCCAGGCTCTGGAAATCGGGTCTGCACCCGATTCTCCTCCGCATGCCGAGGGAGGTAGCCTGGGAGAAACGTACTACACCCGCGAGAGGATGTCGGCAGTGCACGCAGACTTATAGCTGTCGGAGGGGGGAGACGAGGTGAGAGGCTGGATCAGGTACTTCGCGCTGTCGCTGGGGATTCTACTCCTCGTGACGATCGTGCCCGTCGGCGCCCAGGCGCCGCCCATCCCCGCCACCATCAAGGTGGGGGGGCTGTTCGACACGACCGGCCCGACCTCGGACGTCGGGAAGGACTACAGCGTAGGTGCGCTGCATCACGTGCAGTACATCAACGAGGTACAGGGTGGGATCCGGGGAAAGGTCAAGATCGATCTGGTTTGGTCGGATTACGGTTACCGCATCCCGGAAGCACTTTCCCTCTACCGCAAGTATCGGGACGTGGACCGGGTGAACGCGATCGTCGGCTGGGGGACCGGCGACACGGAGGCGTTGAAGGAAAAGATCTCGGAGGACCAGATTCCCTACATCTCCGCCTCCTACTCGTCCCACCTCAATGACCCAGCGAAGACGCCCTACAACTTCTATCCCGTCTCCTCGTATTCGGACCAGATCCGCGCCGTCTTGAAATTCGCCAGCGGCTTGGCAAAGAAGGAAGGGATCGCCAAGCCGAAGTTCGTCTTCGTCTACCCGACACACCCCTATGGACAGGCCCCCATCCCGGCCGGCAAGGCCTATGCTCGGGAACTTGGATTCGAGGTGCTTCCCGATCAGATCGTGGAACTGGCGGCCCTCGAAGCGCGCTCGCAGGTCAACGCCATCCGCGCTGCTGGCGCCGATTTCGCGTGGTTCGGGGGCACGACGAACTCGGCGTCCGTCACCGTGCGCGACGCCAAGCAGGCGGGGTTGAAGACGCGGTGGTTTGTCAACGTCTGGGGCTTCGACGAAAACATGATCCGGCTGATCGGCGCGGCCGCGGAGGGGACCTACGGCAGCACTCCGCACGCCTACTACGGGGAGCCCGGCGTCGCCGGCATGCGCACCATCTTCGATGCCTACCGGCGTTTCCGTGCCGAGGGCAAGGAGGTACCCAAGTTCGAATGGGGCACGACACAGACGCCCTATATCGCCTCCTACATCCGCGGCTGGCTCAACGTCTTCATGCTGAAGAGGAGCCTGGAGATCATGGTGGACAACTGGGCCTCTTACCGCGGTTTCGGCGGCCCGGCCGTACGTTCAGCGCTGGAGCTGCTCAAGGATTGGGATCCGGACGGGCTGGCGCCGGTTATTACCGTCGCCCGCACCGACCACCGGCCGTCCACGACGACGCGCATCGTGCAAGTGCAGAACGGGCGGATGGTGGTCGTGCAGACGGTCACAGTGGAGCGGCGGAAGGACTGGATGGGATTCTAAGGACCGCATAGCAGCGGCAGCCGCGTGCTGACGCTCAACAACATAGAGGTGATTTTCTGGGGGACCATCCTTGTCCTCAAGGGGGTCTCCCTTTCTGTGCCCAAGGACAGCATCACCGCGCTCATCGGCGCGAACGGCGCGGGGAAGACGACCACGTTGAAGGCCATCTCCGGTCTGATCCGGCTGGAGCGCGGGGAGGTGGCCCGCGGCTCGGTCGAATTCGAGGGTGTCCGCATCGAGAACCGCCTGCCGGAGGAGGTCGCGCGCCGCGGCATCGTCATGGTGCGGGAGGGGCGCCGTCTCTTCGAAGAGTTGACGGCGGAAGAGAACCTGCTGGTGGGGGCGACCCTCCACCGGCGCGGCACGCGCGAGGTCGCCGACCTCGTCTACACCTACTTCCCGCGGATCAAGGAACGGCGGCGCGTGCGCGCCGGCTATCTCTCCGGGGGCGAACAGCAGATGCTGGCGATCGGCTGCGCCATGATGGCCCGGCCGAAACTGTTGCTGCTGGACGAGCCGAGCCTGGGGTTGGCGCCACTGGTCGCCCACGAGATCTTCTCCCTGGTGCAGCGCCTCAATGAGGAGGAAGGCATCACCATCTTCCTGGTGGAGCAGAACGCGCGGATGGCCCTGCAGTTGGCGTCGTACGGGTACGTGATGGAGAACGGCAAGGTCGTCCTGGACGGCCCCGCCGAGCGCCTGCGCGAGGATGCGGACGTGAAGGAGTTCTACCTGGGGATGAGCAAGACGGGGCGCCGCCGGTTCACAGAGGTGAAGAGCTATACGAGACGTAAGCGCTGGCTAGCTTAGTAGGTAAACGGCCAGAGGTCCAGGTAGCGCTTAAACTTCCGCAGTAGCATTGCCAGCCCGCCGGGCTCCCATATGAGCAGGCCGATCAGCATCGCGCCGAAAGCGATCTCCCGCACGGAGGTGGCAGCCTTGCCGAAGGCGGGGACCAGCGCCACGACCGCCGGGGTCACGATCTTCAGTACCTGGCTCAGCAGGATGACGAACGCCGCGCCCAGATGAGGGCCCCAGAGGCTGGTCAGCCCGCCGATGACGATCATGGCGATGTAGTCGATGGATGTGATGATACTGAAGTGCTCGCTGCTGATCACGCGGTTGTAGTGGGCGAAGAGGCTACCGGCGATGCCCGCGTAGAACGCGGCCAGCGCAAAAGCCAGGACCTTGTAGTAGAGGAGGTTGATCCCCAGGACCTGGGCGGCGTAGTCCCGGTCCCGCACCGCCATCAGCGCCAGCCCCACGCGGCCGCGGATCAGATTGGCGGCGAAGATGCCGCCAATCAGCCAGACGGGTAGTAGCAGAAAGTAGAACTGCGTCTCTCCCCGGATCTGCAGGCCGCCCACCCGCGGGGCGGGGACGACGTTGCCCCCCGAGCCTCCCACCGTGTGGATGATCACGTACTCCGTGATGAACTGGAAGGCCAGGGTGGCGATGGCCAGGTAGAGCCCCTTGATCCGCAGCGACGGCAGGCCGACGACCGCCCCCACCACAAAGGCGGCCACGCCGGAGAGCGGAAGGGCGACCAGAAACGGCAGCCCGAAGCGCGTGGTGGCCAGCCAGGAGGTGTAGGCGCCGACCGCCATGAACGCCGCGTGGCCGAGCGAAATCTGCCCGGCAAACCCGGTGAGGAGCGAGACGCCGATCGCGCCCACGGCAAAGATGCCGATGGCGTTCAACAGGAAGAGATAGCGGCCCAGCAACAGGGGGGCGAGTCCAAGAACCAGCAGGAGTAGGCCGAAGCCCGCTCTGTGGAAACGAATATCTAGCAGCGCCATGTCCCGGGCGTACGACGTTTTGAAGTCGCCGGCGGGTCGCACACTCATGGGCGGTTCCTGCGGAGCGCCTCCCCTAGGGGAATCACGGGCCGTCCACCCTTGTAGAACATCTCACCATCCACCGTGATCTCGCCTTCGCGCATATCGCACAACATGTCCCAGTGCAGCCCCGACTCGTTCGCCCCGCCCGTCTCAGGGTAACTCGCGCCAACCGCCAGGTGGATCGTGCCGCCGATCTTCTCGTCGAACAGCATGTTCTTGGTGAAGCGGCTGATGGCGTAGTTGGTGCCGATCCCCCATTCCCCCAGATAGCGGGCGCCGGGGTCCGTGTTGAGCAGCGAGGTGAGCAGCTCCTGGCCCTTGCTCGCCTTCTCCGTCACGACCTTGCCGTCTTCAAACCACAACTCAATGTCGGTGACTTCGCGTCCGCCGTAGATGGCGGGGTAGGCAAACCGTACCCAGCCGTGAACCGATCCTTCGATGGGGCCGGTGAAGATCTCGCCGTCCGGGAAGTTGTGCTTGCCGTCGGCCTCGATGAACGTGCGCCCCTTGACGGAGAGACGCAGGTCGATGTGCGGGCCCTCTAGCTTCACCTGGTCGTGCCCCGCGAGCCAGGCGATGAGTTCCCGTTGGCGGCGGCCCTCCGCCTGCCAGGAGGCCACGGGATCCGGGTGATCAAGCCGTCCCGCCGTGTAGACGAAGTCCTGGTATTCCGCCAGGCTCATGTCCGCTTCCTGAGCCATCGCCTGTGTGGGGAAGACGGTGAAGCACCAGTGCAGTTCCCCGCGCGCCGCGCGCTCCATCCAGATCTTGGAGAGCGGAGCATTGGCGCGGGCGGCCCGCGCCATGCGCGTCGGGTCCGTGCCGCTCAATGCCCTGGTGTTGTAGCTGGCTTCGATGGTCAGGGCCGCGTCGAACGTCTCGGCGATCAGCCGGCGCACGGGAGAGGCATAGTCCAGTTGCGCATCGGAGGCGTGCCGGTAGTACGCCTCTTCGGCCCCCGGCAGGCCGACCGGCGCGAAGACGTGGGCGCCGGCGCGGACGGCCTCGGTGTAGGCCGCCAACGCGAGTTCCTCCGCCAGCGGGGTCGTGCGCAGCACGAGTTGCTGGCCGGGCCGGAGTTCGAGGGAGTAGTGGACGAGGACGGTGGCGAGCTTGGCGACGCGGGGATCTGTCATCGACAGGCCGCCTCCTCAGAGCCGCTCGACGTGCTCCGTGCCGAAGAGCCCGTAGGGGCGGATCATCAGGACGATCAGGATGACGAGGAACGGGGTGATCTCCTTGAATCCGTAAAGGGAAAAGCCCGGGAACCGCACGTTCGCGTCGATGTAGCCGCCGATGACGTTCTCCACGACCCCCAGGATGAGGCCGCCCAGGATGGCGCCCGGGATGCTGTCCAGGCCGCCCAGGATCACGGCCGCTAGCGCTTTCAGCCCGACGAAGTTCAAGGCGAAGTTTACGCCCAGCCATAGGCCCAACAGGATCCCGCCGACCGACCCGGCGATCGCGGCGAAGGCCCAGGCGTAGGCGAAGACGCGCGTGAGGCTCACGCCCAACGTGGACGCGGTGAGTTGCTCGTTGGCCGCGGCGCGCATGGCGATCCCCCACAGCGAGTAGCGGAAGAAGAGGGAGAACAGCACCAGCAGCGCCAGCGCCACGAGCGCGCTCACCAGGCCCACCCGCGGCATCGTCAGGCTGCCCAGGTGGATCACGTCGGCGGGCAGCACCGGTGGAAACTGCCGTGTGTCCCCGCCCCAGACGCCCACCATCACGCCGCGCACGATGTACCCTAGCGCCAGCGTCACGATGATCACGGAGAGCGCAGGCTGACCGAAGAGCGGGCGCATGATCGTCCGCTCGATGGCGAAGCCGAGCAGGGCGGCGGCGGCCAGCGTCCCGATGATCGCCAGGAGGAAGGCGAGCAGCAGGGGGAGGGGGAGGCTGCGCGTCAGGGCGATGGCCAGGTAGCCGCCGAACAGGACCAGTTCTCCGTGCGCCAGGTTGAGGATCTTCGTCGACTTGTAGAGGAGGGCGAAGCCCAGGGCGATGAGCGCATAGATCGATCCCACCGCCAGGCCGATGACGACTCCTTCCAGGGCAAACTGGAGACTCATGGTTCCACCGCGAGGATCTGCATCACCGGCCGCAGTTCCACGGTGCGGCCGTCCTCGTAGCGGACGGTGAACACCGCCCGGAAAGTCTCAGCGCCGCTGTAGATCGCTTCGATCAGATCCCGGTATCGCTCGACGACATGGCCGCGGCGGAGTTTGCGCGTGCGTGTCATCTCGTCGTCGTCCGGGTGGAACTCCTTGTACAGAGAGACAAAGCGGCCGACGCGCCACTCGGGCTTCAGCCGCGCGTTTGTCTCGCGCACCAGCCTGTGGAGGAGTCGCAGGACTTCCGGCTTCTGTGATAGGTCGGTGTAGGAGGTGTACGCGATGCCCCGGTCCTCGGCCCACTTGCCGACGTGCCGCATGTCGATGTTCAGGATGGCGGCCAGGTAGGGCTGCCCCTCGCCCACGACCATGGCTTCCTGAACGTAGGGGGTGAACCGCAGCAGATCCTCGATGACGCGGGGCGCGACCTTCACCCCGTCCGGCTTCTGGATCACGTCGCCCATGCGGTCGAACATAATGACATCGCCGCTGGGATCCAGCGTCCCATAGTCCCCAGAGTACAGCCACGCGTCGCGCAGCGCTCGGGCGGTGGCCTCGGGGTTGTTGTGGTAGCCGAGAAAGACGGAGGAGCTGTGGCTGAGGATCTCTCCTTCCGCGGAGATGCGCACCTCGGTGTTGGCGATCGGCGCCCCCATCGTCCAGAATCGGACCTGCCCATCGCGGTGGATACACGAGATCCCGGCGATCTCGGTCTGACCGTAGATCTGCTTGAGGTTCAACCTCATGGCACGGAAGAACTTGAAGTAGTCGGGACCCAAAGACGCTCCGCCGTTCCAAGCAACGCGCATCCGGACCATCCCGATCTTGTCCAGGATGGGCCGGTAGACCACCCAGTAGCCGAGAAACCACAGCGCCTGCAGCCACCACGGGACCGGCTTGCCTTCCGCCTCCAGTTCCACGGCCCGGATGCCCACCCGCATCGCCGCATTGGTGATGGCCCGGCGGAGGGGCCCCGCGTCGAGGATGCGCACGGTGAGGGCCGAGTGCAGCCCCTCGTAGATTCGCGCCGGGGCGAAGGTGAAATGCGGCCCGATCTCCCGGAAGTCCCGCTGCGCCGTCTCCGGCTCCTCGGGGAAGTTGACGGTGAAGCCGACGATCTGGTGCAGGCTGAAGGAGATCATCTGCTCCCCGATCCAGGCGAAGGGGAGGTAACTGACGAACTCGTCGTGCGGCGCGATGTGCGGTTCCACCGCCAGGAAGTTCTCCGCCTGGCTCAGGAGGTTCCGGTGGGAGAGCATGGCCAGCTTGGGCAAGGCGGTGGTCCCCGAGGTCTGGCAGAGGATGGCCACTTCCTCGCCCTGCCCTTTGGCCACCAGGGCGGCGAAGCGCTCCGGTTCCCGCGCCTGCGCCTCCCGCCCCAGTGCCGCCAGGTCGCTGAAGGCGATCAACTTCGCGTGGCGGTAGCGCCACATCCCCCGCCAGTCCTCCACGATGATCCGCTCCACGGTGGGCAGGCGGGACTCCATGTCCAGGATCTTGTCGGTCTGCTCCTGGTCCTCGCAGAAGACGAACCGCGCCCCGGCGAAGTTGATCAGCTCCGCCAGCTGCTCCGCCAGGCTGTCCTGATACATCCCGCAGGAGATGGCGCCGATGGCCTGGGCGCCCATGGCGATGTAGAATTGCTCGGGCCGGTTATCGCCGATGATCATGATGATGTCGCCCCGCTGCAGGCCCAGCGCGGCGAGTCCCAGGGCGCAGGCGCGCACGTGGTCCAGGTACTGCCGCCACGTGATCTCGTGCCAGATGCCGAACTCCTTCTCCCGGAAGGCCACGCGGTCCCCGAAGCGTTCCGCGTTGTCCACCAGGCGCTTGGGGAAGGTGTCCAGCGCGGTGCCGGGGACGGGGAAGGTCGCGGGCGGGCGTTCGAGAAGGGCCTGGGCGCTCACGCCTCTTCGCCTCCCCCCCGCCCGCCCCCGCCGACCACTGCATGGTCCTCGCCCAGATAGGCGCGGATCACGTCGGCGTGGTGCTGGATCTCTTGCGGCGGGCCCTCGGCGATCTTCTTGCCGTAGTCCATGCAGATCAGCCGGTCGCAGAGGTCCATGATCACGCCCATGTCGTGCTCGATCAGGATCATCGGCAGACCCCGCACCTCGCGCAGTTCCAAGATGTAGCGCGCCATGTCCGCCTTCTCCTCCGCGCTCATCCCGGCCATCGGTTCGTCGAGCAGCAGCAGGCCGGGCGCCATGGCCAGCGCCCGCCCCAGTTCCACCTTCTTCTGGATGCCGTAGGGGAGTTCGGCCACGCGGTGGTTGCGGTGCGCCTCGATTTCCAGAAAGTCGATGATCTCCTCCACGCGGGCGCGGTGGCGCAGGAACTCCCGCTCCGCCGGACCCCAGTAGAGGCCCCCGGCCAGGACGCCGCTGCGCATGTGGATCAGGCGGCCGGACATGATGTTGGCCAGCGCGCTCATCGCCGGGTAGAGGGCGATGTTCTGGAAGGTGCGGCCGATGCCCAGCCGCGCCCGCACGTGCGGCGGCTGGTGCGTGATCTCCCGCCCGCCCAAGTGAATGCGGCCGCTCTGGGGATGGTAGAAGCCATTGATGCAGTTGAGCACACTGGTCTTTCCGGCGCCGTTGGGGCCGATGATGCCGAGTAGTTCCCCGGCCCGGAGCGAGAAGGACAGCCCGTCGATCGCCACCAGCCCGGCGAAGGAGAGGGTGAGGCGTTCCACCGTGAGGACGGTGTCGACGAGCGGCAGCTCCGGCCCCATTGGGGAACTGAATTAGGCCTCCCCGCACGCGCTTCCTGCCCTGGCTCGGGTGCGCAAGGCGTCCCGTGCGGCGCGGCGAATCACTGCCCTGTGGAGACCTTCTACGATCCACGCGAAGGCCTGCCACGGCACGAGTGGGACGACTGGATGCACCAGCGCCTGGGCAGGACCGTGGCGCTGGCTTCCCGCCGCACGGCTGCGGGGCGGATGGCCGTCGAGGCCGCCGGGAAGCCGCTCTCGGACCTGCGCTGGCCGGAGGATCTGCCGCAGCTGCCCCTCCTGCGCAAGGGGGATCTGCCGGCGCTGCAGGCCGCTGAACCGCCCTTTGCAGGGTGGAATGCCGTGCCCATCGAGGCGCTGAGCCGCGTTTTTGTGTCACCTGGGCCGATCTACGACCCCGAGGGGCGGATCGAAGACTACTGGGGGTTTGCGCCGGCGCTGCACGCCGCGGGGTTTCACCGGGGCGACCTCGTGCTGAATACCTTCGCCTACCACCTCACCCCGGCCGGACACATGATGGATGGAGCGCTGGCGGCCCTGGGGTGCGTGACCATCCCGGGCGGCACCGGAAACACCGAGGTCCAGGCCCGCACCGCCCGGGACCTGCGCATCCGGGGCTTCATCGGGACGCCCTCGTTCCTGGCCACTCTCCTCGAGAAGATGGAGGGCCCGTCGTCCTTCGCGGTCGCCTTCGTTTCTGGGGAGATGCTTCCCGATCGCCTGCGCCGTGATCTGGAAGCGCAGGGGGTCCGGGTGTCGCAGGGATACGCCACGGGCGACGTGGGCCTGATCGCCTACGAGTGCGACGAGCGGAGTGGCCTGCACCTGTCGCCGCGGGTTTTCGTGGAGATCGTGGACCCCGAGAGCGGTGCGCCGCGGCCGCCCGGTGCCATCGGCGAGGTGGTGATCACCCACCTCAGTGAGATCTATCCGCTCCTGCGGTTGGCCACCGGGGACCTCTCGGCGCTGGAGGCGGCGCCGTGTCCCTGCGGCCGCGGCGCGCCCCGTCTGGTGCGCCTGATGGGGCGGGTGGGGGACGCGGTGAAGGTCCGCGGCATGTTCGTCCATCCGAACGAGGTGCGCTGGGCGATGTCCCGCGTCCCGGAGGTGGCTCGATACCAACTGGTGGTCACCCGGGAAGGCCACCAGGACCGTCTGGTCGCGCGGGTGGAACTGTCCTCCGGCGCGGACCCATCCGCCGCCGTCGCGGCGCAGCTGCGGGAGACGATCAAACTCCGCGCGGACGTGGAGGTCCTCCCCCCGGGGACGCTGCCGGCGGATGCCCCCGTTATCGTGGACGAGCGGCGTTGGGACTAAGGCGATTCGTCCCAGAGTTCCGGAGTGTTGCCCACCCAAAGTTCCGAGTATTGTATGATAGGTGATAGTTTGCGGCCGGCCACCGCTGCTGCCGGAGTCCGGGGCCGTGGCGTGGCCTGGCCTTCTCAGCGCCCGGATTCTCTCCGGCGCTTCCGACCTGACGGGCGGTTGGTGCGGGGCCGGATCGGGTGACAGGCTCTCTGGAGCCTGGCGCGCGGGGCGGATGGTGTGCGGGGGAAGGTCGCAGCGGTGGGCCGGAGCCGGGAAGGATGGTGGGTGGCGTGACAGAGGTTCGCGTGGGCAAGGATGAGAGTCTGGACAGCGCGCTGCGTCGGTTCAAGCGTCAGGTGAAGCGGTCGGGCGTCCTCAGCGAGGCCAAGCGGCACGAGCACTACGAGAAGCCCAGCGCCAAGCGCCGGCGGAAACTAGCGCGCCGGAAGCGCGACGCCCGATAAGCCCGGAGCCTTTCCGGCGGTGGGTCTCGGGGAGCAACTGGAAGCGGATCTTCGCCAGGCTTTGCGCGCCGGCGACGCCGTGCGCGTCTCCACGATCCGGCTCACCCGCGCCGCGATCAAGAACGCGGAGATCGAAAAGCAGCGGCCGCTGACCGACGAGGAGATCCAGGACATCCTCCTGGGGGAAGTCAAACGGCGGCGGGAGGCTATCGAGGCCTTCGAGCGCGGCGGGCGGGACGACCTGTCGCGCAAGGAAGCCCTGGAGATGGCGATCCTCACCCAGTACCTCCCCGCGCCCCTGTCGGA
>LDXQ01000073.1 GCA_001443485.1 Candidatus Sysuimicrobiota bacterium CSP1-3
TATGCCCGCAGCAGGTGGATCCAGGCCAGGACGGCCGGGCTGCGCGATCCCCGCTCGGGTGACGGCTTGGCCGGTGCAGACGGTTTTGAGGGCAGCACCATTTGTTGAAACTTAAACTATCGGCAGAGGCGCGTCAAGATGGCCGGGCTGGGGCAGGAGGCGAGGGCCTTACCCACCGGGACCCCCGGGGGTCTCCTCCCGCTGGTAGGCGCGGTCCAGCTTCTCGGCCGTTTCGATGTTGAAGAACCGCAGGAGTACGGCATCCGGAGTGTAGGCGCGCACCTGCACCCAGAAGCGGTCGCCGGGCTTCCACCTGCCGGCCTTCCGGGTCGTCCGCACCATGTCGCAGACCGCTTCCTCGACCGTCATCGCGATCATCCCACCAACCTTCGGCTCGTCACGCCGTAGACCGCCGGTCTTCAGCGCAGGCCGGCGATCCAGCCAACGGCCACGTGCACGAGGTCCTCGATGATCTCCGCCTGCGGCCGGCCGCGGACGGTCAGACCGTGGTCGCCCTCCTCGACCACGTGCAGCGTCGCCGTCTTCAGCTTGCGCACCGTCTCCGCCAGGAGATCCGGGCGGGCGAACGGGTCGCGCGATCCCTGCAGGAAGAGCATCGGCACCGTGACGCGCAAGAGCTGTGCGTCGCGGATGCGCTCAGGCTGGCCGGGCGGGTGGAGCGGATATCCCAGAAAGATCAGGCCGGCGGCGGGGAAGCCATCGGCCACAACGTGCGAGGCGATGCGCCCGCCCATGGAGCGACCGCCGAGGAAGAGACGCGTCGCGCGCTTCCCTACCTGCTGCGCCACGGCACGGTAGCACGCCTCGAGACGGGGCTGACGATCAGGGACTTTGCGCCTGGCTTCGGCGTAGGGGAAGTTGAAGCGCACCGCGCCCACGCCGGCCTCCGCGAGCGCTTCGGCAAAGTGCACGAGTGACGGCGTGTGCAGGTTGCCGCCGGCGCCGTGGGCGAGCACCAGGTAGGTCGCGCTCCGCGTGGGATGGTGCCAGAATCCGGAGACCGCGCCGCCGTCCCAGACAAAAGATGCCTTCTCCACGCTGACGAGCGGCATCGACGCCTCAGCCCCATCCTGGTGCAGCCCGCGATCAGCGGCGCCGCGCCGGTTTCCGCTCCATGAGGTAGAAGTGCTCAATCGCCGCCGCGATCGCCCCACCGAGTAAGGGCCCGATCCAGTAGACCAGGTGATTGTTCCAGTGGCTGGAGGCGAGCGCCGGACCGAAGGTGCGCGCCGGATTCAGCGCGCCGCCGGTGAGCGGCCCCACCGCCATGATGCCCAACGCGAGGGTCAACCCGATCGCCAGCGGAAAGACGGCGGCCGGCGCGCGCTCGTCCACCGCGGTGCCGAAGACCACCAGCACCAGGAAGAACGTCGCCACCGCCTCGATGACGATGCCCGCGCCGACCCCGACCCCGCGGCCGAGGTCGGGTGTGCCGCCGGCCACCGGGCCGCCGCCGAAGAGCGCGGCAATCAGCAGGCCGGCCGCGGAGGCGCCGACCAATTGCGCGATCCAGTACATGCCGCCGGTCGCCGGCTTCATCCGGCCGGTGATGACGAACCCGAAGGTCACCGCGGGGTTGAAGTGCCCGCCGGAGATCGCGCCCAGTGCGGCCACCATCACGGCGATGGTCAGCCCGTGCGCCAGGCCGATCGAAGCCAGAGTGGCCAGGCCGCCGGGGGCCCCCACAATCCCGGCGGCCGAAATCGAGAGGACACCGACGAAGATCAGGGCGAACGTGCCGATCGCTTCCGCCACCGACTGCTTCAGCCAGTTCTCAGACACGATCCTCTCCCTCCTCGTCTCAGGCGGCCTTGCTGGTCCGGTCGACAATGATCGGTGCACTGATGAACTTCGTCGGAATATAGAGCTGGTACCAGTACCTGAACCGCGTCAGGTCCAACTGGTCGTGCTCCCGGAAGTGCAAGTGGATCTCCGCCCCCTGATCGCCCGGCTTCGGGGGGAACGCTACGAGATCGGCGAGCGTCACGTCGCGCCGCGGGAAGGGCCAGGCCGACCGCGCGCGTTCCTCCCGCACGCGGTAGACGAAGACGTGGTGCGGCCGGCGCGTGCGGGGGGAACACGTCACGGGAAGGTGCAGGTGGATCTCCACCGGATGGCCCGCGCCCGGCCCGACGACACTCGGGACAGGCGAGAGGCCGGCGAACTCCGCCGACCCCCGGGTCACCACCGTCCGGCCGGCGGCCAGACCCGCCAGCACGCTCTCGCGCGTGATCGGCGCGTCTCCCACGTAAGCGTACGTCGCGTGGCTTAACTGCTCCGCCGCGAAATCCGGAAACACGGCCGTCTCGGGATTGCCGAAGTAGGAAAGGACCGCGCCGGCCAGAAACCGAAATCCCCACGCCAGCGCCATTCCTACCACAGGAACTCGCAGCAGCGAGTCCAGCCAGGGGAAGACCTCCGGCCCAACATGGTAGTCGCAACTCGCGTAGATCGCCTGCAGCCCGCCCGGGTCAACCGCCTGCGCCGCCGCCGGGACAGTCGGAAACTGCCCCATCTCAAAGAGGTCGGGACGAGCGTATTCCAGCGCGTACTTGTACTGCGTCACCAGTTCGAGATCTTCCGGCTCATGCAGCACGTCCACGCTGCCGGAGTAGAAGAAGTCGAGGTGGGTGCAGCGGCCGATCACCCGCAGGTCGTAGCGGAAGTCGGTGTGTTCCCCGAGGCGCTGGCTGAGCGGGCTGTGCTGGAACTGATGGCTCGCCGCGGCGGGCAGCCCGGCCTGCCGCAGTTTCAGGAGTACGGCCGCCAGGGTGCCGGCCTGATCGTGCTCGTCCTTCCAGTGGTCGTACGGCTTGTTTTCGTTGTCCTCCCAGTCGAACGCGCCGCGCAGCGGGGCGACGTCAAACGCCAGCGTGTGCGCCTCCGAGCCGTCGGCGGGCCGGGGCGGATCTTCCGGCGCCGCCCAATTCACCTCGAACTCCCCGCCGGGGATCACCGGGATGCCCACGGCATCGCCGGCCTGCGCGCACGCCTCCACGTATTCGTCGATGCTGCGGTGCCGCTTGAGCTTGATGTCTTGAATGTGGTCTGTGACGACGAGGAAGTCGTAGCCGTGCTCCTGCGCAATCTCGGCGGCGCGCCGCACGGTCGCCCATCCGTCGGAGAAGCGGGTGTGAAAGTGGATGAGTCCCCGCGCCCACCGTCCCTGCCGGTGGGGCGCGTTGGCCGGACGATAGGCAAGCAGGCGAGACATCTCCCGCCTGTCATTCGGTCAGTGCGTCATAATTCCCCTGTGGGCGATCAGGCGGCCGAACCCTGGCCCGAAACTCCGGACGAGTTGGTCCGCATCCAGGAGCGTCTCGCCGCGGCACCATTTGACCTGTGGCGGCCGGCGGGCGACGCGCCGCGGACGGCGGCGGGATGCTTCGTCTGCTTTCCTCGAGACCGCGAAGGGAGCGGCGCCGCCGGTGATCCCGCCTGGGCCGCGGCAGTCCTGCTGGTGCACGGCCGCGGCACTGCCACCGAGATCGTCCACGGCCGTGCCGCTGCCGCCTACGAACCCGGTCTGCTCGCGCTGCGCGAGGGCCCGCTGCTGGAGGCGGCCGTCCGCCGTCTCCCCGTGCAGCCGGAGGTGCTCATCGTCAACGCCACCGGCCGCGACCATCCCCGCCGCGCCGGACTGGCGCTGCACCTCGGCGTCCGGTTGTCGGTCCCGACGATCGGCGTCACGCGGCGACCGCTGCTCGCGGTCGGGGAACCACCGCCCGACGCGCGCGGCGCGACCAGTCCCTTGCGGATCGGTGACGAAGTCGTCGGATACTGGCTGCGGACGAAGCGCGGGAAGCGGCCGCTGGCCGTGCACGCCGCCTGGCGAACCGATCCCGAGACCGCGGTCGCCGTGCTGATCGCGCTGACCCGCCGCTGGCGGACACCCGAACCGCTGCGCCTGGCCCGCCGGGCGGCCCGTCTGGCGCGGGACCGTGGCGCGGCGGCGGTATGATGGTGCCATGACCTTCCTGTGGCCGGACGCGCTGGCGGGGCTGCTCGTGGCCGCCGTGCTCGCGGGCGGCTATGCCCGCGCGGCCTTCCGGTCCTCCACCGAACCGGTCGCGTACTCCCAGACGCCGCTGCTGGCCGCGGCCGCAGCGGCCGGCTGCCGCGTCTGCCGCCACGTTCCCGCCGCGCTCTTCCTGCTGGCGCTTGCCGCCCTCGTCATCGCCCTGGCCCGGCCGGTCGTTCCCTGGCCCGCGGCGAGGGGCTGGCCGATCGCGCTGGTCATCGACGTCAGCCGGAGCATGGAGGAAACGGACATTCCGCCCACCCGCATCACCGCGGCCAAGACCGCTGCCGCGGACTTCGTGCGCGGCCTGCCGCGTTCCACGCCGGCGGCGGTGGTCACCTTCGGCAACTATGCGAGCGTGGTTGTCCCGCTGACAACCGAGCGCGACCGCCTCCTGGCCGGCATCATGAACCTGAGCACGCAACTGCGCACACAACTGGGCGATGGGCTCGTGGAAGGCGTGCGCCTGCTCACCGGCGAGGCGGCCGCGGGCGCGGCGGCCACACCGTCCCCCGAGCCGCGGGCGGTCGTGATCCTTCTTTCAGATGGGCGGGCCAGCGACGGGATCCCCCCGTTAGAGGCGGCACAGCAGGCCCGCGAACGCGGCGTGCGCGTCTACACGGTCGGGATGGGCACCGCCGGGGACCCGACGCAGTTTCGCAGCGGCTACTGGGGCGTGTTGGACGAACCCACGCTGCGTGCGATGGCGGATGAGACCGGCGGGCAGTACTTCCACGCGGGCTCGGCGGGACGGCTGCGGGAGGTCTACCGCGAACTCGCGCGCATCGTGGGCTGGACCCGCGCGCCGCAGGAGGTCTCGGCGCTGGCGGCGGTCGGCGCGTTCCTCCTGATGGCCGCGGCGGTCGCGCTGCGACTCCGCTTCCTGCCATTGGCCTGAGATGTGGGAACTCGTCGGCATCTCGCTCTCCTGGTGGCTGGTCAGCCTCTCCGGCGTGATGATGCCGGGACCGGTCTCGGCGATGGCCATCACCGAGGGCACGCGGCGGGGTCCGGTCGCCGGGCCGCTGGTCACCGTGGGACATGCGGCGGCGGAGGCCGTGATGCTCGGGTTGCTGGTCCTGGGGATGAACCGCGTGCTGCAGCAGCCCGCGGTGGTCGGCGCGATCGGCATCCTGGGCGGCGCGGTGCTGGCCTGGATGGGCTGGGGCATCGCCGGCGCCGCCTGGCGCAACCGCCTCGACCCGCCGGCGGGAGCGGCCGGTCGGTCGGCGGGCCGCTCCCTGGTGCGGGCCGGTCTGCTCACGACGGTGGCCAATCCCTACTGGCTGCTCTGGTGGGCGACCGTCGGCGCCGCCTACTTCGTGCGCTTCACACGGTTCGGGCCTCTGGCGGTGGCCGGGCTGTTCTTCATCGGCCACATCTCGCTGGATCTGGGCTGGAACAGCTTCCTGGCGCTTGTTGTGGGCGCCGGGCGCGGCAAGATCCCCGCCAGGGCGTTCCGGGTCGTGCTGGGCGGATGCGGGGTCTTCTTGATCGGGATGAGCCTGTACTTCGTCTACTCCGGCGTCAACTTCCTGACGCGGTGACCTGGCCGGACGGGTTATGATTTTCGGGAACCGACCTTGCCAAACGGCCGCACGCTTCCTCGATACGGGGTTGTGCGAAACCACTCGGAGGTGAAGTATGGCACGGCTACTGACCGTCTTCCTGGCAGTGAGTCTGATCCTCGGTCAGGCGGGGATCGCCCTCGCCGCACCGGCCTCGGGCTTCCGCGGGCTGTCGCTGTCCACGCCCTACCCGGCCCAGACGGTGCGCGCGGGCGAGCGCGTCACATTAACCCTGACGGTGAAGAACTTCGGGCTGTCACCGCAGGCGGTCGCACTGCGCGTGGCGGAGGTACCGCGCGGGTGGAAGGCGGCGATCCTGGGCGGCGGTCGCCCCGTCGCGGCGGTTTACGCCGAGCCGGATCAGGAGATCGCGGTGAGCCTGCAGTTGGATCCGCCCGCGGGCGCCGGGACCGGCAGCTTCCGCTTCCTGGTGGTGGCGCAGGGCCAGACCGCCACGGCGCAATTGCCGCTGACTTTGACGGTCGGACAAGTCCTCCCGCCGCGGCTCACCCTCACCGCGGAGTTGCCGGTACTGCGGGGACCGGCCACGTCGAGCTTCCGCTATCGCCTCACGGTGAAGAACGAAAGCGACCGCGACCTGCTGGTCAACCTGGAGGCGCGCACGCAGAAAAGCTTCCAGGTGACCTTCACGCCGTCGTTTGCCAGCCAGCAGGTGACCAGCCTGCCGGTGAAGGCGGGCGAATCCAAGGACATCGATACGGAGGTCAGCCTGCCGCGGGAGGCGCCCGCGGGGACCTACGACATCGCCGTGCTCGCGGCGGCGGGCGAGGCTCGGGCGGAGATCAAGCTCGGCCTGGAGATCACCGGCCGCCCCGACCTCACCCTGACCACGCCGGATGGGCGGCTCTCCGGGCGCGCCTACGCCAACCGCGCCACGCCGTTCAAACTCGTCGTGAAGAACCAGGGCGGCGCGGCGGCCCGCGACGTGGAACTCTCCGCGAGCGAGCCGACCGGGTGGGAGGTCAAGTTTGACCTGCAGCGCATCGACGCCCTGCAGCCCAACCAGCAGCGGGAAGTAACGGCCCAGATCAAACCCGGCCCCAAGGCGGTGACGGGCGACTACATCGTCACGCTGCGCGCAAATGCGGGGGACGCTTCCTCCTCGGCGGATATCCGCGTCACCGTCTACACGTCGACGCTGTGGGGCCTGATCGGCATCCTGCTCGTGGCGGTGGCGCTCGGCGTGGTGAGCCTGGCGGTGTCCCGCTACGGACGGCGATGACGGCGGGCGCGGAAGCGTGGAAACGATGACCGCGGTCATCGAGGCAGTTGGGCTGATCAAACGCTACGGCCCGGTCGTGGCCGTGGATGACCTCAACCTCACCATCCCCAGCGGGGAGGTCTACGGGCTGCTCGGGCCCAACGGCTCCGGGAAGACTACGACCATTCTCATGCTGCTGGGCCTGACCGAACCGACCGCGGGACAGGTGCGCGTGCTCGGTAACGATCCCTCGCGCAACCCGCTGGCCGTGAAACGGCAGGTCGGATATCTCCCCGACTCCGTGGGGTTCTACGACGAACTGTCGGCCCGTGAAAACCTGCGCTACACCGCGGAGTTGAACGGCCTCGCCCGGGACGACGCGGAGACGCGGATCGACGAGGTGCTGACCCGGATGGGGCTGCGCGACGTGTCCACCCGCCGCGCGGGCGCGTACTCCCGCGGGATGCGCCAGCGGCTCGGCCTGGCCGACGTCCTGCTGAAGCGCCCGCAGGTGGCCATCCTGGATGAGCCGACGATGGGATTGGATCCCGAAGGCGCGCTGGAATTCCTCGACATGATCCGCGGGCTGAAAGCCGACGGCATCACCGTGTTGCTGGCTTCCCACCTGCTGCATCAGGTGCAGGCGGTGTGCGACCGGGTCGGCCTCTTCCACCAGGGACGCATTGTGCTGGAGGGCACCGTGGATGCCCTCTCCGAGCGGGTCCTCGGCGGTGCGTACCGCATCCACCTTGAGGTGGACGGACAGGCCCAGGCGCTGGAGGGCACGCTGTCCGCGGTTCCCGGGGTGGTGCGGGTGATGCGCGAGTCGCCGCGCGGCTATCTCGTCGAAGCCAAATCCGACGTGCGCGGCGCGGTGGCCCACCGCGTGGTGACGGCGGGCGGCGCGCTGCTTTCACTGAGACTGGAGCGGCTCGGTCTGGACGAGGTCTACGCGCGCTACTTCCAGGAGGTGCGGCATGAAGGCTGAACGCCCCCCGTTGAGGAGGCGTGAGGGCTCCCCCTGGACGGGGCTGTGGGCGGTTACGCTGAAGGAACTCGCCGATCACCTCACCAGCGCCCGAATGCGCCTGCTGGAGGGGTTGATCCTGCTCACGGCGCTGGGGACCGTCTCCGCGGCGATCCAGACGCTGCGCACGACCGTGGGCGAAGATCCCTTTCTCTTCCTCCGCATCTTCACGACATCGCAGCAGGCCGGGGACATCGATTACTCGTTTGTCCTCTTCCTGAGTTTCCTCATCCCGCTCGCGGCGATCGCGCTGGGATTTGACGCCGTCAACGGCGAGTACAACCGGCGCACCCTCAGCCGCGTGCTCTCCCAGCCGATCTACCGGGACGCGCTCCTCGCGGGGAAGTTCCTGGCCGGGCTGTTCACGCTCGCCATCACGCTGCTCGCGCTCTGGCTGCTTGTGACGGGGCTCGGCATCTTCCGCCTCGGCGTCATCCCCAGCGGCGAGGAGGTGGGGCGCGGCCTGCTCTTCTTCATCGCCACCGTGGCCTACGCCGGCATCTGGCTCGCGCTGGCCATGCTTTTCTCGGTGCAGTTCCGGCAGCCGGCCACCTCCGCGCTGGCGGCGCTGGCGGTGTGGCTCTTTTTCGCCGTCTTCTGGCCCATCCTCACCGGCATCGTCGCCCAGGTCGTGCGGCCGGCCGACAACCCATTCGCCGAACTGGCACAGATCCAACTGCGGCTGGCGCTTTCCCGCCTCTCGCCCAACACGCTTTATGCGGAGGTGCTGCTGAGCCTGCTCAGTCCGGAGACACGGGCGCTGGGACCGGTGTTGATCACGCAGTTGGAAGGCGCGGTCCGCGGCGCGCTGCCGCTCTCGCAGAGTCTCCTGCTCGCGTGGCCGCAGTTCACCGGGATGATCGCGGCGGTGCTCCTGCTCTTCGCCGGGACCTATGTGCTCTTTCAGCGGCAGGAGATCCGGGCCTAGGACGCCGGAGGGGCTACGCGGGGTCACCGTCCGGACGGAGGGTTCCGCGATCACGGTGCAGATGAAGGACCTTTCCCGCCATCGTGGCCAGGGGATCGCGCCGTAGGACACGCACGGTGTCCGCGCCTGTCCATACATGCTCGGTCACCCGGTGGGGACCGCGGATCGTGTCGTCAGCGCCAATTTCCTGCAGGATTCGGTGTTGAAGCGCGTGCTCATCGATCGCCCCGACTCCGGGGCTGGCTAAGAGGTAGAGCCTCGTGAACCCCTGCTTATCCTCGGCCTCCACAAACTGATAGTGTCGACTGTCACCGCCGAACTCCCGCGGCAGGACCTCCTCCACCAGTCGAATCAGCGAACTACCGAAATAAGTCATCCCCTCTGCCGTCAGTTTCTCGAAGCTCCGCACGGTGTGGATATGAAACCGCAAACCCGCCTGGTCTAGAAAACACCCGCACCTACGTTCTTCCAGCCCGCCGTAGTCGCCCGACTCCGTGTTGAGCAGCACGTAGCGGGCATGCGGGAGCAGGCTCGTAAACAGGTACGCCGGCACCGTGGTGCCGTCTTGATCGACCACGCGGGAGTGCTGTCGCACCGCGATCGCGTCAGTCATCACGTGGTAGTCGTCCACCGCCGACGCGTGTGGACAGCCCAAGGCGTCACGCCCGCTCTCATTAAACCCGAAACGAGGGAGCACCTTGCATCCCCGGGACTCGATCTGAAAGCGTTTAGCGGGTGTTAGCGGCTCGCCGGTCACGAGAAACGCCACGTCACCGAGAGCAATCCCCGCCTCCTCCGCAGCCAGGACCAGACGAAGGGCCGAATTCGGAAACGTCTCCACAATGATCCCCCGCGGCGTGTTGACCCGGCTGATGTAGCGGGCGATCTCGTGTGCCCGGTCAGCCGGGACAACCTCCGGCATGGGGAAGCGCCGCCGGCTGGCGAGACGCACCGTCTGCAGCACAACCCTCCGGTTTCTCGTGCCAAACTCCACCGGAGAGAACCAGCGCAGCGGCATGCGGCCAAGGAGAAAGTACTCGATAGCAAACTGGAATCCCGCGCCCGAGGTGATCCAGAGGAGAACGTCGCGCTCCACCAATCCGTACCGCTCCAGCGCCCAGCGGCGAAGCCGCACGTTGCGCTGGAGGTTCTCTTCCGAAATCGAGACGGGGGTCCCCCGGCTGCGCGAGCCTCCGCTGGTGATGGAGAAGAGTCCGCGGACCGTCGGGTTGGCAAAATCGCTGTCCTGGAACCGAAAGGTGCGTCCTCCCCGGATCAGCGGCGCCCTCCCTTTGAACTCCTGTATCTGCACGTAGACGCCGTCGGCCCGCAGTTGATCGAGCGCCGCGTCGAGGCCCCGGGCGCGCACCAGTTGGCGCAGCCGCGGCAAATCATACCCCGCGTGTTCCAGTAGCGGACGGAAGGGACTGTTCGGATTTGCCAGGATGAGACGCTCGACGATCTGGAGGAAGTTCTCTTCGCGCCGGGCAAGACGATCGCGGACTTCCTCGGCGACGTCGGCCGCCATTGTCAGGGGCGCACGCACGAGGGAGGCTAGGCGCAGGCCTGCCCGCACCTGGACCCACATCACGCGCGCCGTAGTCGTTGAGAGCATCCGCTCCTCCCCGGTATGCAGGCGAGCGCACCGTCATGCTCCGGTGCGACTAAGAACCGTACGTATGGCGGAAGAATTCTCGCTACGGGAAATTATCCCTCCGCGTCGACGGCCGGGCC
>LDXQ01000074.1 GCA_001443485.1 Candidatus Sysuimicrobiota bacterium CSP1-3
GGTGAGTTTGACCCCGGCCACGGCCTCCGCCAGCAGCGGGAAGGTCGTCCCGATGAAGATGGTCGCAGCGATCGCCAGCAGCACCACATTGTTCAACAGAAAGAGGCTCTCCCGGCTGACGTACGCGGGGAGGCTGCCCGTGTCCCGCACCTCGTCCCGGCGCAGCAGCAGGACGCCCACGGAAAACACGAGCACCGCGCCGATAAAGATGAGGAAGAGCGGGCCGATCAGCGACTGCGTGAAGTCGTGGACCGAGCCGAGAATCCCGCTGCGCGTGAGGAACGTGCCGAAGATCGTGAGGAGGAAGGTGACGATGATGAGCGCGTGATTCCACAATCGGAGGAGCTGCCGCCGCTCCTGCACCATCACCGAGTGCAGGAAGGCCGTGGCCACGAGCCAGGGCATGAAGGCGGCGTTCTCCACGGGGTCCCAGGCCCAGTAGCCGCCCCAGCCCAGGACCTCGTAGGACCACCACGCGCCCAGGATGATGCCGGCGCCGAGGAAAGACCACGCCGCCACGGTCCAGCGCCGCGTGACGGTCATCCATTCGTCCCGCAGGGTGCGCGAGAGCAGCGCGGCCACCGCGAAGGCGTAGGGTACGGCGAAGCCGACGTAGCCCAGATAGAGGAAGGGGGGGTGGACGGCCATCAGCGGGTGATTCGCCAGCAGGGGGTTCAGGCCGCGACCGTCCGGGGGAGCGGGGGAGAGGCGGCCGAAGGGATTCGCCGGGCCGAGCATCAGCAAGAGAAAGAAAGAGGTGATGCCCAGGAGGACCGCCAGCGCCAGCGGCACCGTTTCCTGGTGGCGGCCGCGATACCGCACGGCGACGAGCGCCGCGTACCCGGCCAGCACCCACGCCCACAGGAGGATCGAACCTTCGAGGGCGCCCCACAGGCCGATAATCCGGAACAGCAGCGGCGTAGCGCGGTTGATGTTTGCGGCGACGTAGCGGACGGAGAAGTCGACACCGATCAGCGCGACCTCCAGGGCGACCACCGCCGCGGTCACGGCCACAAAGAGGGCGATCACCGCCCGGTGTCCCCGGTCGATCAGGCGCTGGTCCCCCCGCCCGCGCCCCCGCAGCAGAAAGATCAGGCCGGCCAGCGACGAGACCGCCGCGGCGGCGATGGCGGTGGAACCCAGGATTGAGATCATCGCGGAATCAGGGTGATCACGACGCCGGCCCGGCTACGGCCGGGGCGTGGGCGGCGCGTACTCCTCCGAGTGCTTGACGATGATCGAACGCGCCCGGACCACTCCAGCCTGATCCCAACTCCCCTCGACGATGGCGCCCTGGCCCTCGGTGAACAGGCCCGGAGGAGCGCCGTGGTACTGCACGGCGACGGTGGCCGAGCCGTCGGTGAGGCGGAAGCGCAGCTCCTGCGTCGCCGGGTCCCAGGTCTTTGAGCCCGGGACGACCCGCCCGCCGACGCGGATCGTCTTCTCCCGCGCCTGCTCCGCCTGGGCCAACAGTTCGCTGGGGGTGATGTAGTAGACGACGGCGCCGCGGATCCCCCCGATGATCACATAGATGAGCGCCGCCACGACGACGACGGCGGCGATGAGCAGGCGGGTCCGCCTCATCATCGGACGGTCAGCGCCTCGGCCGAGCCAGACGGCTCCCCCTGTGCGCGCAGATCGGCCTCGGCTTTGCGCAGGCGGCGGCGGACGCGCTGCAGGTAGATCAAGATCCCCGCACCGACCACCGTGTAGGCCAGGGCGATGGCGACGGCCGGCGTCATGACTCTGCGCCCGCGGCGGCCCCCGCCGCCTCCAACCGCTCCAGGCGGACGCGCTGCAGGAGCAGGTACAGATAGAGCAGAGCGAAGGCGAGGAGGTTGATCATCAACGCGGTGACCATCGGCGGTGCCATTTTGATGTCCCCGCGGACGATCGAGGCGGGCTGGTGCAGGGTCCGGAACCAGACGACGGAGTAGTGGATGATCGGGACGTCCAGCGCGCCGATGATCCCGATCACGGCGGCCAGGCGCGCCCCGCGCCGCCGGTCTTCCGCAAGTTCGCGCACCAGGAGGTATCCGGCGAAGATCAGGAAAAGGATGGCCGTGGTGACGAGGCGCGCGTCCCACGTCCACCACGTCCCCCAGACCGGTTTGCCCCAGATCATTCCGCCGGCCAGGGCGAGCGCGGTGAAGAGCGCGGCCAGTTCGCCGGCGCTGTGCGCGACGTGGTCGTAAACCTCCCGGCCGCGCCACAGGTAGAGGATGCTGGCGACGAAGACGGTGCCGACGGCCAGATACGCGACGAAAGCGCTGGGCACGTGCACGTACATAATCCGCACGTAGTCGCCCTGGAAGGCGTCCGGGGGCGACGCCACGAGGCCCACGTACAGGCCGGCCGCCAGCAGGATCACGGCGGCGCCGCCGACCAGCGACGAAAGCGACCTCATGCCTCCTCCATGACCACTTCGTAGAGAATAGGCGCGACCAGCAGAAACAGGATATCAAAGACCGCGAGCATGCCGAACCAGAGACCGCCGCCCGGCGCGTCGGTGAGCACCGCTTCGGTCAGGCGCACGCCGCCGAGGACCACCGGCAGGGCGACGGGGAGGAGGAGCAGCGGCATCAGCAGTTCCCGCCCGCGCACGTGGATGACGAGCGCGGCGAAGAGCGTGCCCACTGCGGACAGGCCGGCGATACCGAGCACRCCGACGCCGAAGAGCGCGGGGAGTTTCGCCCACAGGTCCACGTTGAAGAGCACGCCGAGCGTGACCAGGAGCAGCGCGAGCAGAACGGTGAGAAGGACGGTCAGCGCGGCCCACTTCCCCCAGTAGAGGTGCTCGCGGCTGCCCGGATAGAGCAGCAGCGTCTCCAGGGCCTGCTGTTCCACTTCCGCCTGCGTCGGCCGGGCCACGCCCAGCATCGCCGCCAGGGCCAGGGCGACCCAGAGGATCGCCGGCGCGCGCGGCGGCTCGGCGCCCAGCGCGAACCCCAGCAGCAGCACGACCAGCAGGGCGAGCACGGCCATCGCGGTGATCGTCTCCCGGCCGCGCCACTCCAGCAGCAGGTCCTTCCGCGCCAGTGCGACCGTGCGTCGCCAGGCGCTCATGCCCGGCCTCCGGCGAGCGCGCGCAGTCGGGGCGCGGAGCCCGCCGCGGCAGGCGCCGCTTCCACCTGCCGGCCGCGGGCCAGCCCGATGATCGTGTCGGCCAGATGCAGCCCGCGTTCCCACTCGTGCGTGGCCAGCACGGCGCACCCGCCGGCCGATTTCACCTCCGCCACGAGCGTGTCCACCAGGAGCGTGCCCTCGGCGTCGAGGCCGCTGAACGGATCGTCCAGCAGCAGCAGCCGGGGGGCGAGCATCCAGGCGCGGGCCAGCGCGAGGCGGCGCTTCATCCCGTGGCTGAAGGTGCGCACCGATTTGTGCGCGACCTGGRAGAGGCCGACCCGTTCGAGGACGGCAGCGGACTGGTCGGGCCGCCCGCTCATCGCGGCGGCAAACGCCAGGTTCTCTTTGGCCGTGAGGCCCTCGTACATCCCGTGGGCAGTGCCGACGTACGCGGTGATCTGCCGCACGGCGTCGGCGCCGCGCACCAGATCATGTCCAAAGACGGTCGCCCGGCCGGCAGACGGCCGCAGCGATGTCGCCAGCAGGCGGAGCAGGGTGGTCTTCCCCGCGCCGTTTGGTCCCACGACCAGCAGGGCCGACGCCGTAGGGAGGGTCAGCGACAGGTCACGGAGGGCAAAATGAAGGTCGAAACGCCGGGAGAGTCCCTGCGTCTGCACCGCGATTGGCAGCATGGGTTCGCCTCAGCANATTCGCGGCGTGTGCGGATCTCTCCTATGCCACCCTCACCGTCCAATCGTTCACCTCCATGATCTGCAGTTGCGGCGGCGGATCCGGCAGCGCGGCGATGATCACCGCGTGCCGATGACGACGTAGCGGGCGATCGGCACCCAATGCTGCAGTTCGGCGACGAACTCAGACACAGGTCAGCGGCGTTCCGGTTCCCAGCCGTAGACCGGCAGGATGTCCACCGGGGCGTAGTCGTCGGTGAGGATCGGAACGTCGGAGGTGGGGATGGGCCGGTCGTAGTGGTCCGTGACGAAGGTATCGTACAGGGGGAACGTTACCTTCTTGCCGCGCTTGAGTTTCAGCCCGGCCTCGATGATCTGGGCCCGCGTCATGCCGGACCGCGCTGTCGCCACCAGAATGATCGTGCGCACGCCGTCGCCGTCACGCTGCGGCATGTAGGCGACGGGGAAGGGATAGAGTCCGGAAAACACCTGGCCGTACGTCTTATAGAGCGCACGGAAGAGTTTGCTCTCGCTTCCCTCCAGCGCGCCGACGATGTTGGCGGCGATGAGGCCGTTAGGGGTCAGGTGGGCGCGCGCCAGTTCAAAGAACTCTTTCGTGGCCAGATGGAAGGGGATGCCCTCGGCGAAGTAGGCATCCATGACGATGAGGTCATACTTGGCGTCGCTCCGGCGCAGGAAGATCCGGCCGTCCTGCGCGGCGATCCGCAGCCGGGCGTTCTCCTTCACCTCGAAGAACCGCTTGGCCACGTCGACCACCACCGGGTCGAGTTCGACAGAATCCACCGCCACGCCAGGATAGTCGCGCCAAAATCGCTTGGGAATCGACCCCGCCCCCAGCCCGATCACTAACACGCGTCTGATCTCGGGGTTGAAAATCCAGGCCACGTGCGCGTAGTCGGTGTACCTGAAGGGACTCTCGAACGGATTGTTCAGGTACATGCCGCCCTGCGACGACCGATCGAAACGGAGGTAGCGGACGTTGGCGTAGTCCTCCACGCGAATGCGGTGGTAGACGGTGTCTTTCTCGAAGACGATCTTCGGCTCGCCGGACGGCGGGGGCGCGGGGGCAGCGGTCCAGGCCGGCCCCGCCAGCAGCGCGACGATGGCCAGGCTCGTGACGACCTGGCGCACCGCGCGGGGGACGCGCACGCCGGCCACCAGCAGCGCGGAGAAGGCGACGAGCGAGCCGCCCAGAATGTAGAGGATCATCCGCACCCCGAACGTGGGGATGAGGAAGAAGGCGGTGAGCAGCGTCCCGGCGATGCTGCCGGCGGTGGAGATGGCGTAGAGCGCTCCGGCGACGTTGCCCACGGTGGAGAGGTCGGTAGCGGCGAGTTTGACGGCGAACGGCGACGCCATTCCTAACAGGATGCTCGGCGGGGCGAAGAGGAAGATCGAGGTCAGCAGCGGGTTCATCCGCGGGCCGAGGTCCCAGGCGGCGAAGGCCTCCAGGATCGGCCGGGAGGCCAGCGGTAGCAGCATGATCAGCCCGCCGGCCAGGAAGAGGGCCGTGGCCAGCACCGCGGTGCGGGGCCAGCGGTCCGCGACCTGCCCGCCGACGTAGTAGCCGACGCTGAGCGCCGCCAGGAAGATGCTGATCAGGCTACCCCAGACGTAAACCGAGGATCCGAAGTAGGGGGCCAGCACGCGACTGCCGACGATCTCCAGGCCCATCAGCGCCGCGCCGGCGCCGAACACCACCACCCTCAGGATCACCGCACCGCCTCCTCCGAATACTGGTGGCAATAGCATAGAATGGACGAGTGAGTATCCGCCAGACCAAGATTGTCTGCACCCTGGGGCCGGCGACCACAGGACGCGACGTGCTCCGCGGCCTGCTCGACGCCGGAATGGACGCCGCCCGGTTCAACCTTTCCTACGGCACGCACGAAGAGCACGCCCGGACGCTCGCGCTGCTGCGTGACCTGGCTGGGGAGATGGGGCGGCAGGTCGCCGTGCTGTTTGATCTTCCCGGACCCAAACTGCGCACCGGGCCGCTGCCCGGCGGTGCCGTCGACCTGCGCGTGGGCGACACCGTGCGGCTGGTCCCCGACGGTGGCCCGTCTCCCGCTGCCCGCGCCGGTGAACCGGTCGTCCCCTATCGCTACCCGGCGCTGTCCCGCGACGTCCGTCCCGGCAACCGCGCCTTCCTCCAGGACGGAGAGATCGCCCTGCAGGTACAGGAGATCGTGGGCGAGGAGGTCATCTGCACCGTCCTGAACGGCGGCCGGCTGCGGCAGCACGCCGGGATCAACCTGCCCGGGGTGCAGTTGAGCGTACCCGCTGTCACCGCGGAGGACTTCCGTCATCTGGAGTTCGGCTTAGCGCAGGGCGCAGATTACGTGGCGCTCTCCTTCGTGGAAGGGCCGGATGAGATCCGCGGTGTGCGGGAGTTCGTGGAGCAGCGCGGCGGCGCGGTCCGCCTGGTGGCCAAGATCGAACGGCGCCGGGCGCTGGAGTCGATCGACGAAATCGTGGCGGCGGCGGACGCGATCATGGTGGCCCGCGGGGATCTGGCGGTGGAGACTTCCCCCGAGGAGGTCCCGATCATCCAAAAGGCATTGATCGCCACCTGTAACCGGCGGGGCGTACCGGTGATCACGGCGACCCAGATGCTGGAGAGCATGGTGCAGAATCCGCGCCCCACGCGGGCCGAGGCGGCGGACGTGGCCAATGCCGTGTTCGATGGGACGGACGCGCTGATGCTTTCTGGGGAGACCGCCATCGGCCGTTTTCCCGTGGAGGCGATCACGGCGATGGCCCGCATCGCCGAGCGTGCCGAGGCGGCGCTGCCGTACGATCTCATCCTGCGCGAGCGGGCGCGGACGGTGGAGCGGAGCACGGCGGAGGCGATTGCTCTAGCATCCGTGCAGGCCGCGGAGACTCTCGGTGCGGCGGTCATCGTGGCCGCCACGACCACGGGCAGCACCGCGCTGCGCGTCGCGCGGTTTCGCCCGCACCGCCCCATCCTCGCGCTGACCATGAGTGAGGCGACGCTGCGCCGCCTGCGTCTGGTCTGGGGCGTGCATCCCGTGGTCATGCCGGAGGTGCGCGACTTCGACGAGGTCATCGCCGCGGCGCAAGATGCCGCGCGGCGCACCGGTCTGGCCCGGCCCGGAGATGACATCGTGGTGACGGCCGGCTATCCCATGGGCCAGTCGGGGACCACCAACCTGCTCAAGGTCGTGCGGGTGGAGTGAACGCGCGGCTGTGCCCGCGCCGGCCGATCCCCCTGCGCCAAAGGCTCAGCCCAGACCTTGAGCCAGGGCGAGCCAGAGGGGATCGTCGGGGTCAAAGCGCCGGTAGGGGCTGACGCGGTCCGGCAGGCCGGTGTGGCGCTCGCGGAGGCGCGCGGCCATCGCGGTTGCCGGCGCGATCACGGCGAAGGTGTCCAGCATCTCGTCCGAGATCAGCGCGGGCATCTCCGCCCAACGCTGCGCTGCGGCCAGCCGACTGAGGCGCTCGCCCACCTCCTCCCAGCCGTGGTGGGCCAGCACGCCCCGGTAGGAGGGGGTGGAGGCGTAGAACGCGATCGTCTGCCGCGCCTCCGCCGCGTCACGCGCTCGCGCATCGCCGTCCCCGGTGACCATGATCACGCTGGACGCGATGGTGAACGCGTCTCGCGTCCGTCCGCTCCGCTGCAGCCCGCGTTCCACCGCGGGGATGATCACATCACGCAGGTAGGCCGCGGAGTGGAGGGGGTGCACGTGCAGGCCGTCGGCGACCTCGCCGGCCAGCCGGCACATCGCCGGGTTGACCGCTGCCAGGTAGATCGGAATCGTCCCCTCGAATCGCGGTGGGGTAAAGAACGGGGTCATCAGGGAAAGGGAATAGAAGGGGCCCTGATAGCGCAGCGGCGTCCGCTCGCGCCAGGAGCGCCAGACGGCGCGCACGGCGCCGACGACGTCGCGCAGGCGGGCCGCAGGGCGCTCCCAGGGCATGCCGAAGCGGCGCTCCACGTGCGCCCGAACCTGCGTCCCCAGACCCAGGACGAAGCGGCCGCCGGAAAGGCGGGCCAGGTCCCAGGCGAGATAGGCCAGTGACGTGGGGCTGCGTACGAAGGCCAGGGCGATCGCCGTCCCGATGGCCGCCCGGGTGGTGTGCTCGGCCGCCAGCGCCGAGCCGAGGAACGGATCATGCGCGATCTCATTGAACCAGAGGCCCGCGATGCCCATCGCCTCCGCGGCGCGGGCCAGGCGGGGGATGGCCTGCAGGTCATCGGCGGCGATGTTGGCGTCCAGGTGCATCGGCGGAGGCACACTCATGAATCGATCCAAATCCCGGCAGGATTCATCTGTCCGGGACTCGAACCTATGTTCCCTGTCGGGAGAGGCAGGGACAAAATTAGGTGCTGAATGAAGCATACAGGAGCGCTGCTCCTGGCGGTGATGCTCCTCGCATCACCGAGTCGTAGCGCCACCGGACAATCATCTCCCGTCCGCCTCATCGTCAACGGCCAGGACGTCTCCCTCGCCGCGTCACCCATCGTGCACAACGGCGTGCTCATGGTGCCGGTGCCGGGCATCTTTGAGCCCTTCGGTTCGTCGGCGGTCTGGCTGCCGGACGAAAAGGCCGTCGTCATCAGCAACCGCACACGCGCAGTACTCCGGCTGCGCATCAACGATCCCTACGCCCTCATGGGGACCGACCAGCGGCTGCTGCCGATCGCCCCGGTGGTCCTGCGGGACATCCCGTTTATTCCGGCTCAGGCGATCTTCGGCCTGCTGGGGGCGTGGGTCAAGTTTGACGAGGAGGAGAACGCGCTCCGCGTCAGTTCGGTTCTCAGCGGCGTGACGGTGCAGCGCCCCGGCGGGATGCTGCGGCTGATCGCCCGCGCCACCGGTCCGCTACAGGCGGAGACCCGGCAGCTCACCAACCCCGACCGCATGGTCATCGACCTGCGCAACGCCGTCTTCCGCCTGCCCGATCAGGACACGCCGGTCAACGACGCGGGCGTGGCGCGCATCCGCATCGCGCAGTTCCAGGCCAAGCCGCCGATCACCCGCGTCGTCCTGGACCTCACGCAGCCGGTGGACGTGCGTGTCGCGGACAGCACGACCTCGTTCGACCTGACTATCGAGGTCCGGCCGCGCGGCCAGGCGGTGCGTGCCCCCGGCGCCGCGGTTGCACCTGCCGTCCCCGCTCCGGCCGCGCCCACCCCGGCTCCGACGCCCGCGCCTTCGCCTGCCGSCGATCCCGGAACGGGAGCCCCTCCGGTGCCGGCGCCGAGCCCCACCGCTCCGAGCGCCTCCGGGGAAGGCCTGAAGATCATGCAGGTGCGTGTGGAGCAAGGGAGCGGCGTGACCCGCGTCATCGTCGAGGGCACGGTCACGATGCAGTACGCGGTCCGCGAGTTCGTCGAGCCTGACCGCCTGGTCGTGGACCTGTTGGACGCGGTCTTCATCCCCGTCAAACAGGAGATCCCGGTAAACAGCGCGGTCGTGGAGAACGTGCGCGCCGCGCAGTTCCAGGCCGACCCCGACATTGCGCGCGTCGTCGTCACCCTGAAACGCAAGGTGGCGTACACGATCGGCGCCGAAGCCGGCGGCAGCGTGCTGGTCATCTCGGTCACCGATGCGCCGCTGCGGGGGCACTCCGTCGCGCTCGACCCCGGGCACGGCGGAAAAGACCCGGGGGCCATCGGACCCACCGGGCTGATGGAGAAGCACGTCACGCTGGACGTCGCGCTGCGGGTGCGCCGCCTGTTGGTGGAAGACGGCATCCGCGTGATCATGACCCGCGAGACGGATGTCTTCATCGAACTGGCCGACCGGCCCCGCATCGGCCGGGAGCGGGGCGGCAGCGTCTTTGTCAGCATCCACGCCAACGCCAACGCCCAGACGACGGTCAACGGGTCGGAGACATATTACTTGTCGCCCGTGAGCCTCTCGCTGGCGCAGATGATCCAGGATGAGATTACCCGCGCCCTGGGTCTGCCCAGTCGGGGCATCAAGACGGCGAACTTCCTGGTGCTGCGCGAGAACGCTGTCCCTACCGTGTTGGTGGAGGTGGCGTTCCTCTCCCACCCCCAGGAAGAGGCGCGCCTGCGCGAAGACGCCTTCCGCGAGCGGATCGCCACGGCCGTCGCCCGCGGCATCATGCGCTTCCTGGCCATCTATCCCGTTCCGGCGGGCCTGTAGGCGGCCGGCGTGCGCCTGACCGTCCTGGGCCGGTGGAGTCCCTATCCTCCCGCGGAGGGTGCCTGTCCGGGCTACCTCGTGGAGGCGGCTGGGCAGCGCATCCTGATCGATTGCGGCACCGGCGTGCTGGCCAACCTCCAGCGGGTGGCCTCCGTCTTCGATCTCTCCGCGCTGGTGATCACCCACCTGCATCCCGACCACGTCCTCGACCTGTTTGTGCTGAAGCAGGCGCTGGAGTTCGGCCGGCTTCCCGAGGTGGCTCCGCCGCTGCGCTTCTTCGGACCGCCCGACGCGATGAACACTCTGCCGGCATGGATGGGGGAAGAGTCGGGGGCGGCCTTCCGCGAGCGCTTCAACTTCCTGCCGATCGTCGGCGGCACCGCCGCCCGCATCGGGCCCTTGGTGCTCCGCTTCGGCGCCACCGCGCACACCGTCCCCTGCTTTGCCGTGCGGGTGGAGGCGGAGGGGCGCGTCCTCACCTACTCCGCCGACACCGGGCCCTCGCCCGTCGTGGGCGCCCTGGCCGACGGTGCCGACCTGTTCCTCTGTGAGAACACCCTCCCGCCGGGGGAGGAGGGCCGCGCCATTG
>LDXQ01000075.1 GCA_001443485.1 Candidatus Sysuimicrobiota bacterium CSP1-3
TCTTCCCGCGGTAACGCGCTGAACTGGTGGAATCCGGCCGGCCCCCTGACCGGCAAGACCGGCGTGGGGGTAATCGTCTGGCTCATCGCCTGGGCCGTCCTGGGCGCGGGCTACCGCGGGAAGACCGCGGACATGAGGCGGATCACCCTGTGGTCCTGGATCCTGATCCTGCTCGGCCTGGTGCTGACCTTCCCGCCCGTGTTTGAACTCTTCGTCGAGTAGACCGAAAATCGGTCAGCCGCCCGATTCCGCGCCGCGGGCGCCGCGGCTAGGCTTGGACACAAGACTTTCCGGTGCCCAGGCCGATGGTCCGTGTCCTGATCGTTGAACACTTCGCCACGACCGCCGCGGTCATCCGCACCCTGCTCGCAGACTCGACGCGCGTCGCCATTGTCGGGGAAGCGGCGGACGCGTCCGGCGCCCTGTCCCTGCTGGAACGGCTGCGCCCGGACGTCGTTGTCCTGGATGGGGCGCTCGGTCACCGCGACGGCCACAGCCTGGTCCGGCAGATGAAGGAAACTCAGCCCGCGGCGCGCCTGATCGTGCTCTCCGACCATCCCGAGCCGCTCTACCGCGAGGCGGCCGCCGCCTCAGGGGCCGACCGCCTCATCCTCAAAGTGGATCTGGTCAAGGAACTCCTGCCGGCCATCCGCGCCGTCGCGCCGGAGGCCGGGCCGGCGTAACGTTACTTCTGCACGATCACTGCCGTGACCATCCCGTGCATCCCCTCCGCCGACTCGGCGTGGGAGAGGATGTGGCAGTGCAGCGCCCACACGCCGGGCTGGTTCGCCGCGACGAGGACGTCGTAGCGCTCGCCGGGAGCGACGTTCACCGTGTCCGCGGTGTACGGCTGGGCCAGCCGGTGGCCGTCCTTGGCGATGACCAGCCCGGGCAGACCGTGCAGGTGCATCGGGTGGATGATCTGCCCCTCGTTCATGTAGCGGATGCGGATGCGCTGCCCCAGTTTGACTACGATCGGCTGCGTCGCCGGGAAGGACTTCCCGTTCAGTGTGTAGCCCAGCGGCCCGTCGTTGACGATGAGCACCACGTCCGCCGCGACCCGCGGCTCTTTGCTCCTGTCCCGCGGCGCGACGATGAATGCGCCCAGCAGCCCCTTCGTGATCTGATCCGGACCGTGGTGGGAGTGATACATGTGCGTGCCGGCCGGTCGGGCGACGAACTCGTAGGTGAAACTTTGACCCGGCTTCACCGGCGGCTGAGTGATGAAGGGCACACCATCCATGGCATTGGGCGTGATCAGCCCGTGGAAGTGAATGGAGGTGCTCTCCGGCAGCTGGTTCTTCAAGATCACCCGAACGCGATCGCCCTCAGTAACGCGGATGGTCGGGCCGGGGACCTGCCCGTTGTAGGCGAAGGCGGTGCGCTTCACGCCCGGCTCCACCTCCCACTGCACCTCCCGCGCGGTGACCTCAAAGACCTTCACGCCCCCGAGCAGTCTGTGCTGGAGCGGCTGCGCGCCTAGGCCGGCGGTCTTGGCCGGGAAAGCCTTCACCCGGGCCTCGTGCGCCTGGTCCATTGCTTCGTGCGCGGCCGAAGCGGCGTGAATCACGGCGGGGCCTGTCGTCAGCGGGACAGCGGGGGCGCGACCGGCCAGGAACCCGCCGCCAAAACCGAGGGCCACCGCCAGCGTCAGCACGGCGGCGAACGGGGCAGTCTTGCGGACTCGATGATGCATGATGCGTCCTCCTTTTCCTCGAGTGGTACTCAGTGGCGCGGCGCCATTCGGGCCGCACCCAGCTGAGCGAAAGTCACGGCATCGAGTTCGCGAACCATCACGTCCTGAATGTGCTGCCACACCGGGTGCACCGGGCAGATCCGGTCGAGCGCACACTCCCCCCGCCGGATCAGGCAGCGGTTGAGACGCACCGGCCCCTCCACCGCCTCGATGACCTGGCGCAGCGTGGTCGCGGCGGGCTCCCGGACCAGGCGCACCCCGCCATCGGCCCCGCGCACGGTGCGCACAAACCCGGCGCGGGCCAGAGTCTGCACGATCTTGCGCAGGAAGGCCGGAGGGATGCGCTGCCGCCGGGCGATCTCCCCCGTGCGGCTCTGGCGCTGGGGGCGCACGCTCAGGTCCAGGACGACCCGCACCGCGTAGTCGGCCTGCCGCGTCAGCTGCATCCTGCCCTCCCGGATAAAGTGGACCTTATTAGTCCACTTGCTTCCGGAGATGATGATGCCACCCGGCCCGTCCGGTCGCTATCCGGCGGCGCCCCGATTCTCTATCGGGCGGAGAATGTATGGGACGGGGTGGCGCTGTGGGTCGCGCCACCCCGCGGATGCCGAGAGAACTCAGGACGCGGCTCTGGCTTTAGCCGCCGCGCGAATCGTGCGGGTGATCCAGAAAACGCTCCAGGCCATCAGGAGCATCCCCATCGTGGCCAGCCGGGTCACGTTGACGATGGGCTGGACCTTGAGCTTCCCGTCCTCCACCTCGACCAGCGCCAGCGGTTCGATGCGCGCGCCGCCGCCGCCCCCGCCGCCGGTGGCCCCGTTCTCCCCGGACTTGGGCGCCTGCCCGCCGCCGTAGCCGAAGCCGTAGGCCACCGCTGCCACGGGGATGACTTTCCGCCCCTCGATCTCGATCACATCCCCGAACACGGCGCGCACGCCGGCCTGACCCTGCATCTCCCGGAAGCGCTGCTGCAGATCTTCGAGAATCATCATACTCACCTCCCCCGACCTAGCGGACGATCAGGACAGGGCAGGGGGCTTCCTGCACCACCCGCTGGCTCACCGAGCCGAGCAGTGCGGCCTCCAGCCGCCCCCGCCCACGCGACCCCATGACGATGAGATCGACCTTCCGCACTTGGGCCACCTGCAGAATCGCCTCCGCGGCGGGCCCCTCCAGCACCTCTTCTTCGTGCGGCAGTCCCTGCTGATCGATGACGGCGGCGGCCTCCCGGACCAGCGCCTCCCCTTCGGCCGGCCGCCGGGCCATCAGCTCTTCCAGGTACGGCGTCCCCAGATCCCGCGGGATCGGCTCGTAGGCGGTCACGATGATGACCTTCGCCCGGCGCCGCACCGCGATGTCCGCGACCCAGTCCAGGGCCTTCCGGGCATGCGGGGACCCGTCCGTGGCGTAGAGAATGGAGGAGATCTCCACGTCCTACTTCCTTCACCGGACGGCGCGGTCGGCCCTGCCGCGGGAGTCGGGCGGTCAGCGCGCCGCGACCTTGCTCTCGGGTTGCTTGACCTCCGGCAGCGGGGCCAGGTGGACGACCTTGATCCCCTTCTCCGCCAGCGCCTGCACCACGTGCAGCGGGTAGGGGGTCTCTAGACGAATGACGGCCTGCGCTGTGCCGTCGATTACGTAAGCGGCCAGGCTGCGGATGTTCACCTGGCAGTCCCGGATCACGCGGACGACCTCTTCCAGCGCACCGACGCGGTCCTCGATCTCCACCGTCAGGCGCGTGCCGCCGCGGATCAGCCCCATCAGGTCGATGAAGGCGTCGAAGATGTCGCTCTCGGTGACGATGCCGACGACGACGCCGTCTTCGACGACGGGCAGCCCGCCGATCTTGTGCTGGCGCATCTGGACCGCTACTTCCTCAATGGTCGCGCCCGGTGACGTGGTGATCACGTTCTTCGTCATCACCTCGGAAACCGGCGCCTTCATCAACAGATAGGAGATCTCCCAAACGGAGAGGCTCGTGGCCGGGGACGGCGAGGCGCGCATGAGGTCGGTCCAGGTGACGATCCCGACCAGGGTCTGCCCCTTTACCACCGGCAGGCGGCGGATGCCCTTCTCCTTCATCACCGCCAGCGCGTCATGGATGGAGCTCTTCGGCCCAACCGTAACGACCGGCGAGGTCATGCGGTCGCGTACCAGCATCGCACACCCTCCTTCGATAGGTCCGCTTTTACGATACGGAGGCCGCCGGGGCGCGGGCATCGGTTGCAGGCCCGATTTTGCCCTCGGGCGCATCGGGTCCGGTATGGCCGAAAGGGCTGTCCGGGGCGGCAGGGTAGCGGGCGGGCGGTCACAAATCCTCCAGGTGCCATGCGGGAGGTCGACGTCGTGCTGCGCGACGGGTCCACGGTGCGCGTGCGCCCCGTGCGCCCGGAAGATGAGGCGCGGTACCTGGCCTTCCTGCGCGCGCTGTCGGAGGAGTCGCGGGCGATGCGCTATTTCGTGCCCACGTCCGAGACCTTCCTCGCCGAAGAGGCGCGTCGCGAAACGCACGTGGACCACGACCAGCGTGTCGGCCTGGTGGCCACGACCGGCGCGGAGGAACGGATCGTCGGCCACGCCATCTTCGCCCGTCGCGACGGGGACCGGGCCGAGGTGGCGGTCGCGGTGGCGGACGAGTATCAGGGCAAGGGCATCGGGACGATCCTGGTCGGCTACCTGGCGGAAGCCGCGGCGGCCCGAGGCATCCGGGTTTTTGAGGCGGAGGTCATGCCGGCAAATCACCGGATGGTGCAGCTCTTCCGTGAGTCCGGCTTCCCCCTCGAGGTCAACGTTAAGGCGGGCGAACTGCACGTGCGGTTTCCGACGTTGGTGACGGACGAGGCGCGGGCGGTCTTTGAGCAGCGGGAGCGCGTCGCTTCGATCAACGCCCTGCACCCCTTCTTCCAGCCGCGGGCCGTCGCCGTCATCGGCGCCTCCCGGCAGCGCGGCACCATCGGCGGCGAACTCTTCCACAACCTGCTCAGTTACGGGTTCAACGGACCGGTCTATCCGGTGAACCCCACGGCGCCGGTGATCCAGAGCGTCCCCGCCTATCCCTCCGTGGAGGCCATCCCCGGGCCGGTGGACCTGGCGTTCATCGCCGTCCCCGCGGCGCACGTGAACGACGTCGCGCGGCAGTGCGCGCGCAAGGGGGTGCGGGCCCTGGTGGTCATCTCCGCCGGATTCGCCGAGACCGGGGCGGAGGGACGGACCCGGCAGGCGGAACTGGTGCGCATCTGCCGCGCCGCGGGCATGCGCCTGATCGGCCCCAACTGCATGGGCGTCGTGAATACCGATCCCGCCGTGCGCCTCAACGGCACCTTCGTCCCCTTCACGGCGGAAGCGGGCCGCATCGGGTTCTTCTCCCAGAGCGGGGCGCTGGGGGCGGCGATCATCGACTACACCAACGCCCTGGGGCTGGGGCTCTCCACCTTCGTCTCCGTGGGGAACAAGGCGGACATCTCCGGCAACGACCTGATCAGTTACTGGGAGAGTGACCCGCGCACCGGGGTCATCCTGCTCTATCTGGAATCCTTTGGGAACCCGCGGAAGTTTTCACGCATCGCCCAGCGCGCAGGAAGGAGCAAACCCATCGCCGCGGTGAAGAGCGGGCGGTCACCGGCCGGCGCCCGCGCCACTTCCTCGCATACCGGCGCGCTGGTGGCCGCCTCCGACATCACGGTGGACGCGCTCTTCCACCAGGCCGGCGTCATCCGCACCGACACGCTGGAGGAACTGTTCGACGTCGCCCTGCTGCTGATCAACCAGCCCGCGCCGCGGGGAAAGCGCGTCGGCATCATCACCAACGGCGGCGGCCCGGGGATCCTCTGCGCCGATGCCTGCGCGGCGGAGGGCCTGGAGGTCCCAGTGCTGGGCGAAGCGACCCAGGCCCGCCTGCGCACGGTGCTGCCTCCCGCCGCCAGCGTGACCAATCCCGTGGACATGGTCGCCGCGGCCACCGCGGACCATTACCGGGAGGTCCTGCGCATCGTCGGCGCCGACCCCGCCGTGGACGCCGTGATCGTCATCTTCATCCCGCCGCTCGCGGTCAAGACCGAGGACGTGGCCCGGGCCATCGTGGTGGCGGCGCGGGACCTAGCCGGCAGCAAGCCCATCCTCTCGGTCTTCCTGGCCGCGCGGGGTGTGCCCGCGGCGCTGCGGGAGGCCGACCTGCACATCCCCTCCTTCGCCTTCCCGGAGGATGCGGCGATCGCGCTGGCGCGCGTGGCGCGCTACGGGGAGTGGCGGGCGAAGCCGCAGATTCCGCCGCCCGCTCTGCAGGGGATCCGCCGCGATGAGGCGGCGGCGATCGTCGCCGGAGCCCTCCAGCGGGGCGAAGGCTGGCTCCTGCCCGAGGAGGTCCAGGGCCTCCTCTCCTGCTACGGCCTGCCGCTGGTGCGGCAGCGCATCGTGCCGAGGCCGGAGGACGCGGGCGCGGCGGCCGCCGAGATGGGCGGCACAGTCGCGCTGAAAGCGATCGCCCCGGACATCGTGCACAAGACGGAACTGGGGGCAGTGCGGCTGGACCTGCGACCGGACGAGGTGCGCGCCGCGGCGGAGCAGATGGCGGGAAGCCTCGCCGCCCGAGGGGTCGCGCCGGCGGGGTTTCTCGTGCAGCAGATGGTCCCTCAGGGTGTGGAGATGCTCGTCGGGGTGCTGCACGACCCGCAGTTCGGCCCGGTGATCGCCTGCGGCGCGGGCGGCGTGCTGGTAGAACTGCTGCGCGACGTCTCGGTGCGGCTGACCCCGCTGAATGCGGATGACGCCGCGGAGATGATCCGCAGCCTGAAGACCTATCCGCTGCTCGCCGGATTCCGCGGCCAGCCGGCCTACGACGCCGCGGCCCTACAGGACGCGCTGCTGCGGGTGAGCGCGCTGGTGGAGGATCTGCCGCAGGTGGTGGAACTGGACTGCAACCCCATCATGGTCCTGGAGCAGGGCGCCGCGGTCATCGACGCGCGCGTGCGCGTGGCCCCCTATGAGCCGGCCCCGCTGGCGGCGGCACGGGAGCAAGCCTAGAATAGGAACGGATGCCCCCCCGGAAACAGAGCCTTGGGTCGGACCGTCCTGATCAGCCCGCGGCCGGTGCGGAGACTCTGTGGGCCGTGGACCTCGCCGACTTGATCGAGGCGGAGCGGGCGGACGTCCTCTCCGTCTCCCTCGACGTCGACCCCAGCAGGCCCGAGCACCAGGGGCAGAACCCCGCCTACCGCATCTGGCTGCGCAACGCCCTGCGCCAGACGCTGGAGGCGATCCCCAAAGAGGCGCGCCGCGGGGCGGACGAACTGGCGCAGCGCATCATCCGACATGTCGAAACGAACCGGCCGCGCGGCCGGGGCCTGGCCATCTTCGCCGCGCCCGGATTGTGGCGCGAGTACGTCCTCCCCGTCCCCCTGACGAACCGCGCACAGTATGGCCGGCCCGATGTCGTCCCCGTGCTCTGGGCCGTCGATGAGTACGAACCCTACGCCATTCTGGCTGTGGACCGCGAGCACGCGCGCATCCTGATCGCCTACCTCGGCCGCACGACGACGGTGGACGAGGAAACACTGGAGCTGGACACGAGCGACTGGCGATTCAAGGCGGGGCGGCAGCCGAGTTTCACCGGACGGGGCGGGATGGGCGCGGGTCGCGGCGCCCAGCGGGACACCTTCGACTCGCGGGTGGACGATCACGTCCGCCGTTTCTGGGCCCGGGTGGCGGAAGCGGCCGCGCGCACGGTGCGCGACCTGCACATCGAGCGGCTGATCATCGGCGGGCCGGACGAGGCGGCGAACGCGGTGCGTGACCTGCTGCCCGAGGCCGCCCGGCAGAAAGTCGTCGGGCTGGTTCACTTGCCGGCCCGGGCGGACCGTACGGAGATCCAGCACCGCACCCTCACCGTGGCCTTGGCCGAAGAGCACCACCGCGAAGCGGACCTTGTCGCCGCGCTGGTCGAGCGCGCCGCCGCGGGTCGGGGGGCCGTCCTGGGGACCGCCGCCACGATGGAGGCGTTGAAGCACCGCCGGGCGCACACCGTCGTCCTCGCCCGCGACCTGGAAGGCGATCGCGCCCAGATGCTGCCGCTGCTGGCGCGGCGCAGCGGGGCGCGCATCGAACTGGTCGGCGACTCCGCCGCGCAGGCGCTGCGCGCCCACGAGGGGATCGGCGCCATCCTCCGCCAGAATACGCCTTCCACCCGATAGACGCTCCCTGCCGTGCCCTGTATGTGAAGGAAGGATAGGAGGATTACACATGCGGATCGGGGTTCTCACCGGTGGCGGAGATGCGCCGGGGCTGAATGCGGCGATCAGGGCGGTGGCCCGCGCCGGGAGGCGAGAGCGGTACGAGATCGTCGGCATCCGCAACGGCTGGTTGGGATTGCTCAACGACGACGTCGTGGAGCTGACGCCCGAGGACGTCCGCGGGATCCTGCATCGGGGCGGCACCATTCTGGGGACGTCGCGGACGAACCCGTTCAAGGTCGAGGGCGGGCCGCAGCGGATCCTGGACCGTCTCCGCGCCCGCGAGATCGATGCCCTGGTGGCCATCGGTGGCGACGACACCCTGAGCGTGGCGCAGAAGTTGTCCGAACTGGGCGTCCGCGTGGTGGGGATCCCGAAAACGATGGACAATGACATCCCCGGCACCGACTACACCATCGGCTTTGATACCGCGGTCAACGTCGTGATGGATGCTTGCGACAAACTCCATCCGACCGCGGAGGCGCACCACCGGGTGATGGTGGTGGAGGTGATGGGGCGCGACGCGGGGTGGGTGGCGGCGGTCGGCGGTCTGGCCGGAGGCGCCGACATCATTCTGGTCCCCGAGGTGCCCTTCAACATCGACGACGTCTGCGAGCGCATCAAGGCGCGCCACAACCAGGGGATGACCTTCAGTATCCTCGTCGTGGCGGAGGGGGCAAAACCCACCGACATCGGCACGCAGATTATCCAGGAGGCCCCGGTGGACGCGTTCGGGCACGTGCGGCTGGGCGGCATCGGGGGCGTGCTCTCGCGACAGATCGAGGCGCGCACGGGCTACGAGACCCGCGTTACCGTGCTGGGACACCTGCAGCGCGGCGGATCGCCGACGGTGTTTGACCGCGTCCTGGCCACGCGCTTTGGGGTCGCCGCCATTGAGCTGATCAAACAGGGCCGTTTCGGAAACATGGTCGCCATGCATGGAAACCGGATCACCGCCGTCCCGCTGGCGGAGGTCCTGTCCGGGGAGCACAAGCTTGACCTGACGATCTATGAGCTGGCGACCGTGGTGAAGTGACCAGAGGAGGTAGAGGGATGACAGCGCTGAGTAGCGGAAAGCTCGTGAATCTCGTTCGCCTGGCGGATGCCGCCGGCCGGTTCAAGATGCTGGCCATTGACCAGCGGGACTCGTTGCGCAAGGCCCTGGGCAACGCCACCGGGCGCGCGGCCGACCAGGTGACGTATGACGACATGGCGGCGACGAAGACGCTGATCACAGAAGTCCTCTCCCCCTACGCCACGGCCACCCTCGTGGATCCCGTCTATGGGCTGCCGCGCGCCGTGAACGTCATCCCCGGCGACGTGGGCCTGTTGGCCGCCACCGAGGAGACGGGGTACGACCGGGGGGGGCCTGCCGGCAAGGAGCGCAAGTCGCGCCTGATTGACGGCTGGTCGGTGGCCAAGGCCAAGCGCGCCGGGGCCAACGCTGTAAAGCTGCTGATTTACTACAATCCCGAGGCGTCGAGTGAGGTGCGCGCTCACCAGCAGCAGCTCGTGCGGCGCGTGGGCGAGGACTGCGTGCGGGAGGACATCCCCTTCCTCCTCGAACTCGTCACCTATCCCATTGCCGAACCGTCGGCGGACACCCCGGAGTTTGCGCGCCGGCGCCCGCAGCACACGATCGAGTCGGCGCGGGAATTCTCCAAGGACGAATACCGGGTGGACATCCTGAAGCTAGAGTTCCCCGGCGACCTGAAGTACGCGCGGGAGTTCTGCGCCGGCGCGTTCGACGGTAAAGAGCGACCGGCGGTCTACAACGTAGCGCAGGTCAAGGGCTTCTGCCGCGAACTCAACGAGGTCTCCCGGCGCCCCTGGGTCATCCTCAGCGGCGGCGTGGACATCAAGGAATTCCTGGCCAACCTGGAACTGGCGCTGGACGGGGGGGCCAGCGGGTTCCTCTGCGGGCGGGCCATCTGGAAGGATGTCATCGCCAAATACCCCGACCGGGACGCCATGCGGGCTTTTCTGGGAGCCGACGGCGTCTACAACTTCCTGCGGGCGAATGCCACGGCGGAGCGAGCGCGGCCCTGGTTCAGTCACCCCCGGTTTGGGGGCGGGGACAAGGTTCGCCTGCCGGAAGGCGACGAATCCTGGTACCGGGAGTACGCCGAGGGAGTGCGGGTGGGGTCCTCCTAGATCACCCTTCAATGAAGCGCATCGCGGTCCTCACCAGCGGCGGCGACGCCCCGGGCATGAACGCGGCGATCCGCTCCGTGGTGCGCCTGGCGCTCTCGCGCGGCATTGCGGTCACGGGCGTGCGTCACGGCTATCAGGGCCTGATGGCCGGCGACTTCGTCGCCATGGACTCCGCCTCCGTGGGCGGGATCATCGAGGAGGGCGGCACCATCCTGCGGACGGCCCGCAGCGAGGCCTTCGCCACTGATGAAGGGCAGTCCAGGGCGATGGCGGCGCTGCGGCAGGCCGGTCTGGAGGCCCTCGTCGTCATCGGCGGCAATGGGAGCCAGCACGGCGCCCTGGCGATGCACCGGCGG
>LDXQ01000076.1 GCA_001443485.1 Candidatus Sysuimicrobiota bacterium CSP1-3
AAGACCGGTTCTGGCGAGTTCTGGAAGGCACTGTGCCGCACGAGGTGCGGGCGCACCTGCGGAACGCGCGACAGGAAATCCTGCGGGCCGTCAAGGCCGTGGTCGACGAGACTGTGGCCCGCAGTGAAGGAAGGGCAGCAAAGCCACCCGCGCGGAAACCCAAGAGCAGCTAGGCCGTGATCCACCTCGGTCCCTTCATGGTGACCTGGCACGGCCTGCTCACCGCGGCGGGCGTCATCGTCAGCGCATACGCGGCGCGCCATTACGCCCGCCGGTTTGGCTTTGACGCCGACATCGTCTGGACACTGCTGCCGTATGTCGCCCTCGCGGCGATTGTGGGAGGCCGCCTCGCGTACGTCGGAGCCCATCTGGCGGAATTCCGCCTTGCCCCCTTAGAAGCGCTCCGCATCGACCGCGGCGGCCTCGGCTCATTCGGCGCGCTCATTGGCGCCCTGGCGGCCCTTGTCGTGTTTGCCCGGGTCCGCCGGCTTCCCACATGGCGCCTGGCCGACGCCCTGGCCATCGCGATCCCCATCAACTACCTGTCCATGCGGGTGGGCAACTTTCTGATCGGTGAGCTCTACGGCGACGTCTCCTCCGTGCCCTGGGCCGTGACTCTCCCCGGGGTCGCCGGCGCCAGGCATCCGGTTCCGCTCTACGATGCCCTGGCCCAGGCGGCGCTCATCGTGTTCCTCGTCCGCCGTGCCAGGTTTGTGCCCTTCGATGGCCTTCTCTTTTGGTGGACGCTCTTCTACGTCTCCGTCATCCGGTTTGCGGTCGACCTGCTCCGGTCGGAGTGGCGGGCCGTCGGATTTCTGACCCTTGGGCAGATCGGCGCACTCGTCCTGGCGGCTGCGTCTGTGGTGATGCTGACCCGGCGGCGGCGAGAGACGCCGCTGCCGCAGAGTGAGGAGGCGACCTAGGTGCAGTTGAACGAGACGGGCATACGGCCCGCGGACACCACACGCGAGATCCTCCATCAGCTGTTCGGTGCGCAACCGCGCGGCTTCGCCGTCCGCCTGTGGGACGGCACGCTCTGGCCGGAACGGGCGGCAGACGCCGACGTCGTCGCCCTCACCCATGCCGGTGCGCTGCGGCGAATGCTGGGGTACCCGCTGGACCTGGCGCTGGGGGAGAGCTTCATCCGCGGCGACTTTGATGTGGAAGGAGATTTGGAAGCCGGCGCTGGTGCTGTGTTTTCCGAGACCAAACGTGCGCGGCGTCAGTTGTTCTCGAACCCGGGGGGAGGACCGACGTCCGCGCCGGTGGCGTCCGCAGCTTCGCGCCAGTCCAGCAGTCTGAGCGACGCGTCGAGGGTCTTTTCCTCGCGCTTGAGCCTGAGCGTCACACGGTCGCCGGCCACGTATCTGTGGACTAGAGGATACAGGGGCGCGAACGACAGGGGACTGGGGGGCACAGGGTCCCCGTCCACCGCCAGGATCTGATCACCCACGCGGATCCCAGCCGCCTCGGCCCAGGGGCGGACGTGGGTGACGACCGGCGCGTTGTTCGTACCCGACGAGCCGGGGCGGCTGCGAATGCCGAAGAACGGAAACCGCTGGGCGTCGTAGTGGCCCTCCAGGTAGCGGCGGAGATCGACGAACAGCGCGGCATACCCGGCGGAGTTATCCTCCAGGTCTGCGTCCCACTTCCGGTCGTCCAGCCCCCGCCGGACCGTGATGCGCAACCGGGTTCCTCCTTCGACTGCGGCGAGTTCCCAGATGAAGATCCGGCCCGTGTACAGCCCGCGCGTCACCACCCGCCGCGGCGGGTCCACCGCCACGTACTCGAACGCCATGTACCCGAGGCTCGTGCTCCGGATCCAGTACCGCTCTCCGGGCGCCGGGGCGGGCGGCCAGCCGCCGGTCACCGCGAACCAGTGGACGAGATCTTCCCCGTCCGTGATCGCCTTCCAGACGACTTCGGGCGGAAACGACAGCACCGCCTCCGCGCCGCTCTCTTCCGCAGATGAAAAGTGTACGGGTTCCACCGCATAAACCTCCAGTCAATCGCCGTGTGCCGGCGGCGTCACGACGATGGTCACCCCGGGGGCTGCCGCTTTTCCGGGGCCCCTCCCGGCTGGCTGGGCGGTCGTGAGCGCTTCGAGGCCCCGCTATCTTTCCGCCGGGGGGTCGTGCTGTCCTCCCGTCCGCCCCGGTCAAGCGCGATGACACGTTTCTGCCACGGCGCGCCGATCTGGTAGACGGGGAATCCACCGCCCCCCAGGGGGGGTTGGCGACGACATACTGCGCGCGACCTAGGGCGGGGAGAGCATGTTTCAGCAAAACCCGCGGACCTCCTACGCTGATGCGGTCGAACATCCCGTTTCTTAAGCAAACTTTAACGTTCATCTAAGGCCCCGTTAACACGAGCCGGCGCGTATTCCCCGTAGACTGCCCCTGGACTGAGAGGCGCGGTCGCGGCCGCTTGGCGGCCGACGAGGAGGCCGGCGGCAAGAACTCCATCCTCCAGTCCGCCGTGGCGCGGCAGGGCAACACCTTCTGACCAAACGACGGGCAGGGGCGTGGCATGAGGACGTACGCATTTCTCTTTCCATTGGTGCTCGGGTTCGTCCTGGGAGGGGCGAGCGCGTTCACCGCGGCCTCCTCCCGGCGATGGGGCGAGCGGCGCGGCCAGATGGCGACGATGATCCTGCGCAACGCGCTGGGGATTCCGCTGTGGATCTTCGGATACATCCTCGCCTGGCGGGCCGCGGCGCCATTTCTCTTCGTCCCCGGCGGGGCGGTGCCGGCGCTAGGGTGGCTGCTCATCGCCGTCGGAGCGGTGCCCGTGATCTGGGGCCACCTGCGGCTGGGCCTGCGCACCCACATGCCGTCGGTGCGCGACACGCTGGTGCGCACCGGGCTGTACGCGCGGTTGCGCCATCCCATCTACGCCGGCGGGATCCTGATCTTCGGCGGGCTGGCCCTGCTGCGCCCCACGGCACCTGTGCTTATCGCCTCCGCCCTGGGGATCGGCTGGGCCGTCCTCCAGGCCCGCCTGGAGGAACTGGACCTGGTGCAGCGGCTGCCGGACTACCGCGAGTACATGCGGCAGGTGCCGCGCTTCTTCCCGCGTCTGGGGTGACGGTTATGACCAGGGCGTTCCACCTTGTACCTCACGTAAGCGGGTGGGTCCTGTTGGCCGTCCTGGTGCTGGTTGCGGGGGGATGGGTCGGAACGGCGGCCGCCGCTCCTCCGGCGATTGACGGCCGGATCATGGAAGGCGAGTACGCCAGTCATTATCAGGCCCGGCGCATCGGCATGGAGGTGCACTGGACGATTGAGGGTGATTCCATCTACTTCGGCCTGAAGGTTCCCGCCACGGGGTGGCTGGCCATCGGCTGGGATCCTAGCGGGCCCATCATGGAAGGGGAGGATATCATCCTCGGATATATCCGCGGGAAGGAACTGTTCCTCCAGGACTATTTCGCCAACAGCTCGGTGACGCACGCGAGCGACGTAAGCCTGGGTGGGCGAGATGACGTGCTGGAGTCCTCCGGGTCGGAGGACCCGCAGTCCACGACGATCGAGTTCCGCCGCCGGCTGGACACCGGAGATCGATTCGACCGGCCAATTACCCCCGGACCGCACACCGTGCAGCTGGCCTACGCGCCGTCCGACGACTTCGTCACGTACCATGGAGAGAAGCGCACGGTGGTGAAGATCGACTTCTTTGCCGGAGGCGCGCAGGAAGCGGGGCTCTTCGCCCGACCACGATCCTTTGATGGCGGCCGCGGTCCCTTCGTGCCGTGGCTACTCACCGTGGCGGTGGGAGTCGTCACCATCGCCGGCCTGACTGCCGCCTACCTCCTCTGGCCCGCCCGCGGCCGCAGACGCCACACAGACTGAGGGGTGCAGCCGTCGATGCCTGCTGAGACCGGTCGCATCGCCTGGCACGTCATCACGGCGGAACTGCACACTGGGATGCTCACGCTGGCGTTCGCCAGCCTGGTGATCCGCCTGGCGGGCGTATGGGTGACCACCAGTAACGGGGTGTGGCGGGGCCTCGTCCGGCTGGCGGACCCGACCGCCTTCCTGGCCGCGATCGGCGGGCTGCTGGCACTGATCGCCAGTATCGTCACCGGGCTCCTCTACACGTGGCCCGTCGAAGTTCTCCTGACATCCTCCGTGGTGCTGAACAAGATTGCCACCACGGCCTTCGCCACGACGTTCTGGACGCTTTTCATCGTGGTCCGGGCGTTCTCTGGGGCGCGGCTCTGGGATCGGGCGCGGTTGCGCTGGCTCTACTTTGTGCTGGGGACCGGAGGGTTCTTGAGTCTGATGCTCGTCGGCTCGACCGGTGGCCATCTGGCGGGCAAGCGGAGCATGCTCGACGGCGTCCTGCACTACCTCGGCGTCAACACGCACCTTCTGTTTGTCGTCTCCCGGTCGGCCATCTACCTGACGCTCTCCGCCGTCACCCTCCTCGTCGTCGCGGCGGCGGTCAGGCGTGCCGTCAGGAGCCGGAATCTCGACCGCCTGGCGGGGGCGGGTGCGCAGGCTCCCGCGGTGCCGGGTGCGGTCCCACCCCGGACGCCCTAGCGGATGGCGGTGCAGGAGGGCAATCCGTGAACACGGCTGTGGGTCTGGTGGAGACTTACCTGCGGTTGAACGGGTACTTCACGGCGACCGAGTACCAGGTGCAGCATCCCGTGCCCGGGCAGCCGGGCAAGTACGAAACGGCTACGGATCTGGATATCCTCACCATCCGCCTCCCCTGGGCCGCGGAGACGGTGCTGCGTCACCCGCAGCGCCCGGGCGAGGAACGGTGCGAGGTCCTGCTGGTCGACGATCCGGCCTTGGGCGTTGCCCCGGATCTCCCCGACGTCCTTATCGGCGAGGTCAAGGAGGGCGCCGCGGAACTGAACCGGAGACTCAAGACCTCCGATGTGCTGCACGCGGCGCTGCGGCGACTCGGGTGCTGCCCCGAGGAGCACATCGCCGACGCGGCCCGGGCGCTGCTCGCGCGCGGGGAATTCGTGCTCCAGCACCAGCACGGCGTGGCTTGCCGCATCCGCCTGGCTTCCTTCTGTGGCCACGTCGACGAAGAACGCGCGCCGGCCGTGCTCATCATCACGCTGGACCACATGCTGCGCTTCATCCAGGATCGTCTCACCGCGTACCGCTCCGTCCTGCGAAGCGCCCAGTTCGGGGATCCGCTGCTCAATCTCCTCAAGCTGATGGAGAAGCTGGAGATCGGGCTGACCTTCGGCCACCGGTGAAGGGCGTCCGCGAATGAGATCTCCGGGCCGCGCCCTCGCGGCTCTGCTGGGGGGCCTCATCCTCCTGGCGCTGGCGCCGCGGTTCGGTGCGCGCTTGTTGAGCGAGCGCCCGGTGACCGAGATCGGGCACGCGCACGCCCTGGCCGTCGATCCGGTACACCGGGACGTCCTCTGGATCGGCGGGCACAACGGACTCGTCAGGGTCACGGCCGGCAGAGTCTGGCGGCAAATCGGCCGTCAGGGATACGACATGATGGGGTTTGTGATGTCTCCGGCCGGGCGGGGGACTATGCTCACGAGCGGCCATCCCGGCCCCCGCGACCGCAAGCCCGAACCTCTGGGCGTGGAGATCAGCCGGAACCGCGGCCGAACCTGGCGTCCGCTCGCGCTGGCCGGGAAGGCCGACTTCCACGCCATGGCCGTGAGCACGGCCAACCCGCAGGTCCTCTATGCGTGGAACGTCTTTGGACGCGAGGGTCTCTACCGGAGCCGCGACGGCGGTCGAAGTTGGACGTCGTTGGGAGACCGAGGGCCGCAGCGAATCTTCGCCCTCGCCGCCCATCCGGAGCGACCCGAGGTCGTCCTCGCAGGCACCGCCGGCGGCCTCCTGATCAGCGAGGACGCGGGAGAGACCTGGGCGACGCTCGCGAGTTCACTGCGGAAGGGCTCGATTACCGCGGTGGCCACCCACCCCCGGGACCCGCGCATCATCTACGCCTATGGGATGGAGCGTGGAGTCGGTCTCATCAGGAGCCAGGACGGGGGCCGGACCTGGACCAGCCAGGGATTCTTCCTCGGCGAGCGGGACGCGGTGGAGGCGCTGGCGATCGACGGGGAGGCTGCCGGCATCGTCTACCTCGCCACCTTCAACGGCGACCTTTACCGCTCGGCCGACGGGGGCAAGAGCCGGGAACAGTGGACGTCCCGAGGTAAGATCCTCGAGCGGCGATGAACGGCCCGAGCCCTCCGAGACCGCTGCGGAGGCTGGAGTTTCTTCATGGCGTAGGCCGCGCGGGGCAGACCGGTCGGGAGTCGCGGCACGGCCCCCGGCCTAACGAATCCTGAGCAATACGCCCTCGCGTGGATGCCCCACCGCCATGAGCGCCGGTTTTCCCCGCGGGATGAGAGTGAGGAAGGCGATGCCGTGGGCTTCGTCGAGATCCTGCCAGATGAGGTGATGCTCCCAGCGGTTGCCCGTCTTGGCGAAGACCGAGATCCGGCCGGGGTTGTGCGTCATTGGGCTCCAGGTCATCACGATCTCCGGTCCCGGATGCGCGGTATCGAAATCCCCGATGACCAGGTTATGCAGGTGATGCAGGCTCCAGGGGGTCCCTTCTCCCGCGGAAAAGACCAGCTCGCTGGCCCAACCCGAACGCCGACGGGACAGCACCCACAGGCGCCCGCGCACATTCGTCTCGTGCCAGTTTACGACGACTTCGTTACCAGGATTGGTGGAGTCGGCATCCCCCACGACGATTGCGTTCTGCGGCTGCCCCGCCCCCACCGTGGCGATGGGCCGGCGCTCCTAGCCGTCGCCGTACCGGATCTGGTCGGTTGACCCCGCCCGGCTGACGTAGAGCTCTGCCCCCGCCGCCGTACGATCCGCGTCGCCCACGGCAACGTACCCGGGCGGCCCCGGCAGCGGAGCGGCGTTCCACGCCTGGTCATCCCACGCCGCCTGGCGCGGCCGGTCGGCGGAGAAGTAGACTTCACCCCCGGGCGTCCGGGGATCGACGTCTCCGACGGCCGCCTTCTCAGGGATGCGCGCCTCGGATTCGTAAAGGACTTGCGGTTCCAACCAGCCGGCGGTCGTCTGCGCCAGCATTACCAGGCGCCGCCCGTCACTGATGTACAACTCCGGAAGTGACCCGTTTCCCGGCCAGGCGTCACCGCAGGCGAGGCGCGGCCTGCTGCTCGCCAGTCCGGCGATCGGCGCGTATCGCCACGCCGTCCCTTCGCGGATGAGGGCGTAGACCTCCCGGCTCTCCGTCACCAGATAGACCGCCTCCGGATTGCGGGGGTCTGCGTTGCAGACGACGATGTCCTCTTTCTCTGCATCCGGCAGGTTCAGTTCCTCGGCGGTGTACCGCGTGTCGAGGAAGCCACCCTGCGTGTCCCGGGGAGAGGCGCAGGCTGTGGCCAGGACGAGCACGATCAGCATGCCGAGAGCCGATTCTAGGCCTTTGCGCATCGTGGCAAATCCTCTGCGGCCGAGCAACCGGTCGGCCGATATAACGCTGGTGCAGGGAGTGTACCAGAGGAAGCCTGCCCCCCGAAAGGCCGCGTGAACAGCATCCGGCCGGCGCCGGCTAGGTAATTTCGCCTACCGCAGTTGCCGCAATTCCGCCGTGGGAGCGGCAGGGGCCGCGATCATACGATGGCAGCGCAAGAGGCGTTGCGCACCAGAGGACGCGTACGTCTGACGAGGAGAGAGCGAACTGATGCGTCGAGTTACCGGTGTGATCCTGTTCGCACTGCTCCCGCTGACCTTCACCCTGCCGGCGCAGGGGCAGCCTGCACCGCGCCGCCTGGCGTTTGCCGAGGTCGCCACTACCGCACTGCAGAACAACCTGCAGCTGCGCGTGGCGCTGCTCGGCGTGGCCGTGGCCGAAGCGCAGCTGGCCCAGGCCCGCGGCGCAAAGACTCCCCAGGTGAGCGTCTCCGGATCGTATACTCGCTCGCAGGAGCGACCGGGTCAAACCCTCACCTTCCCCAACCCGTTCGGCCCGACACCGCCCGAGATCACGGTGACGCTGACGCCGGCGGATCCCAACATGCTGGCGGTGCGGCTGGGCGTGGAGTTCCCGCTGTACACCGGCGGGCGGCTGGAGTCTCAGATTGCTCTGGCGGAGGCCAGCCTCCGCGGCGCGAGGGCGGTGTTCGCGCGGACCGCGCAACTGGTCGTCTTCTCCGCAGAGCAGACCTTCCTGCAGATCCTGCTGGCTCAGGAGAACGTGACCGCGGCACGACGGACACTCGTGCAGGCGGAGGAGAGCCTGTGGGTGGCTCGAGCGCGGGTCCAGGCCGGCGCGGCCCCGGAGTTCGACGTGCTGCAGGCCGACGTCGCGGTGGCCGGAGCCCGGCAGGGGCTCGTCCGCGCGCAGACCGCAGCGCAGAATGCGCAGGCGGAACTGAACGCGATGCTGAACCTGCCGCTGGCCACGTCACTGGACCCCACCGACACCCTGGAACCGCGGCCGGTGCCTGGCACGCTGGAGGCCGCCGTTGCCCGGGCCACGCGGGACCGCCCCGAACTCGCAGAACTCCGCGCCCGGATGGACGCCGCGCGCGCCGCCATTGATTTGGCCGCCAGCGGCGCGAGGCCCAATATGGTGCTCGGCGCATACTACGACGTCGGCGGCAGCCCGAGCAATTTGAGCGGGACGTGGTCGGTGATGCTCGCAGTGACCCTCTCTTTGTCCGACGGGGGCATTACCCGGGAGCGGATCCGCGAGGCCGAACTGCGCCTGGAGCAACTGAAGGTGCTGGAGGCGCAGACAAAGCAGCGCATCGAGCTCGAGGTGCGGCAGGCCTGGCTGGCGCTGGATCAGGCGGCCGCGGAAGTGACGGCGGCAACAAGCGGCGTAGAGCAGGGGCGCGAAGCCGCCCGGATCGCCGGCGTCCGCTACCAGGCGGGGGTCGGAACCTCGCTGGAACTGCTTTCGGCTCAGGCCGCGCTTGCACAAGCCGAACTGGCTCTCGCGTCGGCGCGGTTCAGCCAGAATGTCGCCCGGGTCCGGCTCATCCTGGCCGCCGGCGGGTCGCTGTAGAGAGACGGGAGGGATCTGTGATGACAAAGCGTGTGCTGGCCATCGTGATCGGCATCCTGGTGCTCGGCGCGGGCTTAGCCGCGTCGTGGACGGCGGTGCAGCGCGTCCGCGCTCAGCCGCCGGACGGCGTGCTGGAAGCCAGCGGCCGCATCGAGGGCGAGGAGGTGATCGTCAACTCCAAGATCGGAGGACGCGTGCAGCGGCTCCTGGTGCGCGAGGGCGATCGCGTGAACCGCGGCCAGCTCGTGGCGGTGCTCAGTTCCGAAGAACTGGCAGCCCGGATGCGCCAGGCGGACGCGCAGGTGGAGGCCGCCCAGGCGCAGGTGGCGCGGGCGCAGGGCGAGGTGGAGGTCCTCGAGCGGCAGCTGGCTCAGGCGCAGGCGGGACTGGCTTTCGCGCAGGCCCAGGTGGCCGCGCAGCAGCGTCAGGCTCAGGCCGCATTAAACGCGGCGCTGGCGAGACTCGCCCAGGCGCGCAAGGCGCTGCTGGTGACGCGCACGCAGGCGCCCAGCGCCGTCGATGAGGCGAAGGCGATGCTGCGCGCGGCGGAAGCCGACCTGGCGCGGGCCCGCGCCGCGCGCGAGGAAGCCCGCCGCGACCTGGCCCGTCTGCAAACCCTGCAGGCCTCCGGCGCCGTGGCCGTCGCAGATGTGGACGCGGCACGCACCCGGCTGGAGATGGTCGAGGCTCAGGTGAACGTCGCATTCGAGCAGGTGCAGCGCGCCCGCGCCGCCCTGGATCGGGCGCAGACCGGCACGCTGGAAGTGCAGATTCGAGAAGAGGACGTCCGGGCGGCGGAGGCTCAGGTGGACGCGGCGCGCGGCCAGGTGGCCCTCGCCGCGGCCGGGGTTCTGGAAGTCACGGGCCAGCGGGAGCAGTTGCGTGCCGTGGCGCGTCAGGTGGAGATCGCCCGCGCGGGACTGGAGACCGCCCGCGCGCAGGCGAAAGCGGCGGTCGCCGCCCGCGATGAACTGCGGACCGCGCTGGACGAAGCCCGGGTCTACGCTCCTGCCTCCGGAGTCGTCGTGAGCAAGGTAGTCAACCCCGGTGAGGTCGTGCCGGCGGGGACACCGCTGGTCGTTGTCGTCGACCTGCAGGCCCTGTGGCTGAAGGTGTTCATCCCGGAGCCAGAGATCGGCAAGCTGCGCCTCGGCGAGGCGGCCCGCGCCTACGTCGACGCGTTCCCGGGCCGGGCTTTCGCGGCGAAGGTGGCGGAGATCAGCCAGCGGGCCGAGTTCACGCCCAAAGACGTGCAGACAAAGGAAGAGCGGGTGAAGCAGGTCTTCGCCGTGAAGCTGGTAGTGGAGAACCCTGAGGGCGTGCTCAAGCCGGGGATGCCGGCGGACGGGC
>LDXQ01000077.1:0-6623 GCA_001443485.1 Candidatus Sysuimicrobiota bacterium CSP1-3
CTGTCGGAGCTCCCGGGGATCACGCTCTACGGGCCGGCCGGCGTGGAGCAGCGCGGAGGGGCTATCGCCTTTCGCCTCGATGGCGTGCACCCACATGACGTGGCCCAGGTACTCGACCTAGAGGGGATCGCCATCCGGGCGGGCCACCATTGTACACAACCACTGCATCGTAGGCTGGGCGTGGATGCCACCGCACGCGCCAGCCTCTACCTCTACAACACCCGAGAGGATATCGATGCCCTTGTGCAAGGCTTAGGTGCAGTCAAGCAGCTCTTCGGACCACGGGAAATCGCGGTCTCGATGCCAGCGAAGCGAGGCGGGAAGCGAACAGCGACCGCTCGTCAGCTCGCCCATTGAGTCGGAGACAGATGCGCCAGAAGGAGGAGACAGGATGATCACCGTGACTGAGCAGGCCGCAGCCAAGATCCGTGATCTCTTCGCCGAGCAGGGAGACGCTGAGCTCTGCCTGCGGCTCTCCGTGGACAAGGGCGGATGCGAGGGCTATTCCTACGGCATGGCCCTGGACCGCGCCCCCGCGGAGGACGACCAGGTCGTCGAGGCCCACGGCGTCCGGGTGCTGCTGGATCCCCTGGCCGCGCGGGTGCTGGCCGGTGTCCAGGTCGGCTACGTCAACTCTGTCATGGGCCAGGGGTTCACCGTCAGCAATCCCAACGCCGTATCGACCTGCGGCTGCGGCCACTCGTTCAAGACGGCCGACGACGCCGGGGCTCCGGACCCCTGCGGCGACGATGGACGAGGATGCTCCTGATGCCGGCGTACTCGTGCGAGGGCGTGGAGAGATGATTGGCAGTCAGACGATCGAGCAAGAGGCGCTTTGGGTGCGGGCCGAGGCAGTCCTGGAGCAAATCCGCCCGGCCATTCAGGGCGACGGCGGCGACGTCGAGCTCGTGGACATCGTGGATGGCGTGGCGCAGATTCGGCTGGCCGGCGCCTGCGTGGGCTGCATGCACTCCATGATGACCTTGCAGGCGGGGATCGAGCGCATGCTACGCGAGGCGGTGCCCGAGATTCATAGTGTGGAGGCGATGCCGTACTAAAACGGTGAGAGCAGCGGGGTGCCTGGTGGGGTAGCCCATGTTCCGGCGTCAACATCGTGTCGAGGTCAAGAGAGGAAAAAGCATGTCCCAGACGGGCATCAGCGAGCAAGACGTCTTGCAGGCCCTCAGCCGGATCCAGGATCCCGACCTCCATCGGGACATCGTCTCTCTGGGGTTCGTGCGGAACATCAAGATCCAGGATGCAGCGGTGAGTCTTGAGATCAACCTCACGACGCCGGCCTGTCCGGTAAAGGACCAGATGCAAGATCAGGCCCGACAGCTGGTACTCGCTCTGCCGGGCGTGAGGGAGGCCCAGGTGACCATGACAGCAGAGGTCCGACGACATCCGGGCCTGGACAAGTCAGCGATGGCCAATGTGCGCAACGTCATCGCGGTGGGCAGCGGCAAGGGCGGGGTGGGCAAGTCCACGGTGGCCGTCAACATCGCCTGTGCGCTGGCCCAGGCGGGGGCGCGGGTCGGCCTCCTCGATGCCGACATTTACGGCCCAAGCATCCCCATCATGATCGGCACCGACGAGGCCATGACCGTTAGAGACGAGCGGATCATCCCTCATGAGCGCCACGGCGTGCGGTTCATGTCCATGGGGTTCTTTGCCCGTGGCGACAAGCCCCTCATCTGGCGTGGACCTATGGCCACCAAGGCCCTGCAGGAGGGGTTGTTCCTGGTGAACTGGGGCGATCTGGACTACCTGGTGGTAGACCTCCCTCCGGGGACGGGCGACGTTCACATCACGCTCGTCCAGAGCGTGGCGGTGACGGGGGCGGTGATCGTGACGACGCCCCAGGACGTGGGGCTGATGATCTCGATGAAGACGCTGCGCCTGTTCGAGCAGACCAACGTCCATGTCCTGGGCATCGTGGAGAACATGAGCTACTACGTGTGCCCGCATTGTGGGGTTCGGGAGGAGATCTTCGGGCACGGTGGGGCCCGCAGGCGCAGCGAGGAGCTGCGCATTCCCTTCCTGGGGGAGATTCCGCTCGATCGGCAGATCCGCCACTATGCCGACACCGGGACGCCGATCGTCGTGGCGCAGCCGCAGGGGGCCCCGGCCCAGGCGTACCGGTCCATGGTGGAGCAGCTAGCCGCCGAGGTCAGTATCCGCAACTACACCTACACGTCGGCAGCCTCCCTGGAGATCACGGAGGTCCCGAGCTAGAGGGGCAGGTAGATCATGGGCGTCGAGGCTCCTGCAGAACCCCGCAAGATAGAGAAAGTGGCTGGTGCAGCCCTGCGCATTACCTGGGCGGACGGCCATGTGAGCACCTTCCCGTGGCCCTACCTGCGACGGGAATGCCCGTGCGCGAACTGTGTGGATGAGTGGACGGGCAAGCGTCGCCTGAATCCAGCGGAGATCTCGGAGGAAGTCCGCGCCGAGGCGATCGACCCAGTAGGCAACTATGCCGTGCGCTTCGTCTGGAGCGACGGTCACCGGACGGGTATCTACCCCTTCGAACGTCTGCGCCGGCTGTGCCTTTGTCCCAGCTGCGCGGGGGAAACCGTGAGGAGCTGAGGACACATGCACGGCAACGCCGTCGGTCTTCAGTCGCTCCTGTGCCACCCCCAGATCCTGGGGGAATTGAAGCGGTGGCGGCGGGTCCTCGGAATGCTCATCGCGACGCCGCCCGAAGCGGCTTCAAGAGGGAGGAAGACATGACCACTACCACGAGCACGATCGAAGCCCTCGCCAACCGCGAGTACAAGTACGGATTTGTGACGGAGATCGAGACCGACTCCTTACCTCGCGGGCTGAACGAGGGCATCATCCGCCTGATCTCAGCCAGGAAGAATGAGCCCGAGTGGATGCTGGAATGGCGGCTGAAGTCCTACAGGCATTGGGCGACGCTGGAGCAGCTGAATAAAGAGCCGAAGTGGGCCAACATTCATTACGGGCCGATCGATTACCAGGACATCGTGTACTACTCGGCGCCAAAGCCAACGGGAACCCCGGCCAGCCCCGACGAGATCGACCCGGAGCTGCTCGCCACGTTCGAAAAGCTGGGCATTCCTCTGGCGGAACGAAACCGCCTCGCCGGTGTCGCCGTCGATGCGGTCTTTGACAGCGTCTCCGTGGCGACTACGTTCCAGGAAAAGCTGGCGGAGCTGGGGATCATCTTCTGCTCTTTCACCGAGGCGGTGCACAAGCACCCCGAGCTGGTTAAGCAGTATATGGGGTCGGTGGTGCCGTACACCGATAACTTCTTCGCGACGCTGAACGCTGCGGTCTTCACTGATGGATCGTTCATCTACGTCCCCAAGGGCGTGCGCTGCCCCATGGAGCTGTCCACGTATTTCCGCATCAACGCCGAGGAGACCGGCCAGTTCGAGCGCACCCTGATCATCGCCGACGAGGGTAGCTATGTCAGCTACATGGAGGGGTGCACCGCGCCCAGGCGGAGCGCGCACCAGCTGCACGCCGCGGTGGTGGAGCTGATCGCCCTCGACGACGCTCAGATCAAGTACTCGACCATCCAGAACTGGTACCCGGGGGACAAAGACGGCAAGGGCGGCATCTACAACTTCGTGACCAAGCGCGGCAAGGCCCTGGGGAGGAACTCCAAGGTCTCGTGGACGCAGGTGGAGGCGGGCGCGGCGATCACCTGGAAGTACCCCGGGGTCATCCTGCAAGGGGACAACGCCATCGGGGAATTTTACTCCGTCGCCCTCACCAACAACTACCAGCAGGCGGACACGGGCACCAAGATGATCCACATCGGCAAGAACACGAGGAGCACGATTGTCTCCAAGGGCATCTCCGCGGGTCACGGCCAGAACACCTACCGCGGGCTGGTCAAGATCCTCAAGAGCGCCAGTGGGGCGCGCAACTACACACAGTGCGATTCGCTGCTGATCGGCGACAAGTGCGGCGCCCACACCTTCCCCTACATCGAGGTGAAGAATGCCTCGGCCCGGATGGAGCACGAGGCGTCTACGTCCAAGATCGGCGATGAACAGATCTTCTACCTCCGGCAGCGTGGGCTCTCGGCCGAGAATGCGGTCTCCATGATCGTCAATGGCTTTGCCAAGAAGGTCTTCAAGGAGCTGCCGATGGAGTTCGCCGTCGAGGCGCAGAAACTGCTGAGCGTCAGTCTCGAGGGGAGCGTCGGCTAGATGGCACTGCTGACGGTGGCGCATGTCTCGGAGCTCAGTCCGGGCGAGGCCCGGGCGGTCGAGGTGGGGGGCCGTGCCATCGCCCTCTTCCGCCGTGAGGAGGGGTGGTACGCGATCGATAACACCTGTCCCCACCGCGGGTGCCCGCTGGCCGAGGGGGAGGTTGAGAAGTTCCTGGTGACCTGCCCGTGTCATGGCAGCCAGTTCGACATCCGCACGGGGGCGGTGGTCATGCCGCCAGCACTAGCACCCGTGCGCCCCTATCGCGTGGTCGTGCAGGGGGAGGACGTGCAGATTGAAGTCCCGTAGGCCTTTGCAAACGTCGATCCCGTCCGAAGGGTAGGAGGAGCAAGGTCAAAGAGAGGAGCAGGCATGGCTGAGCCCCCGGAGACAGCGGAACCCCAGGGGCGGGCATCTCAGCCTGGTGAGCAGCCCCACTAGAAAGGACGAACCATGCTCACAGTTAAGAATCTGCACGTGAAGGCGGGCAACCAGGAGATCCTTAAAGGGGTTGACCTTCAGGTCAACGTCGGCGAGGTCCACGCCATCATGGGTCCCAACGGTTCGGGCAAGAGCACGCTGGCGCAGGTTCTGGCGGGCCGGGAATCATACGAGGTCACCGCCGGGGAGGTCATCTACGAAGGCAAGAACCTGCTGGAGATGGCACCGGAGGAGCGAGCCTGCAGGGGAGTCTTCCTGGCCTTCCAGTACCCGGTGGAGATCCCCGGCGTCGGCAACGCCTACTTCCTCAAGGCAGCCCTCAACGCCATTCGCAGGTACCGCGGCCTCGATGAGCTCGACGCGATGGACTTCCTTCCGCTGTTTAAGGAGAAGATGAAGCTCCTGGACATGGATGACCGCCTCCTGACCCGCGCAGTGAATGAGGGCTTCTCGGGCGGCGAGAAGAAGCGCAATGAGATATTCCAGATGGCGGTGCTGGAGCCGCGTCTCGCCATCATGGACGAGACCGATTCTGGCCTGGACATCGATGCCCTGAAGATCGTCGCCAGTGGCGTCAATGGGCTGCGGAGTCCCGAGCGTGCCATCGTCGTCGTGACCCACTACCAGCGGCTCCTCAACTACATCATTCCCGACTATGTGCACGTGCTGGTGGACGGCCGGATTGTCAAGTCGGGCGGCAAGGAACTGGCCCTGGAGCTCGAGGACAAGGGCTATGTGTGGGTCGAAGCCGAGGCCCAGACCGCCATGCCGGCACAGGCGTAATGGGCAAGAGGTCAAAAAGGTGAACGCTGTGACGGAAGTGCAGGACAGCTACCTGGAGAGCTTCGCCCGATTCGAGAATGGTGCCGCCGGGAATGGAGCAGGCTGGCTGCGCTCGATCCGCCGAGCCGCCATTGCCCGTTTTTCCGAACTGGGGTTCCCCACCCCCCGCGAGGAGGACTGGCGGTTCACGAACGTGGCCGCGATCGCTGAGACATCCTTCAGCCTTCCCCAGGACGGCCGTGTCGACCCGGGACCCCAAGCGCTCGAGCCATTCCGATTCTCGGGTTCAGCATGCAGCCAGCTCGTGTTCGTGAACGGCCGCTATGCGCCGGCGCTTTCCTGGCTGCGGCCGCTACCGGGGGGTGTGCAGATCGGCAGCCTCGCCCAAACTCTGGCCGACGCCCCGGACTTCCTGGAGCCGTATCTGGCCCGCTATGCCGACTATCAACACGACGCCTTTTGTGCCCTCAATACCGGCTTCATGGAAGACGGGGCATTCGTGCGCATCGCCCGGGGGACGGTGCTCGAAGAGCCGATCTACCTACTCTACCTCGCGAGCGCGGCTGCCCCCACCATCACCCACCCGCGCAACCTAATCATAGCGGACGATGATAGCCAGGCGACGGTTGTGGAGGACTACGTCACGCTGAGCGGCGGCGTCCATTTCTCGAACGTGATCACGGAAGTGGTGGTCGAGGAGAACAGCGTGTTGAGCCACTACCAGATCCAGCGGGAGAGCGCCGAGGCATTCCACGTCTCGACGCTCCGGATCCAGCAGGGCCGGAGCAGCAGCGTCACGTCCCACTCGGTGCTGCTCGGGGGGGCGCTGGTGCGGAATAACATCCACCCGGTCCTGGTCGGCGAGGGCGGTGACTGCCTGATCAACGGCCTCTTTATGGCCACCGGCCGGCAGCATATGGACAACTACATGAAGGTCGAACATGCCAGCCCGCACTGCGGTAGCCGGCAGTTCTACAATGGCATCCTCGACGGCCAGTCGCGGGGCGTGTTCCACGGTCGGATCATCGTGCACAAGGCTGCTCAGAAGACTGATGCCAAGCAGACGAATCGGAATCTGCTGCTCTCCGGGGAAGCGCAGATTGATACTAAGCCACAGCTGGAAATCTACGCTGACGACGTGAAGTGCACCCATGGGGCAACCATCGGCCAGATCGACGAGGACGCCATCTTCTACTTGCGCTCCCGCGGCAT
>LDXQ01000077.1:6663-10202 GCA_001443485.1 Candidatus Sysuimicrobiota bacterium CSP1-3
TCTCCGCCTTCGCTGGTGAGAGCCTCCAGCGAATGAAGCTCGAGCCACTGCGCAAGCACCTGGAGGCGCTCATCACGCACTGGTTGCCGCGGCGAAAACTCCCAGAGGTAGCTCGATGACCACCGCCGTTGACACCGCTGAACAGATCTGCGGCCGGGGCCGGGCGACCGGTTTTGGGCGCCGAGAATGGGCCGGCAGGACCTCCGGTTCGAGAGTAGAGTTGGCGCCCTTCTCGGGGGCGATCCGTATGGTCATTGGGGTGTTCGGCTAATGTCTGACCTGAGCGAACTCTACCAGCAGGTCATCCTCGATCATAATGACCGGCCGCGCAACTTTGAGAAGCTGGAAGGAGCGAACCGGACAGCCGACGGATACAATCCCGTCTGCGGCGACCAGATCAGCGTGTACCTGCAGCTGGAGGGCGAGGTGATTAGGAATGTTGGCTTCCAGGGCTCCGGGTGCGCGATCTCCAAAGCCTCGGCCTCGCTGATGACCGCCACTGTGAAAGGCAAGACAACATCCGAAGCGGAGGGCCTTTTCGAGCGGTTCCGTGAGATGGTAACCGGAGTGCCGGACGGAGAAGTTGACCACCAGGAACTTGGAAAGCTGGCAGTTTTTGCCGGCGTGCGTGAATTCCCTGCTCGAGTCAAATGCGCCACGCTCGCATGGCACACACTGCGGGCGGCGCTCGATGGGGATCGGGGGACCGTTGCGACCGAATAGGCTGCTGAGACGCAGATCAGGATAGTGGACGGGCACGATGACTGATCGACGGACGATGAAAGGAGATGAGTCATGATTACACTTACGCCACTGGCGAGCCAGGCCATACAGGAGATCAGGCGGCAACAGGACCTCCCGGCGACAGCAGCGCTTCGGGTAGGGGTCACCAAGGAAGGCTGCGAGGGAAGCGCAACCCAGTTTCGCTATGTCCTGGGTTTTGACCCGGATCCTGCGGCGCCGTCCGACCATGTGCTGGAGAGCGAAGGGCTCACCGTGGTCGTGGATCACGAGAGCCTGCCCCACCTGGATGGCCTTCAGCTCGACGTGCGTCAGGAGTTCGGAGGGGTCACATTCCTCTTCCGGAATCCCCGGGCGACACACACCTGCGGGTGCGGGCACACGTTTTCGGAGGAGGACCCTGATCCTGAGCAAAACGAGGGAGAAACCCGCTCATGAAAACCAACGAGCAGATAGCGCTTCGCCGCGACTGCGAAGCGATCGAGATCCCCTTCGGCGACAAAGTCATGCTGCCCGGGGGCACCGTGGTGATGCTCACACAGGCGCTCGGCGGAACGTACACCGTGATGACGGACCGGGGACAGTTGGTGCGTATCGCGGGCAAGGATGCCGATGCCATCGGGCGGGAAAGCCCCGCGACGTCACAGACCGGCACATCCCCGGCGGCAGGGGGGCCTGACGTCGAGAAACTGGTCTGGGCTCAATTGCAGAGCACCTTCGATCCCGAGATCCCCGTCAACATCGTTGACCTGGGCCTCGTGTATCTATGTCGGGTCACGCCTTTGGCCCAGGGCGGGAACAAGGTCGAGGTGAAATTCACGCTGACAGCGCCAGGGTGCGGGATGGGCGGCGTGCTTAAGGGAGAGATTGAAAACAAGTTATGGAGCTTGCCCGACGTCGAGGATGTCGACATCGAAGTGGTTGTGGATCCGCCCTGGAACCCCAGCATGATGTCCGAGGCGGCGAAGCTCGAGCTGGGCTTCATGTGAACTGGGGGAAGCGCCGATCTCTTCGATTCCGATAGTTGTATTCATCTGAGAGACTAATGCGAGACCAGTACGGCCGCGACATTCGGGATCTCCGCATCTCGCTCACTGACCGCTGTAACCTTCGCTGCGTCTACTGCATGCCGGCGGAGGGGATAGAATTCCGCCCTCCGGAAGAGCTGCTGCAGGACGATGAGCTGCTGCTGCTGGTGAGGGTCGCCGCCGAGCTTGGGGTGACCAAGGTGCGCCTGACGGGCGGGGAGCCGACGGTCCGACCCGGCCTTGTGGAGCTCGTCCAGGAGATCAGCGGCATCAGCGGCATCGAAGACATTGCCATAACGACCAATGGCCTGCTGCTGGAGCACTTAGCGGCGCCGCTGGCCGAGGCCGGCCTGCGGCGGGTCAACGTCAGCCTCGACACCATGGATCCCGGCAAGTTCCACCGGATTACTCGCGGCGGGCGTGTGGAGAAGGTGCTGGCAGGCATCGCCGCCGCGGTAGCCGCGGGACTGGCGCCGATCAAACTGAACGCCGTGGTCGTGCGCGGGTTCAACGAGGACGAGGTCGTCTCCCTGGCCGCACTGACGCTGGAGCATTGCTGGGAGGTACGATTCATCGAGATGATGCCGTTTGGCAGCGTGGGGGACTTCGCCGAGGCCGGCGTGGTGAAGTCCGAAGAGACGATGGCGAAGATCGAGGCCGCCCTGGGGCTCCTCACTCCCCTTGACCTCTCGGGCGAGGACCCGGCACGGACATACCGGCTGGCGGGCGCCCCGGGAACGCTCGGGTTCATCAGCCCGGTCAGCCAACCGTTCTGCGCGAAGTGCGGTCGGCTGCGGCTCACTGCGGACGGCCGCTTGAGGCTGTGCCTCCTGCGGGACGACGAGGAGGACCTGCTCACCCCGCTACGCAACGGCGCCTCCTACGAAGAGATCAGGGAGATCTTCCGCGCCGCGGCCTTCCGGCGGCCCTTCGGGCACGCCCTGGCCGAGAAGATGTTCCCCCAAGCCAGGGTCATGATTCAGATCGGCGGCTAGGCCCTATTGTCTCCGTGCGCCAACCGTGCGGATGAGTGGACAGGCAAGCGTCACCTGAATCCCGTGGAGAGAGGGTGTCATCCATTGTATCTGATGCGCTTCTCCTACGATCTGTTGCCAGCCAACCGTGAGAAGGCGGTGGCCCTGATCCGACGTGACGTGGAGGCAGCGAAGGCCCGGGGCCTGAAGGCGCGGCACACGGGGGCGAGGAGAAGCTGCGCTGCAGGCGAAAAGCGTTGCTCATGAGATTCGCCCCGCTATGCGCCGGGCATTAGCGTACAGCGCGAGCGACCGTCTTTGGCGCTGACAACCAGAATCGGGGCAACAATTCCACCGGGCGGATGTCCCGCGGGACGCACCTACAAGCCCTAGGAGATGTGGCACGAAGCCAGGGCGATCTGCGTTCAGCCCAACTTTCGGGTCGTACAACCCTTTGGTCTCAAACGCAAAACCGGAGCTCCCTCTTGGGGGTTGGCGTGCCCCGCCGTCAGTAGATATGGCACTGGCTGATGGCGGTCTGGGTACAGCTCGCAGCCCCGAAAGAGGGTCAGAGGACTCCGTTCGGCCGCGACAGCCACCAACGGCTGAAACCCGCGTCACGACTGAATCTGAGCCGGAGAGTTCGTGCGAGGCTTAGGAGTCCCCTGCTCTATCCACTGAGCTACGGGCCCGCACGGAAGGACCGTCAGGTGGATTCTATCACGCCGGGACCCACTGGAGGTGCGGGGACCGGGGCCGCCGGGCGTCCAGGCGATAGAGCCCTGCGTCCCGCGCG
>LDXQ01000078.1 GCA_001443485.1 Candidatus Sysuimicrobiota bacterium CSP1-3
CGGCCGCGGTGCCGCCTGCGCGGGCAGCAGCGTCAGGGCAACTGCCAGCATCACCAGGACCGGGATGCGCAGATCTCTCAGGCGCATAAACGTCCTCCCTTTCGGCCCCGCGGGCCTGTAGTCAGAACTTTAGCAGATGCCTCGTAAAGAAAGCGTGAAGAGCGGGCGGAGAAACCGCGGGTCTGCGCGGGAGAAAGCGAAGCGGAGCAGGTCTGTAAGCCGGGTTCTGTCCGGACCGCGATCGGTCCGGGGCAGCCATCTCTCTGCGACCTCAGTTGCCTGAGGCCTGATGCGGCCTACCCGGGGAGTCGGCGGGCCACCTCATCTCCCCCTACCTGGCCTTGCTCCGGGTGGGGTTTGCCTGGCCAGCCTGTCGCCAGGCTGCCGGCCGGCTCTTACCCGGCCTTTGCACCCTTACTGCAGACGCTGACGGAGCCGCCTGCAGCGGTATCTCTCTGTGGCACTTTCCCTGGGGTCGCCCCCGCTGGGGATTACCCAGCACCCTGCCCTGTGGAGCCCGGACTTTCCTCGAGCGCCTGACCGCGTGTGCACCCGCGGTGTACGCCCGCGGCTACCCGACCTGCTCCGCCACAAATGTTATCACAGCGCCGCGGGGGGCTCAAACGTCCGAGCCGCCGTTCAGGCGAATGCGGATGCGCTCCTCCCGCGGCCAGGGTTGCCCCCTGTCGCGCAGCCGGCGGAGATATTTCTCCACGCGGGCCTTCACCCGCTCGACCGCCTCGGCCCGGGAGGGCGCCGTCGCCTCGATGCCGGGGAGCGCCGGGATGATGGCCCGCACGCGACCCGGCAGTTCCTGCAGCAGCACGCTGTACTCGACCCAGTCGCGCGGCTGGACGACGTCGAGGGCCTGATTCGCCAGTTCATCCGCCCGGGCATTGGCCTCCCGCGGAACGTGCTGGATCGCCCACCGGGCGAACTGGTCGAGCAGCGCGCTCACCTCGTCGTGCAGCGGGCGCAGCGCCGGACTTTTCACTTTGAAGGCCCCCTCCACCTGGCGGACGAGCAGTTCACTGTCGGTGCGGATCTCGACCTCGCTGGCGCCCTGGGCCAGTGCGGCGGAGAGCCCGCGGATCAGCGCCTTGTACTCCGCGACGTTGTTGGTGGCCTCGCCGATGTACTCGCCGATCTCTTCCACCACTTTCCAGCGGGCATCGGAGATGGCGATGCCGATCGCCGCCGGGCCAGGATTGCCGCGGGAGGCCCCGTCCACGTGCAGCACCCGTTTCACCGGTGGTCGCCTCGCTGTCTGGACGACGTCATTCGGGAAGCACCAGGATGCGGCCGCAGCGTTCGCACGTCAGGAGGAGATCTTCCTCCTCCGCCAGCCGGCGCACCCGCCCCTCGGGAATCGCCACGTGACAGCCTTCGCAGATGCCCTTCCGCACCGCGGCCACGGCGATCGGGCCCATGCGCTCGCGGATCCGATCGTAGCGCCGCAGCAGATCCTCGTCGACGGTCGCGACGACCTCCCCGCGCTGCCGCCGCAGGTCCTCGAGCGCCGCTCCCAGCGCGGTCAGCTCGCGCTGGTAGGCTTCCACGTGCCGCTCCAGGTCCATGCGCGCGGCGGCGGCCTCATCGGCGAGCGTGCGCCCGTGGTCCTGCAGCGCTTCCCCCTCTTCCATCAAGGATAGGATGCTGTCCTCTAGGTGCCGGGTGTGGCGCTGCAGCGCGGCGACATCCTCCTGCATGGCGGCCAGTTCCTTGGGATTGCGCACGCGGCCGCTGTACATCTCTTCTTCCATGTGCTTGCGTTTCGCCACCGTGGACTGCAGTTCCAGGTCCAGGTCGCGGGTGCGCGACTGCCGGGCGGCGAGGTCCTTCTGCGCCGCGGCGAGGGTGGCCTCGGCCTCCTGCACGCGCGTGCGCAGGGCATCACCGGGATCGAGCGCGCCGAGGCGTTCCTCGGTGCGCGCCAGGTCGGTGTCCACCTGCTGCAGGCGATAGAGAAGGCGCAGCCGTGAAGCGGGCACGGGCTGAGTCACGGACTCCTACACTTTGTTGTTGGGCGCCTGTAATCCTGTTATAAGGAAAACGGCGGCGCGGCCGCGGACGGGGAAGAAGCAGGAGGAGACTCTTGTGTAACCCTGTCTGCGGCGCGCCGCTCTGTTTGCAACGAACCTGGCCTTGCTGTGCGCTAGCGCCGGCGAGCTTTACCCTTCCCCTTTGCCGCCGGGCGCAGCGTCCGGCGGGCCGCCGGCCGGACCGTGACCTTGCCCTTCGCCGGCTTCTGGCCCTGCAACGGACGTGTGGCCGGCCGGGCCACCGGGCTGCCTACCATCCCCGCGGGTCGCCGCGCGAATCCGACCGCGGGCGCACCCGGGCGCGGCGGGCCCACCATGCCCGGCCGTCCAGGAACACCCGGACGGCCCGCAGGTTGCGGCCCGCGTCCTGCCGCCGGTACCGGCCGCGGCATGGCCACGACCTTGGGCTTGGCCGCCGGCGGCGGAGCCTCACCGGTCAGCTTCAGGCGCTTGCGTTTCTCCTCCCACCAACGGCGGTAGAGTTTCGCCAGCGCCTCGAAGTGGTCGAACATGTCCGCCCACTCCAGTTCGCGGCGCATCCCCTGAATGATGGGTTCGACCTTGCCCCAGGGGACCGGGAAGAGCTCGAACGCCACGTCGGGCTCGATAACCCCGCCCTCCACCAGCACCCCCAGCCCATCGAAGAACTGGGCCACGCGGATCAGGTTGTTGAACCGGATGCTCCCCGGAGGCGCTTCGATGATGAACTGCTCGTAGTCCTGGAAATCGAACTGGAAGACGATATATTGCATCGCCTCCAGACTGTGGGGGGCGTCTGCCATTTGCATTAACCGGAGGAGCACGTCGGTCTCCCCGGGCTTGATCTTCTTCAACTCGGCCTCACCTCGGGTCGTTCAGCCGTAAGTTGCCCTTTCAGACCCAAATTCGCGCTTCCGGCGCGGTTTTCCTTGTCAGAATGGGGTTTTGGCGCATTTCCGAGGATAATGGCAGATTATCTGGCCTAAATTGGCTTAGATCTGGGCTTGGAGAGGGCTCCGATGGGGTCTCCAGACGCGCTCAGGAGGCCTCTTGGCCGACCTCCGGAGTCGCCCGCCGGTGCTATACTCGGCGTCGGGCGAGTAGCTCAACGGCAGAGCGCCTCCCTTACACGGAGGAGGTCGCAGGTTCAACCCCTGCCTCGCCCACCAGGGGGCTGGGGGCCAGTCCGAGGGCTCCAGGCCGAATCCCGATCACCGTCAATCCTCCACAAAGACAACCCGCATGATTTCCTCGAAGGACGTGATCCCCGCGAGCGCCTTGGCCAAACCGGCCTGCTGGAGCGTGCGCATCCCCCCGGCGATGGCGGCGGCCTTGATCTCGGTGCTCGGCGCGCGCTTGATAATCAGGGTTTTGATCGTGTCGTCGACCGGCATGATCTCGAAGACCCCTGTTCGCCCTTTGTACCCGATCTGGTTGCAGAACCCACACCCCACGGGCCGGTAGAAGGTCGGAGTCCCGCCGACCCTGTCGAAGCCGACGGTATGGAGGAATCGCTTGGTCGGCTTGTAGGGCTGCTTGCATTTCGGACAGAGGACGCGCACAAGCCGCTGCGCAATGACTCCGACCATGGACGAGGCGACCAGGAAGGGCTCAATCCCCATGTCCAGCAGGCGCGTCATCGCTCCCGGAGCGTCGTTGGTATGGAGCGTGGAGAGCACCAGGTGGCCTGTCAGCGCGGCGTGGACGGCGATGCGGGCGGTCTCCTCATCCCGCACCTCGCCCACCATGATGATGTCGGGATCCTGCCGGAGAAAGGCCCTCAGGCCGCTCGCGAAGGTCACGCCCGCTTTCGGGTTCAACGGCACCTGGGTGATCCCCGGAATCTGATACTCTACCGGGTCTTCGATCGTGATGATATTGACCTCGGTCCGGTTCAGCCGGTTGAGGATGGCGTAGAGGGTTGTCGTCTTGCCGCTGCCCGTGGGACCGGTGAGGAAGATGATCCCGTGGGGCCGGGCGGTAATCGGCTCGAAGCGCTCGTGATCTTCGGGCGTCAGGCCGAGTCTCTCGAGGCTGACGAAGGCACCGCTCCTGTCCAGGATCCGCATGACCACCTTCTCCCCCCAGACGACGGGGATTGTGGACACGCGGAAGTCGATGTCCCGGCCCTCGATTCTCAACTCGATCCGCCCATCCTGCGGCAGGCGGCGCTCCGCAATGTTCATGTTGGCCATGATCTTGTAGCGGGAAATCAGCGCGGCCTGGACGTGCCTGGGGACGGTAAGCATCGGATGGAGCGTGCCGTCAATGCGGTAGCGGACGCGGACATGCGGCTCCTGGGGTTCGACGTGGATGTCGCTGGCGCCCATGCGGATGGCCTGCGTGATGATCTGGTTGGCGAGACGCACGATCGGGGCATGCTGGGCCACAGCCCGCAGCGTGTCCAGGGACGCCTCCGCGTCCAGCAGTTCCGTGGGCCTGACCTGTTCGAGGATCTCCGCCACGGACTGGTCCGCGGCGGGATACCGGTTCATGATGAGATAGAAATCGTCTGCGGTGATGATCGCCGGTCTGATCGGCAGCCCGGTGAGCCGGCGCAGATCGTCGATGGCGAAGACGTCCAGGGGGTCCACCATCCCCAGGATGAGGCCCCCTTCCTCCTCACCGATGGGGACGACCCGGTAGCGCTGGGCGGCAACCTCCGGCACACGCTCGAGGGGGGCCTCGTGCACCACCGTGTCGTCGAGGCGGATGAACCGCAGGTTGAGTTGCCGGGCCAGGGCTGAGGCGATGTGTTCCGGGGAAGCAAACCCCAGGCTTACGACGAGCTCTCCCAGGCGCTCGCCGGTCTGCTTCTGCTGGGCCAGGGCCTGGTCGAGCTGTTTGGGCGTGAGATGCCCGGCCTCGGTGAGAAGTTGCCCCAGACGCACCCGTTTAGCCACTACCGGACACCTGGCCCCGGCCGGAAGTCGAGCAGGACTCGCCGGAGCCCCCGCCGTCTCGCTGTGGTGGACGGCGGCATCTTCGGCCGCGCGGCCCGTCTCTCCTTCTATCGATCGGGCACGGAAAGCGTCGAACGCGTGTTGGGGTGGTGTTCGCCGAGGCCCTCCCGACTGGCCACCGGATCAGAACCGGTAGATCGCGCCGATCTGATAGCCGATCTGATAAATGAAGTTGTAGGTGTTGGCCGCGGACGTCTCACCGTAACTTCAGGTCGAGAGGAGGTCGAAGTTGGGTATATAGGAATGGTTTAGGCCAAGAGGTGGGCCGGGATGCTTCCCTTACTCCTCGCGATTCTGCAGGCGGGCCCGCCGCAGCCAGGGGCGGAGCTGCAGGGCACGTTTTTCCTGCTCATCCTGGGGGTCGGCGCCGTGGCCTTCTTCCTCTGGCTCATCATGAGCCGTTTCAGCCGACCGCCGTAGCCGACCGAATCGGGCAGGCGGCCAGGCGGCCGCCGGTCCGCTAGACGACCTCCCGGATGGCCTCCGGCGTCACCCGCTCCACCAGGGCGCCGAGAGGCCGCAGCTTTTCGACCAACCCCTCGTAACCCCGATCGATATTCTCGATATTGGTGATCTCGGTCGTCCCGACCGCGCTCAGGGCGGCGATGACGACGGCGGCGCCCGCGCGGATGTCCCGCGCCTCCACCGGCGCGCCGGTCAATTGCTCCACGCCGCGGACGTGCACGGTGTCGCCGTCCACGCGCATGTCGGTGCCCATGCGCCGCAGTTCCTCCACGTAGCCGAAGCGAGAGTCGTAGATCGTCTCCCGGATGGTGGAGGTGCCGTGGGCGCGGGCGAGCACCGCCACCAGCGGCGGGTGCAGGTCGGTGGCAAACCCCGGATAGGGCGCGGTGTCCACGTCGATGGCCTGCAGGTCACCGCTCATCCGCACCCGCACGCCGTCGGGCTCGACGACGGCTTCTGCACCGGCCTCCTGCAACTTGGTCAGCAGCGCCTGGAAGTGCTCGGGAATCAGACCCTCGACCATCACGTCTCCCCGCGTGGCCACGCCACAGAGGAGGTAGGTGCCGGCCTCGATCCGGTCGGGGATGATCGTGTACTGCGCTCCGTGCAGGGCGGGGACGCCGCGGACCGTGACCGTGTCCGTCCCGGCGCCGCGGACCCTCGCCCCCATCAGGTTCAGGAAGACCGCGGTGTCGACGACCTCGGGCTCGCGCGCGGCGTTCTGCAGCACGGTCGTGCCGCGGGCGGTGCTCGCCACCATCATCAGGTTGATCGTCGTGCCCACACTGCTGCGCGGGACGTAGAACTGGGTGCCGCGGGCGCGGCGGGCGAATCCGGCTTTCATGTAGCCGTGCTCGGTGGTCACTTCCGCCCCCAGCGCGGCGAATCCGCGCATGTGGAAGTCCACGGGGCGCGTGCCGATGGAGCAGCCACCGGGCAGCGGGACCTCGGCACGACCCATCCGTGCCAGCAGCAGTCCCGCGGTGTAGAAGGACGCGCGCATGCGGCGGCAGAGGTCGTAGGGCGGCGTCGTGCGGTAGAGGCCGCGGGCGTCGATGGCCATCCGGCTGCCGGCGATCTGGAAGCGGACGCCCAGGTCCTCCAGAATCTGCTTCAACGTCAGGACGTCCTGACAGTGCGGCACGTTCTCCAGCACCGAGACGTCGGGAGCGAGACAGGCGGCCGCGACGATGGCCAGCGAGGAGTTCTTGGCGCCGGAGACCTTCACGGCCCCACGCAGAGGGCGACCGCCGGTGATGACGATCCGTTCCACGACTACCTCCTCGATCTCGCTGCGTCTCCCGCTTCGTCTGATGCGTCGGTTACGGCGGCAGTTTCGTCTCGACGTAGGTGCGAACCAGTTCCTCCAGCAGAACGATCCGGTCGACCTGCCGGATCACCGTGCGCGCATCCTGGTGGCTCGTGATGTACGTCGGGTCCCCGGAGAGCAGGTACCCCACGATCTGATCAACGGGACTGTACCCCTTCTCCGCCAGGGCCTGGTAGGTGTAGCGGAAGATCTCCTGCGGGTCCCGGACCGGAGGCGGGCCCAGGCGGAAGACCCCGGTGCGTTCGTGTTCGCCCATGGCTCCACCTCGCGTCATCGATTGTCTACCCAGAATCCCTGCACTCTACGCACCCGCCGCCCCGCCTGCGCTAGCGCTGGCAGGCGGGACAGAAGTATGTGGCGCGCCCGCCCATGCGCGTGGCGGCGAGAAGCCTGCCGCAGCGCGGACAGGCACCCCCCTCCTCCCGCACAGCCAGGAGCGCGCCGACGGGTTCGCCTGCGCGGGCCAACCTTCGAACGGCCCGCCTCAGGACGCGCCGGGTCGCCAGGTAGAGCCGCCGCACCTCCTGCGGCCTCAGAGACTCCACCCGCCGCCCCGGATGTAGCCTGGCCTGAAAGAGAATTTCGTCCGAGTACAGATTCCCGATGCCGGCCACGACCTCCTGGCGCAGCAGCAGTGGCTTGAGCGCGCCCCGCCGGCGCTTCAGGATGGCACGGAACCGCTGTGGGGTAAAGGCCCCGTCGAGGGGCTCCGCGCCCATCCGCTGCAGTGGCTCGAAGTAGGGGACCGCGCTGGCGGGCAGGAGGTCCATGTGGCCGAACCGGCGCTGGTCCTCGAACCGCAGGTCGGATCCGCCAAAGCCCAGGACGACCCTGGTGTGAGGATGCAGGAGCCGGCGGCGGGGCATGATCACCAGATCCCCCGTCATGCGCAGGTGGATGACGAGGACCAGGCCGCGGTCGAGGCGCACCAGGACGTACTTCCCCCGCCGGTCGATCCCCTGGACGGTCCGGCCGCGGAGGGCGCGGGTAAAGCGGTCCGGCCGGGGCGACCGGATCGTGGCAGGTGTGAGAATCTGCACGCGGCGGATCGTCCGGCCGACCAGCCGCCGGCGGAGGTACCGGGCCAGGGTCTCGACTTCGGGGAGTTCAGGCACCGCGCGCCCCCGCCTCCGCCCGGTAGATCGCGACGACGCCCTGGGCCAAATTCCGGCAGGTGGCGTTAACGAAGCCCGTCTCCCCGAGGAGTCGAAGCATGGCCGCCTGATCCAACCAGTGGCGCACGGAAACCGGCAGGTACCAGTAGGCGTCGGGATGACCCGAGACGAGGCGCCCCAGGCCCGCGAGCAGCGTGAAGGAGTACAGGTCGTAGAGCGCGCGGAACACCGGATTGGGCACACGAGCGAACTCCAGGATGGCCAGGCGGCCGCCTGAGCGGAGCACGCGGTGGATCTCCCGCAGGGCCGCGGCCGGGTCGGCGACGTTGCGCAGCCCAAAGGCCACCGCGACGGCATCGAAAGACGCCGGAGCGAACGGCAGGCTCATGGCGTCGCCGATTAGGAAGGCGCGGCGAGACGAGCGCGGGGCGCCGTCGCGGGGGCTGGGGGCGGTCTGCTGCGCGGCTTCGGCGATCATCGGCGCCGCGAAGTCCACGCCCACCACGGAGCCGTTTGGTCCGACCGCCTCCGCCATCATCCGGGCGAGGTCGCCGGTGCCGCAGCACAAATCGAGCGCCCGCTCCCCCATCCGCAGGCCGAGGGCCGCCACCGTGCGCCGCTTCCAGGGGAGGTGCAGACCCGCGCTGATCACCGTGTTCGTCAGGTCGTAGCGCGGCGCAATGGCGCTGAACATCCGCCGCACGTAGTCCACCCGCTCCTCCGGGGAAATGGCGCGGCGGCCGGCGCGCACCCCGTCGGGAAGCGACTGCCCATGGATCCAGGGAAACCGGAGACGAAGCGGCATCAGGGAGTCACGGGTGCGAAAGAGGTTCGGGCGACTGCCCCCGGCGCCCTGCCGCGGACAGAGGAAGCGGGGCCGGGGAGAGCCAACCTGCAGCGGCCATCGTCCGCCCGCACCCACGCCGCGGAAGGGATGGTAGTTCAAGACGCGGAAAGGGACCTCGCCGGCTACTGAAACCGGACGGGTCTATCCGCGCAATGATGGAAAGGGATGCCACAGTGAAGGAGGCAACAGCGATGAGGCGGCGGCAGGTCTACAGGAGCATCGCGTGGGCAGTCTGTCTCGGTCTGGTGAGTATCTTGATCCTGCCGGGCGTGTCCTCTGCCCGATCGGCCCAGGAGATCGACGCCAGCGTGACCGCGGTGCTGAACCGGTTCACCCAACAGGTGAAGGGATCCCGGGAGCTCCTCCAGACCGCCAGGGGCGTTCTAGTCTTCGCGGATGTCATCAAGGCGGGCATAGGCGTCGGCGGCGAATATGGCGAGGGCGCGCTGCGCATCCGCGGCAAGACCGTGGCGTATTACAGCATTGCGGCCGCCTCCATCGGCATTCAGTTCGGGGCGCAGAAGAAAGACATCATCATCGTGTTCCTGCAGGACAAGGCTCTCCAGGACTTCCAGGCGAGCGATGGCTGGCAGGTGGGCGTGGATGGGTCGGTGGTGCTGGTGGACCTTGCGGCCGGGGCCTCGATCGACTCCTCGAAGTTGAACAAGCCGATCGTGGGATTCGTGGTGGGCCAGAAGGGCCTCATGTACAACCTGACGCTCGAGGGGGCCAAGATCACGAAGCTCAAGAAGTAGCCCGGCTCTCAGGCGCCTAGCGATAGAAGTATGGATCGAGCACTGTTACTCGGGTGATCCGATCCACCGGTAGGCCATTCCGCCGGGCGGCCTGACGGATCGCTTCGGGGTTCGGTCCATCGTAGACACAGAAAGTCTTCTGCTTGTCCTCGCTGACGAAAGAGAACAGCCAAGTGACGCCGACGTCGGCGTTCCGATCCACGACCCCGAGACAGACCTGAACGCCTGCGTCCGTGAGTGGGATCCCCAAACCGTCCGCGAACGTTCGCTCCACGATGTAGCGTGGCATGCTCGAACCTCCTCGACGGTGTCGGTGCTCTGCCTTCGATTCTGCCAGGCGCCGTTGAGAATGCGCATCGGGAAGACCGCCTAGTTTGCCGCGAGCGGCTGCCGTATTTGCAGCGGAAGGGTCTGCCGTCTCCCGTGCCGGTGTCAGGCTTGGGCTTGGCCGCACGCTTGAGGGCGGTGCACGACAAGATGGGTGCCCGCCTCCCGCAAGATAGGCGAGGTTCCCCATGCGTCACGGCGCTCAAATCCCTAGTCTTTCACGGTGACCAAGGCTGTGAAAACCGGCAGAGCCGAGGAGGTGTGGCAATGAGGAAGCTGGCATTGAAGGAGTTGGCTCTGATGCTGGCGGCTGTGATGATCGTCGGGATCTCG
>LDXQ01000079.1 GCA_001443485.1 Candidatus Sysuimicrobiota bacterium CSP1-3
GGGTCGGCGGCGCGAAGCGGGACAGGAGAGAGGCAGGCCTTCCGCCGAAACCCACTGCCAACAAGCGATGGCGAAAACGCGCAAGCCAACGGTCGAAGAGTGGTGGCGGCGAAACCTCACGGGGCACGGCGGCCCCATGCGGCTGGAGCGGACACTACTCAAGGTCCTGCCGCACGATCCGCGCTGCAAACTGTGCAATGCTCCGTTCCGGGGTGTTGGGGGTCTGCTGATGCGCCTGACAGGCAGGCGCCCTTGGGCGAAGAATCCCAACATCTGCACCATATGCGAGAGGTTCGCCCGCAAATATCGCGGCGGGGCGGAGATCGAAGTGACCCTGCTCTTTGCCGACGTGCGCGGGTCCACCAGTGTGGCCGAGACCATGAGCCCGTTGGAGTTCAGCGCGCTGATGAACCGGTTCTACGGCGCCGCCACCCGGGTGCTGATCCACACCGACGCGGTTATTGACAAACTCGTCGGCGACGAGGTCATCGGCCTATACCTGCCCTTCGTCAAAGAAGGGCCCGCCCGCCGCGCCATCGAGGCGGCGCAGGAATTGCTGGGCGCGACCGGTCACGCGGACGCCGTCGGTCCGTGGCTGCCGGTGGGGATCGGCGTGCACACGGGAGTCGCGTTCGTGGGTATCGTCGGATCCGCAGAGACCGTAACCGATTTCACCGCGCTGGGCGATGCGGTGAACGTGACCGCGCGTTTGGCCTCGAATGCCGCGGGCGGAGAGATCCTGGTCAGCGAGGCCGCGCTCGCGGCCGCCGGGATCTCAGGAGACGGCCTGGAGCGCCGCCGGTTGGAGTTGAAGGGGCGTCACGAACCGATCGGTGTGCGGGTGCTCCGGGCGACGGACCGGATCGAAGTGCCTACCGTTGCTCGATGAGCGTGACGGAGAATCCTTTCGCGGCAGCGAGTCTGGCGAGACGGACGGCGCGGGCGCGCTCCCGGAAGGCGCCGAGACGGACGGCGAATCTCTCTCCCACCGCCACCACGTAGGGCTCAAACCCGGCCGACCGCAACCTGGCGCTGAGCCGGGCGGCCTCCTCACGCGTCGGCACCACGGCCACCTGCACGATCAGCAGCCCGGTCGGGATTGTTGCGGTGACCTGGGGCGGCGAGGTGGGCGATGGGCGCGCCGCCGGGCGCACCGCCGCCCGAGGTGATGCGGTCGGCGCCGGAGTGGGCCGCGGTGTAGCCCGCCGGGTCGGGGCCGGGCCGGGCGTGCGCGCGGACCGGGGCGTCCCGGTCGGCCGGGGCGGGATAGTTGGTGGAAGCGCGGCCACAGGCGTCGGCGACCGCTGCGGCGCGGACTCGGGCATGGGCAGGGGCGGAGGGGGTGGAGCCAGCGGCCCCATCAGCGGCTTGATCACGATCGTGATCAGGATCCCCAGGAAGATGGCAATCAGGACTTCCAGCACTCTGCGCATCGGTGAACGATTTCGGGCTGACGGCAGGGGAAGCCTTCAGGATGCTGCAGGAACCCGTCGCCGCCGACATCGGTGCGATTGACACCCTGGAAGAGCGTAGCGTACCATTTTCTCGCGAGAGCGCTGGTGTCCGTACCGCGCGCTGGCGCGAGCGAGGCGGCGTAGCCAAGAGGCAAGGCAGGGGTCTGCAAAACCCCGACTCCCCGGTTCGAATCCGGGCGCCGCCTCCACCGTTTTCCTGCCCATTCCGCTCGGAGTTTTACGGGGGAGGCGGACCAGCGCGTAGATTGTGATTTTCCCAGATGCTAGAATTTCTTAGATGCAGCCGAGAAAGTGGAGCGAAACACATCTGAAGCGAGCCGTCCACGATTCTACCAGCATCCGGCAGACTCTCCGCCATCTTGGTCTGGCTCCTGCTGGCGGTAACTATGTGCAGATCAAGAAGTACCTAAAGCTTCTTGATCTGGACACTTCGCATTTCAAGGGGCATGCCTGGAACAAGGGGCTGAAAGGTACCTCCAAACCTACCCTGGCGTTGGAGCAAGTGCTTGTCGCCGGAAGTGGCCTTCAGAGCTTCAAGCTGAAGAGGAGGCTGTTTGCAGCCGGCCTGAAGCCGCAGTATTGTGAGGAATGCGGTTGGTCTCGGAGAACGCCCGATGGACGGCTTCCGCTCGAGGTTCATCACATAAATGGTGACCCGGCACACTATCGGGGAGGAATAGGAAGGCATCTCAATAATGCCCAGGTGGCGAAACAGGCAAACGCGCGACACTTAAAATGTCGTCCTGCGGATGCAGGTTGTGGGTTCGACTCCCACCCTGGGCACCACCAGATTCCGGTTCCGCATCTTGGCTCTCCGCACAAAGGTGGGCATTTGCCACTCCGTCGATGAAGCTGAGGTTGGCGACCTGCCCGGGAGCGCAGCATTCCGAGGTGTAGTCCCGCCGAAGACATTGGCGAGAATCCCTCCGACCAGGACCCAAGCCGCGAGATGCCTCGACGCTCCGACCGTTCCCCCTGGTGGAAGGGCCCACGCGGCGAGGCGTGGGTAATTGCCCAGTTCCTGCTGCTTCTCACGATGGCCGTGCTGCCGCCGACGGGGCCCGCCTTGCCGGTCGGCCTGCATTTCCTCGCTTGGCCCATCGGATTCAGTGGTCTGATCCTGATGGGTCTCGGCGCGGTGGCGCTCGGCTCCAGCCTGACCGTGCTGCCGCGACCCAAGCCCGGAGGGCGGTTCGTCGCGGAGGGGATCTACCGGGTCGTGCGCCACCCCATCTACGACGGCGTGATCCTGCTGGCACTGGGCTGGGCGGTCTGGCGCACGAGCCTGCTGCACCTGGCGCTGGCGGCGATCCTCGCTCTCTTCTTCCAGGCGAAGGCGCGACGCGAGGAGGAGTGGCTGGTCGAGCGCTTCCCCGAATACGCGGACTACCGCCGCCGGGTGCGCGCCTTCATCCCCTGGATTTACTGAGGCCCCGCGTCCCCGTCAGGCCCCCTTCAGGTAGCGCTCAAACCAGACGAGCGTGCGCTGCCAGGCGCCCTGCGCGGCGTCCGCCCGGTAGGCACCCCCGGTGTCATTGAAGAAGGCATGGCCCGCTCCCGGGAAGATGACGATCTCGTGGACGGTACCGGCACGCTGCATGGCCTCTCGAATCTCCGGGATGCCGGCGTTGATGCGCGCGTCCAGTTCCCCGTAGATGGCCAGCACCGCGGCCTTGATCTTCGGCACGTCCGCCAGCGGTGGATTGGCGCCGTAGTAGGGCGCAGCGGCCCGCAGGTCGGCGTTTGCCGTGGCGAGGCGCCAGACCATCCCGCCGCCGAAGCAGTAGCCCATCGTGCCGATCCGGTCGCGCCGCACGCCGGACTGCTCCTGCAGGTAGCGCACGCCGGCGTTGAGTACGGCCACGTGCTGTTCCGGGGGCGTCTGCCCCAGATATGTGGTTACCTGCGCCAGGTCGGAGAACCGCGCCGTCCCGCCGATCGGGGAGGCCAGGTCGACCGCCAGCGCCGCGTACCCTGCCTTGACCAGGCGTCGGGCCACGTCGCGGAAGTGCTCGAGCAGGCCGCGGTTCTCGTGAATGACAAGCACACCGGGCACCCGGCCGCCGCCACGGGGCAGCGCCAGGTATCCCTGCACCTGGACCGACCCCGCGGGGAAGGTCACGGTGCGCGCGTCGATGGCGGGGTCGTCCGGCGGGACGGTGACGCCGGGCGCCTGGGCGGTCTGCGCGACGGGGCCCGCCGCCGCCTGGGCGATCTCCTCCGCCGACGCCGCCACGCCGAGGGTCTGCAGGACGGGCAGAGCCAGTGCGGCTCCTCCTGACATCAGGGCGACGCGGCGCAGGAACTCACGGCGGCCCACCTTCCCCTGCGAGTACTCTTCCGCCCACTCCTCCAGGATGTAGCGTTGCAGATCCGCCACGGATCGTGCCCTCCTTCCGGTTCGGGGCAGAGTGTGTTTCGCCGCGGGGGCCGGCGCATCCCTCTCGGCGGCAGGGGATTTCCCCACCGCGGCGCATTGCTCTTAGACAAGCAACAGGACAGGCGCGGCTCACCGGGAGGTGGGTGCGTGCAGGGGCGGCAGGTCACCTGGAGAGACTTCCGGCTCACCCTCGCCGACGCCCTCACCGGCGCCCGCCTGGTGATGCTGCCTTACCTCATCTACGCCCTGGCCAGACCGCTCCCCGACCTCGCCGTCGGCACCCTCGCGGTGATGATCGGCACCGACCTGGTGGACGGCCGGATCGCCCGCGCCCTGGGGCAGTCGCGGGAGTTCGGCGGGGCCTTCGACAGCACCGTCGACTTCGTCGTCATCTACGGCATCTTCACCGCGTTCCTTGCCGTCGGTGTCCTGCCGTGGTGGAAGTGGGCGGTGATCGTTCTGCCGGCGCTGCTGATGGCCTGGACGCAGTACGTGCAGGTGCGCCAGGCCGGCGACGTGGTCTTCGCGCCCGCCCGCGCCGGCAAGATCGTCGGCCAAATCCAGTTCGTTTACCTGCCGTTTCTCCTGTTGCGCCGTTTCTGGCTGGGAGCCGGGTGGGCCCTGACGGTGGACCATGTACTCTTCGTCCTGCTTGCCCTTGCGATCGTCTTCAACACGATCGACTACGCCCGGATCCTGCGGCGGCTACTCGCCCGCCCCGGTACGCCGGGGGCGACCCCGTGAGCGCGCGGCGTCTCTCGCTGGTTGATCAACTCTTCCTCAGCCTGCACTGGTTCAGCCTGAACTACCACTGGGGTGCGCTGCTGACGATTGTCGTGCCGGCGGCGGTCGCGCGGCAGGTCCTTCCCGCGCAGCGAGAGCAGGTGCTGGGGGTCATCACCGCCGTGGGCGCGCTCGTGGCGATGGTCGTGCTCCCGCTGGCCGGAGCCCTCAGCGATCGCTCGACATCGCGCCTGGGGCGGCGGCGGCCCTTCATGATCGTCGGCGTCATCCTGAATGTGTGCGCCCTCTTGGCCCTGGCCTATGCCCCGACGCTCGTCCTGCTGGCGGTGGCCTTTTGGCTCGTCGAACTGACATACAACATCGGCAGCAGCGCTTACGGGGGGCTCTTCCCCGACATGGTGCCGGAGGCTCAGGTGGCGTCGGCCTCCGGCTTCATGGGATTGATGACGTTCCTGGGAATTGCGGGCGGCGGGATCGCCGCGGGGGTCCTCCTCAGCGGGCGGCCACTGCCGGCCAGCCTCTCCATCATCGTCCTGATGGTTCTGACGACGGCGCTGACTGTGTGGTGGTTTCGCGAGCAACCGCTGCTGCACCGACCGCCGTTCAAGTGGCGTGAATTCCTTGTCGGGTTCTGGGTCGATCCGCGTCAGCATCCCGATTTTGCTTGGCTCTTCCTCTCCCGGTTTCTCACGATGATGGGGTTTTATACCCTCACCACCTTCCTGTTGCTCTTCTTGCTTTCTTACCTGCACCTGCAAAATGTCGAGGCGAAGACGGGATACGTTCAGGCCGCCGTCGTGCTCGGCGGTCTGGTTAGCGCCTACACCGCCGCTCGGCTCTCCGATCGCATCGGCCGCAGGCCCATCGTGTCAATCGCCAATGGGATCATGGGGGCCGTGATCCTGGTGTTCCTGCTCGCCCCGTCGTTCACATTGATGCTCCTGCTGGGCGTCGTCTTCGGCATCGGATTCGGGGCCTTTACCAGCGTGGATTGGGCCCTGGCGGTGGAGGTGCTGCCGTCGAAGTCTTCTGCGGCCAAGGATCTCGGGATCTGGGGCATCTCCGTTACCCTGCCGCAGGTCCTCGCGCCGGGGTTCGGAGCGCTCCTGTTCTACATCGTGAGACGGGTAGGGGCCGACCAGGGTGCGTCCAACCAGGGCTACATCATTCTATTTGTGATCGGCGCGGTCTACTTCTTCCTGGGGGCGCTAACTATCTGGAAGATTCGCGGGACCCGCTAGCGGCGCGCCCGGCGACTGGGCGAACGGGTCGTCCGCTTCTGCCTCAGCGGTCTGGCCCAGTTCCTCCAGCATCGGCTCGGGCAGGACGCTGAGCTCGCGGAAGACCACCCGGGCCTTGCCCGTCCGTTTCGCCTCCAGCAGCGCCTCGTCGGCGTGCTGCAGCAGGGCGGTGGTGGGCACGTCGCCGTGGGCTTCGGGCTCGTAGGTGGACACACCGATGCTGACGGTGACGCGCAGCGAGACCGGGGTGGTGACGACCTCCATCTCGCTGATCGTCCGCAGCAGCCAGTCCCCCAGTTCGATCGCCGCCTGCTGGTTCGCCCCGGGGAGGAGCCAGACGAACTCCTCACCCCCGTACCGCGCCGCCAGGTCGGTGCGGCGCTTGCGCCCCAGGAGGACGCGGCCGATCTGGCGCAGCACCTCATCGCCCGCCTGGTGCCCGTGCACGTCGTTGATGTCCTTGAAGTCGTCGATGTCGAAGATCAGGCAGGAGAGCGGCTGGCTGTTCCGCCGCGCCCGCTCCATCTCCGTGTAGACCTGCTCGTCGAAGGTGCGGCGGTTGGGCAGGCCGGTGAGCGGGTCGCTCGTCGCCAGCTGCTCCAGCATCTTGTTCTTCTCGGTCAGTTCATCCTGCAGGGCCTTCACCCGCAAGGCGGCGCGGATGCGGGCGACCAATTCGATCGTGTTGAAGGGCTTCGTCACGTAGTCGTGCGCGCCCAGGTCTAGCCCCAGGACACGGCTGTCTACCTCATCTCGCGCCGTCATGAAGATCACGGGGATCTGCCTAGTCACCTCGTCCTCTTTGAGGGCGCGGATCACGGCGAAGCCGTCCATGTCCGGCATCATGATGTCCAGCAGGAGGATGTCCGGGCTCTGGGCGCGGACAACGGGAACGGCGTCGGCGCCGCGCAGCACGGTGATCACGGTGGCGCCCATGGATTCCAGGCGGAGGCGCATCATCTCCAGGATGGACGGCTCGTCGTCCACGACGACGATCCGGGGGGCCCGGGTGCCGATGAGGAGTTCCGTGGAGGGGGCGGCAGGACCGCGCGCGGCGGGCATATTAAGAGTAGGTGGGCGGCAGGGAGGTCCGGCGCGTCAACCTTCGCGCGCCCGCCGTGTGATATAATTTGGGCCAAATAGCAAACCGGCCTGCATCGGAGCCCATCCTGGTGCCTTCATTCACTCCATCGACGCTGCCGCTGGCCATCGGGATCATTGAGATTCTCCTCGGGACGGCGGTGCTGGCCTCTCCGATTCCCGCGGGGTGGCGTTTCCCCGCGGTCGCCCCGGCCGTCCTCACCACCTACGGCACCGCCTTCGTCTTCTTCGGCGTCATCGCCTTCATCTTGCACGTGACGCAGGCGGCGCTGCCGCGTCTGTGGCGGGTGGTGGGCAACCTGATCATCGTGCTGCCCCTGCTCGCCGCCGCCTGGTCGGCCTTCTACCTGGGCGTGGTCGTGGGCGGCACGGCTTATGCAGCACTGGCGGTGGTGAACATTGTCTTCGCCGGGCTGAGCCGTCCCGTCGAGCGCGACCGGCTGCCGGTGGACGGCCTGATCGTCACCGCCCTCCTGTTTGAGGCCGCCGTCGGCGTCCTCCTCCTGGCGGCCCCCTCTGAATTTCGTGTACCCATCTACCGCGATCTTCTGACCTACCGGCAGCCCCTGGCGGGGCTCCTGCTGCTGGGGGCGGCCGCCCTCCTGGCGTCCATGTTCACGCGCCGCCTCTCCTTCCGCGTCCTCGCCGCGCTCGTCGCCGCCCTGCCGCTGGCGATCATCCCGATCGGCATCATCCGGGTGCAGGGGCAGTGGCCCGGCGTCTTCATCTACCCGATCCTGGCCGCCTTCCTCATCACCCACCCGTGGCTGGAGCGCTCCCTGCTCGCGCAGACCCAGGCCGTGACCGACCGGCCGTCGGTGGCGGCGTTTCAGCGCACCGCGGAGGGGGTGGTCTGGGCCGTGATTCTCCTCGTGACCATCGCCGGCAACACCCAGCAGGCGGCCGCGAACCGGGTGGCCCTCTACGGGCTGGCCCTGGGGTCCAGCCTCTTCACCCTGGTCTGGTTCCGCCTCCCACCCGGGCCGCGACCACTGCGGCGCACCCTGTGGGGTACGGTGGTCTACACAGTGCTGGCCGGTCTGGTCATGCACCTCACCGGCGGCGTGCGCACGCCGCTGATCTTCCTCCTTCTCCTACCGATCCTGGCCGCAGCGTGGGCGCTGCCGCCGACCTACATCACCGTCCCGGCCGGCATCGCTCTGGCCATCGTGGGGCTGGAGGCGGGCCTGCACATCCAGGGCGGCGAGCCCGCCGAGGAGATCCTCGTCATCGCCGTCTTCCGCGCCAGCGGCCTGCTCTTCGTGGCGGTCTTCGCCTACCTGCTGGCGCGGCGGGCCGCGGAGCAGAGGGTGCTGCTCCGCCGCGAGAAGGAGAAACTGGAAACGATTGTCGCCGGCATGGATGAGGGGCTCATCGTGCTGGACCGGGACGGGCGCATCCAGTTCTGCAACCGGGCGGCCACCCGCATCCTGCGCTGCCGCGACGAAGAGGTCGTGGGTCGGCCCCTGCTGGAGATACTGGCCATCCGCCGGGAGGACGGCCTCAACTGGCGGGAAGGGGATCACCCCATCGCCGCGGCCGTGGAGCGGGGACAGGCCAGCCGCCATCGCGTCCTGGCGGAGGCGCCGGGTGACGGCACGCCGCGGCCCTTCGCCCTCACTGTGACGCCGTTCCACGAACTGGACGGCCGGCCCAGCGGGGTGATCTGCAGCCTGCGCGACGTCGGGGCGGAGTTGGAGATGGAGCGCATGCGCGAGGACTTCTTCAACATCGCCTCACACGAGATTCGCACGCCGCTGACCGTGATCAAGGGGCACGTGGAACTGGCGCTGGACGGGACCCTGGGGCCGCTGGGCGACACCGCCCACCACGTCCTCACCGAGATCCATACGGCGACGTCCCGCCTGATCCGCATGGTCAACGACTTCCTGGACGCCGCGCGCGTGGAGCAGGGGAAGATCAGCGTGCAGATCGACCGCGGCAACCTGCCGGCGCTGGTGGAGCAGGCCGTCGCCACGCTGGCGCCGGACGCCCGGCGAAAAGGGCTGACGCTGACCTACCATCCGCCTGACCCCGGGGCCGTCCCGCCGGTGCTGATGGACGCGGAGAAGGCCCTCCAGGTCCTGATCAACCTGATCGACAACGCCATCAAGTTCACCGCCCGCGGCGGCGTGGAGATCTGGCACGAGGTGGAGGACGGGACAGTGGCCACGTACGTGCGGGACACCGGCGCGGGGATCCACCCGGAGGAGCGGCACCGCCTCTTCGAACGGTTCAGCCAGCTGGAACGGGGCCTGCGCCGGGAGACGGGCGGCAGCGGGTTAGGGCTCTACATCTCCCGCAAGCTGGCGGAGCACATGAACGGGACGGTGTTGCTCAAAGAGAGCGTGCCCGATGCGGGCAGCTCTTTCGTCTTCGTCCTGCCGGTGGCCCCGGAGGGCCCGCGGGCCGAGAGCGGCGCTACCCGCGAAAGAACAGGAACCAGATAACCACCCCGAGGAGAAGGAAGAACAGCCAGTCCATCGTTCGCCTCCCGTCCGCAGCCGGTGATAACGGTATTGGCCTTCGGCGCGGGCCTTCCTGCCCCGCGCCGGGCGGGCCCCGCGGTGGCGGGGGCCTGGTTGAAAGGGAATCACAGCATGCTATAATCGACGCCGAATCACCGCCCACGTAGCTCAGGCGGCAGAGCGTGTCCTTGGTAAGGACAAGGTCACCGGTTCGAATCCGGTCGTGGGCTCCAGACTGCGGAGGGTTAAGGGTCATCGCCCTTAACCCTCTTTGAGCGGAGGGCTCTGGAGATGGCTAAGGCGAAATTTGAGCGGACGAAGCCCCACGTGAACGTGGGGACGATCGGGCACGTCGACCACGGGAAGACGACGCTG
>LDXQ01000080.1 GCA_001443485.1 Candidatus Sysuimicrobiota bacterium CSP1-3
CAGCGCAAGGAGAAACGCGACAAGGAAGAAGAGCCACCCCGCCATCAGATTGGTGGCCAACAGGAACAGGAACCCGCTGAGGGCGAGGGCAGCGAGCCCCTCAGGCGTGGGTCTCAGGGACGGTGTTCGCAATCCTGACGCTCCTCCGGAATCGCCTCTCTCGCTGACGATTATGCCCACGTGGGGCAGATCTTCGCCGGGAAGGGAGTTCGAACGCGGGCCGGAGGTCCGGTCCCGCCAATTTGACCGACCACCGGGGGCACCCTACACTGACCTTACGCTCAGGAATTCTGGCCGGAGCGGCGGGAGGTCCTGCATGGTTCGGGACAAGCTTGTACTCACCTACCAGGACTACCTGCAGATGCCGGACGACCGGAACCGGCGGGAAATTCTGAGCGGGGACCTGTACGTGACCCCGGCTCCCACCCCCCTCCACCAGCGTGCTGTGGTCAATCTCATCACACTTCTGCAGGGCTATCTCGCCCGGCACAAGGTGGGCAAGCTCTATGCTTCCCCGGTGGACGTCGTCCTGAGCCAGGTCGACGTGGTCCAACCCGACCTGGTGTTCGTGAGCAACGATCGCCTGCACCTTGTCACCGAGATGAGCATCCAGGGCGCTCCCGACCTCGTAGTCGAAATCCTCTCTCCGTCGACGGCCCGGCTGGACAGGGGCCGGAAGATGGACGCCTACGCCCGGTTTGGAGTCCGGGAGTACTGGATCGCAGACACGGACGCCCGCACGCTTGAGATCTACCGATTGGAAGGCCAGAATCTTCGCTTGACCTCGACCTCCGAGGCCACCGCACTCAGTTCAGCAGTCTTCCCCGACCTGACCTTCGACCTCCAGAGCCTCTGGGACTGACGCTCTCGTAGCCCGTCCGCTACCCCGGACTGGGTCAGGGACGCAGCCAGATCACGCTGTCCGCGAGGTCCACGGCAGGGGGCTTTCGGAGAAGGCGTTCGAGCGCGCGGATCTCCGCTCCACGCTCCCCCTGTGGAATGGTCCTGGTGTGCACCAGGATGATCCCCGCGTGGGATCGTTCCTGCGCCAGCCATTCCGCATGCAGCAGCACGAAGTCCCGGACATTGCGGGTGACGAGCGCACGGCTCTCGGCTGCCGCGAACTCCAGCAGTTCAGCGTCGGAAGCCTGGTAGACCTCGGGCCCGAGATCGACAGCCGCCATGACGTCGTGCCCCCGTTCCCTGAGCGTCCGCGCGACGGCGGGATCGAAGTGCGCATCGAGCAGCAGGCGCATTCAGCGGCCGGTCGGACCCGAAACCGCCACTTCACGGCTCCACTCTTCGGGGGCGCGCTCCTGTTCTCGCAAGACCGCGTCGATCTCCTCCCGGTGATTGGACCAGTAAGCCAGCGCCGTGCGCAACTGTCGGCGGCTGAGTTGGGGAAGGTGCCGCAGAACAGCATCCTCGCTACGTCTGTGGGCCCGATGAACCGTCACGATCTCCCAGACATCCAACCCCGTGCCGGCGATGTGGGCACGCAGTCCGGCAGGCCCGTCGACGAAGGTCATCCCCGGGTAGCGCAGCATGTCCAGCCCCAGCCGGATGAGTTCAGCAATCGTGTCACTGCGCGATCGACGCGCACGAGCGGCGCGCCTCTGCACGGCTTCGAGGACCCCTCTTTCCAGCCGAGTCGTAACCGGGGTAGACATGGCCACCGCCTTGTTGTGTCGTTTGTACACATAGTACACAAACGCATGCAGAACGGCAAGACCCCTGCCTCGATGCCCGGCCAGTCATAAACGCGCGCGGGTGCTCTGGATCTCAGGGGGAGCCTGCAGCTCCTGCAGGAGGGTGGTGATGATGCCGGCGGCGGGCCCGGCCTCTGGCCGCACGAGCATGCGGTGCGCCAGCACGGGGACGGCCAGCGCTTTGATGTCGTCCGGCAGCACGAAGGTTCGGCCGGCCATCGCCGCCCGTGCCTGGGCCGCCCGCAGCAGCGCGATGCCGGCACGCGGACTGCACCCCAGGAGCACGCCGGGCGCGGTGCGGGTGCGGGCGATGATCTGCAGGGCGTAGCGCCGCACCGCCTCGCTGACGAAGACCGCGCGGACCTCCCGCGCCAACGTTACCACGGCTTCGGGGGTGAAGACCGGGGCGAGGTCGTCGATGGGGTGGCGCGCGACGTGGGAGCCGAGCATCTGCAATTCGTCCTCGAACCCGGGGTAGCCCAGCGAGGTGGCGAGCATGAAGCGGTCGAGTTGCCCCTCCGGCAGCGGGTAGATGCCGTGGTGCTCCGCGGGGTTGAGGGTGGCCAGCAAGAAGAACGGGCCGGCAGCAGGTGGGTGCGGCCGTCCACCGTCACCTGCCCCTCGTCGAGCGGCTCCAGAAACGCGGCCTGCGTGCGTGGCGTCGCCCGGTTGATCTCGTCCACCAGTACCACGTTGGCGAAGATGGGACCGGGGATGAAACGCAGCTCCAGCGAGCGCTGGTCCACGACGGAACTACCGGTGATGTCCTGCGGCAGCAGGTCGGGGGTGCACTGGATGCGCGCCGCCTCCCCGCCGATGGAGCGGGCGAGCGCCCGGGCGAGCATCGTCTTGCCCACGCCCGGCACGTCCTGCAGCAGGACGTGCCCGCCCGACAGCAGAACGGTGACCACCAGTTCGATCGGCTCGCGCTTGCCCACGATGACCCGCTCGACGTTCGCGATGAGCTGCGCGGCATCCGCGGCGACGCTCACTGGGTCTCACCACCCCGCTTTGCGTAGAGAAATACCCAGACCCGTCCGAAATCCGTCACGTTCTGGCGGTAATACGCACGCTCCAGGGCACCCTCCAGAAGCTCCACCGTCCCCGGGGGCGTCGGACCAGTGAGGACGAACCAGACCCTCGGCGCCCCCTTGACGGAAACCACCACCGGCGGTACGCGCTTGGCCAGCTGTTCTGTGGACAGTCCTCCGGTAGCAGGAGGCACGATCGTGACGGCGTTCGCTGCAACCCCGGGGAGGTAATAGCTGAACGCAATCCGCGCCGGCACGGGGTAGAACACCACGGCATCGTCCGGCTGCCAGTTCTCCTGCACATGGCGCGCGGCCTCCGCCCAGTTGAAGGGTGTGTACCGGGTGTCGGCAAGAGAGAATCTGAGGGCTAGCAGGTTCAGCGTCACGACCAGTCCGACCGCTGCGCCGAGGAGCCAGGCCGACGCCCTCCCGCGCGACGCAACACGGGAAAGTCCCAGCGCCAGCATGATCGCAAAGAACGGCATCAGGAAGGACGTCGTCCGCGGGCGAGCATAGTACACACCCGTCAGCACCGACCCGACCGTCAGCACGAGCAGCGGCACCAGCCATGACAGCAGCATGAGGACCCCTTGCGGCCGGTGTCGCCCTGTCAGGGCACCGGCTGCGGCGAGGGCCACGAACGGCGCCAGCAGGAACAGCTGGGGCCACCGCCAGTCCGGGACGATGTGGTAGCCACCCAGCCCCAGGAAGTAGCCGCCCACGCTGTGCAACGCCACGATGGTCACGGGGACTGCGAAGGGTATCTGTGCCCATGTCGTCCCCACGACTGCGGGTCCGGTGGTGGTGGCCTGCTGGTGCGCCGCCGCCGGCCACCAGGGCGCGTACGCCAGGAACGCGCCGCCCAGCGCCAGGAGAAAGTTCCGCCGCACAGCCCGATCCGATCGCGCGTATGCGAGCACATACGTCCCGTGGGCCAAAATCATAAAGAAGGCAAAGTAGTGAACGTAAAGGCTCACGGCGAGAGAGAGCCCGTAGGCCATCCACCACCCGCGACCTTGGGGCTGATGCATTGCCCGCAGCAGGAAGTAGGTATCCGCGGTCACGAGCAGCATCAGCAGAGGATACATCCGTGCTTCGACACTCGCCTGGATAGCCAGTGCCGAGCCAGCCACCAGGATCGCCGCGGCAAAGGCGACCGATCGTCCGCCGATGGATCGGGCCAGCAGGTAGGTCGGCACGACCGCCAGACTGCCGAGGAGGGCGGACAACGAGCGAATTGCCGCCGGGCTGCGGCCAAACACCAGCCAGAGCTTCAGCAGCACGTAGTATAGGGGCGGATGGGAATCGATGCTGGCAATGGTCCGCCAGGCTTGGGACCACGGTAACCGCGCGACCTCGACGCTGAAGGCTTCCTCGAAGATGACGCTGCGTGCCGTCAGGAACACAGCGCGCAGCAGAAGGGCGGCAGCGACCAGAACCAACAGACCTAGGCTGTCTGCGAGAACATGTTCTGGAATCCGAAGGCGCGCGGCGAACCTGTCTCCCGTGCGTTCCACCGAGGTTACCCCCGCCGCACTTTGTTCCATGGTCCGGCTCACCGGTGTGCACCTTTGCGCCAGGTCCAGAGATTGTGGATCAGGTAGTTGAACGTCCCGCCAACGCCGATGGCGACTAGGTTGGCCAGCAGGTCGAATATGCGCAGCCCGTGCACGAGCGCGCTGAGCACGCCGAGATAAATGACGTTCCCCGCGAACGTGGTGATATAGTAGCGGATCAGTCGGCCGAACCAAGGGCCCAGTCCGCCGACGCGGCGGTCGCGCCAGGTGAAAACGTCGTTTAGCAGGAAGTTGGTACCGGTAGAGACGAGCGAAGCCAGCAGGCCGCCCCAGAGCGTGGCCAGACCGAATCCGCGCGTGGCGATCCAGAGGACGGCGGTGCTGACGCCGACGCCCGTGATCCCCACAAGCAGAAAGCGGACGAGACGCGTATCGAGCCGGCGGGTCAGGATCAGAAGTCGTCTGCCCACTGCTTGCTCTTTGAGACCGATCGAATCGTTCATCCTCGGCGCACACCGCCACTGACCCGCGGTCCCGGCTGCCTCTCTACCCTTGTTCCCAAGTGCTCCCCCGATGACTCGGCGGGCCCTCGGACACAGGAGTGAGAGGCTCGAAACCGATCCGCTCCTGAACGATGTAGAGTGGACGCTCGCGTACGCCTTCCAGGATCCGCCAGACGTATTCGCCAAGGACACCGAGCATCGTGGCATTCAACCCGCCAATGATGCCGACCGCTGCGGCCGGAAGGATCCACGGCGAGGACAACGGCCGCCCCAGCAGCGCCCCCAGCAGCCAAACGGCGACGAGCAGCACACCGGGCAGGAAGAGGACCAGACCGATGTACGTCATCGCTCGCAGGGGCCACGGAGAGACAGCCACAATCATGTCGATCCCCATGTTGGACAGGCGGGTAAAGCTGCCCCATTTTGACCGCCCCTGTTGCCGCCGCTCCCGCCGGTAAGGCACCCGCACCTGGGCAAATCCCAGGTTCATGATCAGCGCCTGGGTGAACCGGTTCCGGTCCTTCAGCCGTGCGAAAATTTGGGCGACCCGCCGGTCCAGCAGGCAGATGTCCATGCCCATGGTTGGATAGTCGGGTAGTGCCACGCGCCGCAGCATCCGGTAAAAGACCGATGCCGCGAGCCGGCGCAGCACCGGGTCGTCCCGCTGCGTCCGCACGGCCCACACGACGTCCGCCCCCTGCTCCCAGTGGTGCACCATCTGCGGCAGGAGCTCGGGCGGATCCTGGAGGTCCGAGGTCATCCAGACTACCGCTTCGCCGCTGGCAGCGTCCACGCCGGCGGCGATAGCGTTCCAGGAGCCGAAATTGCGCGAGAGGCTCAGGATCTTGATCCGCGCGTCCCGGGCGCGCAGTGCGCGCAGGATGTCGAGCGATCCGTCGCGGCTCCCATCGTCCACGAAGATGACTTCCACATCATACCCCACCAAGTTATCCAGGACGCGACGCATGCGCTCGTAGAAGGTATTGAGAATGGCGTGTTCGTTGTAGACGAGGACCAGCAGGGAGAGACGCCGGCGCGGTCGCCCTTCGTGGTGGCGCGCGGCTACCGCGTTTTCCCCCTGCGCTCGCACCGTCAGTCCTGATTCTGCCACGCGCTCACCGCTCCGGACCGGTCTGGCGCACGACGCGGGCCGGATTCCCGGCGACAATCGTCCACGGCGGAACGGGACGGGTGACTACACTCCCGGCACCCACGATGGCCCCCTCGCCAATGGTTACATCACAAAGGATCACAGCGCCGCTGCCGATCGAGGCGCCGCGCCGTACCACGGTGGGCCGCACCGTCCAGTCGGCTTCCGTCTGCAGTTCGCCGCGCGCGTTAACCGCCCGAGGATAGCGGTCGTTAATGAAGACCACGTGATGCCCTACGAACACCTCGTCTTCGATAGTTACGCCTTCGCAGATGAAGGCGTGGCTGGAGATCTTGCAGTTCCGCCCGATCTTCGCCCCCTTCTGGATCTCGACGAAGGCACCGATCCGCGTGTTGTCGCCAACCTCACAGCCGTAGAGGTTGACGAAGTCGTGGATCTGCACGTTAGCACCCAGCTTCACGTCAGGGGCGATGCCTTGGTGCCGAGACCGCTGCGCCATCATCTTCAAACGCCGGTGACCACGCCGCGCTGGTCCAGAGAGTGCTGCGCCGCTTCCAGCAACTGCACGACGCGCAACCCGGCCGCCCCGTCGGTGAGGGGGCGCCGCCCCGTCCGGATGCAGTCGACAAAGTGGCGGCACACCTGCTCCAGTGCTTCTGACTGGTCAATCTTCGGCGCCAGCATGTCCCCGGTGCGGTACTGAACCAGGGTCCGGTAGCGCGAGTCGCGGTCTGGGAGGATCTCGACGCCCCGGTCGAAGATCTTGACTTGATTGTCCGGATCGAGGTGGTCATACACGACAATCTTCAGACTGCCACCGATCAAGGTCCGCCGGATCTTCACGGGCGAGAGCCAGTTCAGGTGAAAGTGCGCCAGCGTCTCGTCCGCGAACTCGACCGTGACGTAGACAATACTCTCCATCTTCCACCCGCCGGCCTTGACAGGTGCGGCCCCCACGGCCGAGACCCGCACCGGCTGCCTATCCAGAAGGAATGTCATGATGGAGAAATCATGGGGGGCCAGGTCCCAAAGCACATTCACGTCGTTCTGAAACAGCCCCAGGTTGACCCGGACGGCGTCGTAATAGTAGATCTCCCCCAACTCGCCGCGCCGGATCAACTCCTTGATCTTCTGCACCGCGCCGGTGTAGATGAAGGTGTGGTCTACCATCAGGATCCGTCGCTGCCGGTCGGCCAAGTCGATCAACTCCTCCGCCTGAGGGACGGTGGCCGTCAGCGGTTTCTCCACGAGCACGTGCTTTCCTCGGCGGAGGGCTTCTCGTGCCAGCGTGTAGTGCGTGGAGATAGGGGTCGCGATAGCCACGGCATCGACCTGGTCGGAGGCCAGCAGTGCTTCCGACTCGGTCGTGAACCGCGTGGCGGGATATAGGCGCCGCAGGGGCGCCAGCGGGACGGGATCGACGTCGGCGGCCGCGACGACCTGACAGCCCTCGACTTTGAGGAAGTTGCGAATCAAGTTGGGACCCCAATACCCACATCCGATCACGCCGACACGGACCATCGTGGTCACCCCTGCTCCCCGCGGGTTTCGCCAGCGCGGTCTTCCACGAAGGCGGCGATCTGGCGGGCGACGTGGGTCAACTGCTCCGGGGTCAACTGGGGGTACATGGGCAGGGAGACAATGCTCGCCGCGAGCGCCTCGGCAACCGGGAAGCCGCGCGGTCCGGATCCAAGATGCGCGAAGGCCGCCGTCAGGTGGACCGGCCGCGGATAGTGGATTCCGGTCTCAATCCACCACCGCTGGAGGTGGGTCCGCAGGGCGTCCCGCCGTGACCGGTCCACGCGGATCACGTACTGGTGATACACGTGCGTCCGCTCAGGTCCAGTCTGGGGAACGGCGATACCGGGAGTCGCGGAGAGCAGGCGGTCGTAAGTGCGGGCGTGCTGCCACCGGCGCTCGTTCCACGCATCCAGGTAGGGCAATTTTACCCGCAGGATGCCGGCCTGCAGTTCATCCAGCCGGCTGTTCTGTCCCACCATGTCATGTTGATGTCTCTCCACCCCGCCGTGATTCCGGAGCCGACGAACTGACTGGGCGATCTGATCGTCATTGGTCGCGACGATCCCGGCATCACCATACGCCCCCAGATTCTTGGCCGGATAGAAACTGAAGCCGGCGGCCTGGCCAAGCGAGCCGACTTTGTGCCCCCTGTAGGTAGCCCCATGAGCCTGCGCCGCGTCTTCGATCACGGTCAGGCCGTGACGCTCGACGAGCTCCAGCAGCGGGGCCATATCGGCGGGCTGACCGTACAGGTGGACGGGAATGATCGCCCGCGTACGCGCAGTGATCAGATGCTCTACTTGGGCAACGTCAGTGGTGTACGTATCCGGCGTCACGTCTGCCAGAACCGGCCGGGCCCCCACTTGCGCGATCGCCTCCGCTGTCGCCACAAAGGTATTCGCCGCCGTGATGACTTCGTCGCCGGGGCCGATCCCAAGGGCCTTTAGGGTCAGAACTAGGGCGTCGGTTCCATTGGCTACGCCCACCGCATGCTTCACGCCAAGATAGCCGGACCACTCGCACTCAAACGCTTCCACTTCCGCCCCGAGCACGAACCGGCCACTGACGAGGATCTCACGGATCTTCGCGAGCACGGGGCCCTCGATCTGAGCATACTCGCGCTGCAAATCGGCTAAGGGAACTTTGACGGCGGCATCTGTCTTGGACGTCATCTGCTGGCCATCCCACTCTCATCTGCCCGGGAGGTCCTGCCGCCCCGGGGATTGTCCGTGCCCTTGCGTGTACCGTGGCGGATTCGCGCCGCGAGCCACCCTCCCACCAGCAATGCCCAGGTGCCCAGGCTGATCAGTCCTCCCAGAGCGACGGTCCAAGGACGGAAAACGAATTCCAGGTGCCGAGCGCCGACTGGCAGAAACACCGCGCGAAACGCGTGGTTGGCACGGTAGATTGGCTGTTCCACGCCGTCGACGTATGCCCTCCATCCCGGATAGTAGGTGTCGCTCAGCACGAAAATCGCCGGCGCCTGCAGTGCCAAGTCGAAGGTCAGCCTGGTCAGCCCGTAGGAACGCCGGATGATCTCGCCGGGATGAGCGGTGGGCCGCAGGTTGTACGTTTCGGCGGGGGGGCGGTCCAGAATCACCAGTTGGGCGGGATCCCAGTCGCTGATGAATTCCGATAGGACGAGGGCATCGTTCGGCTGGACCGAGAATCGCGTCACCAGGAAGCCTCGGGGCAGCGCCCTCTCGTTCCGAAAGATGTAGTAGGATCCGGCGAAGACCTTACGGTAGGACTGGCTTACGTCGGTCCGCGTGAAGACGTCCCGTGCGGCCATGAAGTCGATCAGGGGAGAGCGGCCCGCGGACTGCGTCCCTTGCCGGATCGCCAGGGCGAGGAACTCCGTCATCTGCCGGACTGCGATGGGGCTGTAGCCCCCGGCGCTGGGGATCTGCTGCTGGGCGCCGATATTGAAAGCGAGCGCGGCGCGGATGCTCTGGAGATCCTCTCCCGGACGTGGGGTGAAGCGCAGGGTCATCGCGGGTAGCCAGGAGAACATGAACGTCGGAGTGGGCAGGATGCGGTACCGGCCCTCCTGCAGGTCCAGGAGTTGCTCCGTGGGCACCGGGGCAGAGAGCGCCCGCGCCTCGACCGTCGGGTAGAAATTCAGGCCATAAGACAGCAAATCCCCCGTCGCCAGGGCGACCAGCAGGACCAGCAGCGCGCGAGGGTGAAGGCGACGTAGTGCCGCTGCGGCGATGACCAGACCCGAACCCAACCAGAGCAGGGCA
>LDXQ01000081.1 GCA_001443485.1 Candidatus Sysuimicrobiota bacterium CSP1-3
GGTCTGATTGCGGATGCGCAGGTAGGTGCCGACCTGCGGGTGCCAGTCGAATCGCAGCAACGGGTTGTCGGCGAACTCCACGTAGCTGAACTGGACATGGGTGGTGGCGCTGCCGCACGTCCGCGTCACACTCAGGCAGTCGTGGAAGCCCGCGGCGGTGGCCGCGCCCCGGACGACGCCTCCCTCGTACAGCGAATCCCGCGTGGATTCGAAGATGTAACGATCGATGATGATCCCGTCGCCGCCGAGGTTCCGGCCGTCGGCGAGGAAATTCGTGACCGCTGTGCCGTTCGCGTGATTGGTGAACTGTGTGACGGTGTTCCCCACCGCCCGCGCGCCGTAGAGCCAGTAGTTCGTGCCGTAGGCGCCGATGTCCACCCCGATGCGGTTCCCCCAGGCCAGCAGGTCCAGGACATCCTGCGCCGGCGTTGTGTTCTGCCACCAGAAGAAGCCCTGGAGGGACGAGTGCGTGACCGCGCGGAGGACGCGCGGCGTTCTGTCGGGGTTGGCCGGATTGGCCCCACGGTTGTTCCCCCGGCCTTCGGGCCAATGGATGCCCGCGCCGGCGCGACCGCCCGCCGCGTGGCTGCCCACAACATAAGCGCCGACACCGCCGCCAAGCCAGATGCCGAAGGTCCGACCTCCGCTGCTGCCAATGCCGCCCACCTTCACCATGAGCGGGCGGTCGATCCAGGCATCGGTGGCCCCCGAATCGGGAATCGCCACGCCGGAGGAATCGCGTGCCTCCTCCAGCATGATCCCCAGGGCCCCCGTCGCGGATTGGTCGAAGACGACCAGATCTTCAACAACCACACCGGAGGATTCATGGATGTGCAGTCCATCTCCCCGGCCCCCGCGGATCACCACCCGCCGGGCGTGACTGCCGCGGCTGCCCTCCTGCTGCATGTGGAAGTGGAGAGCGTAGCGGCCGAACCGGTCGAACCGCGGGACCGGGGAGAAGGTTTGAATCGCCAGGTCCTCGAGTTCGGCCCGCGCGGCGTCGAGGAAGATGATGTGCGGGCGGTGGTTCGGGTCGGCGGCCTCAAAGACGACGTTGCGCGTCAGGTTGGCGACGGGCGGCGCCAGCGCTTCCGTCCAGTCGTCCCCCCAGGCGTCCCGCCACTGGAGGGTCTGCACCAGGTGATCGTACAGAAGCGGCTGATCGAGGCGGTACTGGCCCCCGCCGAGATCTGCGACGATGCGCCGGACCTCGTCGTCGACGGTATCCTCGCGGTTGCGCGGCGTCTTGCTTGGTCCGATGAGCAGTTCGTCTCCGGCCCGCCAGCCGGCGGCATAGCGGGGATCCACGCGGATCTCCCGCGCGCCCGCGCGCGCTGAAGCCGCCAGGAGACTCCAGGCGTCCCGGCTCGGTCCCCGCGTGGAGACCCGGCCCCGCTCGATCGCCCACAGGCCGACGTCGGTGTCCAGAGGTATGTCGGCCGCTCCCCCACGGTAGCGGGCCTCGTCGAGGACGAATCGGATGCGCGCCGTCACGCCGGCGGGCATCGGCGCGGCGGGAGTGCCGAAGTCCAGCCAGCCGGAACCCCGCACGACGAGGTTCCCCGACAGTACGAGCGTCGAATCGGCGGTGCGCGAGGCGCGCAGGACCCCTTCCACCGCGACGGATCTCGCCGTCGACTGCCCGCGCACGGTGACCTCGTCGCCGCCGCGGATGACGATCCGGTCGGCCGCGGTGGGAACGCACTGGCAGGACCACGTGCCGGGGCTGTCCCAGGGTCCGTCGCCGCGCGAGGTGATCTCCCGGGATTGGGCTGCGGGATTGGCGGACGGCCAGAACGCGACCGTGAGGAGGACAGCCGTGAGGATTCCGATTCGTCGCGTGAGCGTCACCGACATCTGAGACACCTCCCCCGGGCCCGACCCCTTCTCGTTGCCCGCGCCGCAAATCGAAACGGCCCAGAGAAAGCACTGGGCCGCTGCTCCATGCCCCTGCCGTTCCCTGGAATGCCTGCGAGGTTAGCTGCCGGGCTCGGCTACCAGAGATAGCCTACGCTGCCGCGTCGGCGGCGACGATTCGCCCCGTTTCCGGGTCCCCCGCTCCCCTGCCGCACAGGGGATTCGGCTCTTCCCTAAGTTGAACTCACGGTGGAGTTTCCCGGTATCTTCTTTGCCGCTCGCCTGCGGATTCCCTTCCGGGTGCCTGAACGCAAACGGGGGCGGACTGGTCGGCCCGCCCCCGCGGAACTCCAGGAGGGTAGGGTCGGCTGGCACTCAGGCGAGGGCAGCTGGCCTCTATCAGACGATAGAACCCCGCCTCTCGATAATGGCTGAAAATGGCCCGGTAAGCCCGTTCGGCGGTGTCTTCGGCAGGAAAAATCAAGGATCATCCTGAAATCGAAACGGCACACAATCAGAATTGAAAGGTGCCTGAGCCGACGTCGCCGTGCGCGCACAGCGCACGGCAGTTGCGTTGTCAATGAAGGAGACATGATGCAGGTAGCCTGTCACGAGATCTCTCTGGCCTACCGGGTGCGGGGGAAGCGACTGGAGGCCTTGAGCGACGTCAGTTTTCGCGTCGCCGAGCATGAGTTCGTCTGCGTGCTTGGACCCAGCGGCTGCGGCAAGACCACCCTGCTGAAGATCCTCGCTGGTCTGCTCCAGCCGCAGCGTGGGCGGGTGGATTTCGTCGGCCGCCCCGGGAACAACCCGCTCACCGCCATGGTCTTTCAGGATCACGGCTTGTTTCCCTGGATGACGGTGCTGCAGAACGTGACATTTGGCCTGGAGATGCGGGGCGTCGGTCGGGACGAGCGTGAAGGGAGGGCCTTCCCACTGCTGGAACGGGCCGGGTTGTCCCGCTTCACGCGCAACTACCCGCACGAGCTCAGCATCGGCATGAAGCAGCGCGCGGGCTTGCTGCGCGCGTTCGTCACGGACCCGGAAGTGTTACTCATGGACGAGCCGTTCGCGTCACTGGACGCCCAGACGAAGCTCGTGCTGCAGGACGAACTGCTCCGGATGCTCGGCGACGTGCCGCGGCCGGTCGTCTACGTCACGCACGACATCGACGAGGCGATCCTCCTCGGCGACCGCATCATCGTCCTGACCGCGCGCCCGGGCCGGGTGCAGGGGGAGTTCCGCGTCACCTTCCCGCGCCCGCGCACACTCGCCGTGATGCATACTCCGGCCTTCGCCGACCTGAAGGGTCTGATCTGGCGGCAACTCGAGGAGGCCGTGCGCTCCGTGGCCCGGCAATGAACGCGACCGACAGGCTGGCTAAGGCCGGACTTGCCGACACGCCCGATGAGGCCGCGGCGGAGACGCCGTTTGCGGAGAGCGAGCGCCCTGGCCGGGAGTCGTGGTTAGGCCTCCTCCTGCCGGTGTCGCTGCTCCTGCTGTGGGAGGTGACGGCGCGCGCCGGCTGGTTGACGCAACTCTTCTTCCCCGCCCCGAGCGTCGTCGTGCAGACGCTGATTCGGCTGATGGCCAGCGGCGAGCTGCCGCGCCATCTGGGCATCAGCCTGCAGCGGATCGGGCAGGGGTTCCTGTTGGGCGCCATCCCCGGCCTGGTCCTCGGCCTGACCATGGGCTGGATCCGACCCGTCCGGCTGCTGCTGGACCCCCTGATCAGCGCGTTCTTTACGGTGCCGCGGCTGGCGCTCTTCCCGCTGTTGATGATGATCTTCGGCGTCGGCGAGGCATCCAAGATCGTGATCATCGCCATCGGGGTGTTCTTCCCTACGCTGATCAATTCCGTGGCCGGGGTGCGCGCCATCCATGAGGTGCACTTCGAAGTGGCCCGCAGTTACGGGGCGCGTCCCTGGAGCATCTTCACCCGTGTCGTGCTCCCCGGCAGCCTGCCGCTGATCTTCGCCGGCCTGCGGCTGTCCTTGGGTCTGGCGCTTCTCCTGGTGATCGGGATCGAGTTCATCTCGGCACGCACCGGGTTGGGCGCGTTCCTCTGGTTTGCCTGGGAAACGTTCAAGACGGAACACGTCTACGTGGGCATGCTGGTGGCGGCCTTGTTAGGCGCAGGCATCGCCGCAGTGCTGCGCCTGGCCGAACACTGGCTGCTCCCCTGGTCGGAGGGCCTCTTCCACCGCTAGCCGGGGCTGATCATGGCTGCGAGCAGGATCCGGATCGCGGCGTCGAGTCTCCGTCTTCACCTGAGCATGCTCATGCTCTTTCGTCACCGGGTGACCTCGCCGGCCGGGGTGGAGGAGCAGCTGCGCGATCGCCTGGCCCACCGGACAGAGAACTTCCTGGAGTCAGCCGAGCGCCTCGTCTTCGCCAACCCCCGCAGCCCCTACCGCCCGCTTCTGGAGACCGCGGGCTATGACTGGCCGAGCGTGCGCCAGCTCGTCATGACGCGAGGGCTGGACGTGGCGCTGGATCAGTTGTGCGCGGATGGCGTGTACGTGCGCATTCAGGAGTTCAAGGGACTGGAGCCGGCGGTCCGGCAGGGCCGGACCTTCAACTTTCAGGAACGGGACTTCGCCAACCCGCTGGTACGCGCGGCGCTGCGCGTCCGCAGCAGCGGGTCCCGCAGCCGGGGCACGCAGACGAATATCTCGGAGGAGGAGTTCCTCGAAAGAGTCCGCTTCCGGTGGTGGCTCCTCGAGCGCTACGGGCTTCACGAGCGCGCCGCCGTGACCTGGCAGAACCTGCCCCAGGGCGTCACCACTCTGCTGCAAGCCGCCGTGACGGGCCGTCAGGCCACCTGTTTCACGTTGCTCGGGTCTCCCAGTTGGGGGTACGCGCTTCTGATTCTGGCGGCGCGCCTGCTCAGCGGCGTCCGGGTGCCCTTCATCCAGTGGGCCACGGCCGAGCAGGCGGCCAAGCTCGCGCGATACATCGGCCGGGCGAACACGCCGCGCGGGACGCTGCTGACCACCTTTGTCAACCCCGCGCTGCGGCTGGTGGTCGCCGCGGAGGAGGCGGGGATCGACATGGGCGACGTCGCCTTCCTCATTGGCGGCGAGCCCGTCACACCCCTCAAGTATGAGCAGTTCATTCGCCGGGGCCACCGCGTCCTGTCGGCGTTTGCCTTCACCGAATTTGGTACCGCCGCCTGGACGTGCCCGCGGGGGCGCGAGGTCGATGACCTGCACGTGCTGACGGACCGCGCGGCCGTCCGGCAGTATCCTCGCCCTGTCGGGCAGGATGGGGATACCGTCCCTGCCTATCTGTTTAGCAGCCTCCTACCGCACGCCCGCCACGTCATGATCAACGTGGAAACTGGCGACTACGGCGGCCTGGAGGAACGCCGTTGCGGATGCTTCCTAGAGGAGACGGGCTTCTCGCTGCACATGCACACGATCCGCAGCTTTGAGAAGCTCACGGCCGAAGGCATGACGTTCATCGGCCCGGGGCTGATCACCCTGCTGGAGGAAGACCTGCCGCGGGAGTTCGGCGGGGACGTCAGGCACTACCAGCTCGTCGAGGGGGAGGATCGTCGGGGGTTCACGCACCTCTACCTGCTGGTGAGCCCACAGGTGGGGGCGATCGACGAGGACTCCGTCCGCCGCCGCGTCTTGCGGGCGATCGAGGAGCACCATCTCCTCCCCCGCCGCGGCCGGACGATTCAGCATATCTGGGAAAGGGCCGGCACGCTCCAGGTCCTGCGCCGCGACCCACTCGCCACCGCCACCGGAAAGGTCCTGCACCTGCACCGGGATCGCGGCACGCTGCTGGCCGCCTCGGGCGATGGCGCGGAGGGAGGGACGGAGGAATGAGGCCGATCGTCCGCTACGCCGCCACGCTTTTGGCCTGGCTCGGCGTAGCGGTCGGGGTGCTGGCGGTCCCCTGGCTGGAGGCCGCGCCGTTTCCGCTGACGCCGGTCATCCTCGGGAGCAGCACTCTCCTGAGCAACGCGCCGATCTACATCGCCATCGAAGAGGGGTACTTTGCGGCCTGGGGCGTGGAAGCGCGCCTGGAAGAGGTGCGAATGTCCGCGCAGGCATGGCCGTCATTGATCGCCGGCCAGCTGGACCTCTACGCCGGATCGTACAATGCAGGTCTGGTGGAGGCCATCCGGCGCGGGGCCAGACTGCGTATCGTCGCGGACAAATGGCACATGGGCGTCAACGACCGTGGGCTTGCCTTTATGGTTCGGCAGGACTTGATCGACTCAGGTCGTTTCCGCACCCTCCGCGACCTCCGGGGGCTGCGGATCTCCGTGGGCTCGCGGGGCGGAGCGGGCGATCTGTTCCGGCAGCGTGTGCTGCGCAACCGCGCGTTCCTCACGGAAGAGGACGTCACGTTCGTCCAGGTGCCGTCCGCGTTTGTGCTCGACGCGTTCAAGGCCAAGACCATCGACGCCGCCCTGACCGGAGAGCCCTATGTGACCCGGCTGGAGACTCTTCGGTTGGCTCGGATCGTCGTCACCGGGGACGAGGTCCTTCCCCGGGCGCAGCTTTCGGTCGTCGTGTACGGAACCAACCTTCTCGCGCGGAATCCGGGGTTGGGCCAGCGCATTATGAACGGCTACGTGCGCGGGACCCGGCAGTACAACGAGGGGAAGACCGAGCGGAACATCGCCATCATCCGCAAGTACACGGGCGACGACGAAGCCACGGTGCGGCAGATGCAGTGGCCCCAGATCCACGCCGACGGCCACCTGAACGTCGAGTCCATCATGGAATTTCAGGCCTGGTGGGTGCGTGAGGGCTTCCTGCCGCAGGTCGTCCCGCGGCACCTCGTCGTCGATCTCACGTTCACTCGCCGCGCGGCATTGGATCTGGCCAAGCCACGGTAGCGCGGAATGATGGGCGGGCGGGTGGCGCAGCCATCCCAGCCTCGCTTGGGCGGTGGCATAAGGGAATGAACGCGCAGGAGATTCGCATCGCGGCCTCATCCCTCCGTCTGCATCTCGCCATGCTCAAGCTCTTTCGCTACCGGGTCACCTCGACGGCCGGCGTGGCGGAGGAGTTGCGCGACCGCCTGGCTCATCGTGAGGAGAACTTCCTGACCTCGGTGGAGCGGCTTGTCTTCGCCAACCCCCGGAGCCCGTACCGTGCGCTGCTGGAGGTGGCGGGATACGATTGGCCGATGCTACGCCAGCTGGTTCTGACCCGGGGGTTGGATGCCGCGCTGGATCAGCTCCGCGTGGACAGCGTTTACGTGCGCGTCGGGGAGTTCAAGGGCTTGGAGCCGGCGGTTCGGCGCGGCCGAACATTCCGCTTTCAGGAACGAGACTTCGCCAACCCACACATCAGCGGAGTGCTGCGTGCGCAGAGCGGCGGCACACGCACCCGCCGCACGCAGTCAGACATCTCGGCGGAGGAATTCCTCGAGTGGGTCAAGTTTCGCCTGTGGCTCCTGGAGGGCTACGGGCTCAGAGAACGCGACGTCGTCATCTGGGCGAATCTTCCTGAGGGCCTGAGGTATCTACTACAGGAAACGTCGACGGGCCGCCGGGCGATCTGCTTCACTCTGCTGCGACCGCCGGGCCTTGGCTACGTGCTCCTGGTACTGGCGGCGCGCGTGCTGAGCGGCCGGCCGGTCCCGTTCCTCCGATCGGCGAGGGCAGCCCAGGCGGTCGAGCTCGCCCGCTACATCAGCAAGACGAACACGCCGCGTGGCACATTGGTGTCCACCTTTGACAGCTCGGCGGTTCGGCTGGTCATCGCCGCGGAGGAGGCGGGAATCGACATGGGCGACGTCGTCTTTTGGATTGGCGGGGAGCCCCTGACGCCGCTCAAGCATCAGCAATTTGCGCGCCACGGGCACCGCGTCGTTTCGATGTTTGCCTTCTCCGAGTTCGGCGTCGCTGCGTGGTCGTGTCCGCGAGGTGAGGAGGCCGATGACCTGCACGTGCTGACCGACCGCGTGGCCCTCCGGCAGTACACTCGTCCCGTCGGCCAGAACGGCACCACCGTCTCCTCGTACCTGTTCACGAGCCTGCTGCCGTACACGCGCCACGTCATGATCAACGTCGAATCCGGCGACTACGGCAAGCTGGGCAAGCGTCGCTGCGGGTGCTTCCTCGACGAGGCGGGTTTCTCACTGCACATGCACACGATCCTGAGCTTCGAAAAGCTGACCGCTGAAGGGATGACCTTCATCGGCCCCGGCCTGATCACTCTGCTCGAAGAGGACTTGCCCCGGGAATTCGGGGGGGACAGCAGGCACTATCAACTCGTCGAAGGAGAGGATGGGCGCGGCCTCACAAGGCTCTTCCTCCTGGTGAGTCCCCAGGTGGGGCCGGTCGACGAGGACGCACTCCGCGAGAGGGTTCTAGGCGCAATTGCGGACCGCCATCTGCTGTCGCGGCGGGGCCGGACGATCGGGCGCATCTGGCGAGGAGCGGACACGATCTACCTCCTCCGCCGTGAGCCACTGGCGACAGAGAGCGGAAAGGTGCTCCACCTGCACACCGCCCGGGGGGCGCTTCTGGCGGATGCAGCCATTCCGCCGGACAGCCAGCAGCAGAGATGAGGCGGCCGGCGCGCACCGTGTGCGCGCTTCTGGCTTGGCTGATCGGCACCGCAAGCGTGGTGGCCGTTACTGGGGTGCAGGCTGCGCCGCTTGCGCTTACCCCGCTCGTGACCGGCGTCAGCACGTTTATCAGCAACGCGCCCGTGTTCATCGCGATAGAGGAGGGCCACTTCGCCGCCTCGGGTATCGAGATCCGTCAAGTCGTGATCCGCTCGGACATCGAGGCCTGGCCGGCGTTGATCGCCGGGCAGATGGATGTGAACGCCGGCGGGTTCAATGCGGGACTAATCGAGGCCATCCGACGTGGGGCCAGACTGCGCATCGTGGCAGACAAATGGCACTTAGGCCCAGCCGACAGGACCCTGGCGTTGATGGTCCGGCAGGAGTTGATCGATTCGGGCCGCTTCCGGACCCTGCCGGATCTCCAGGGGCTGCGGGTCGCCGCCGGCATCCGGGGTGGCGTAAACGAGCGCTTCTGGGACCGTCTCCTCCGGGACCGGGCTTTCCTGACCAGAGAGCATGTTACGTTCATCCAGGTGCCCCAAGCCTTCGTGGCCGACGCCCTGAGAGCCAAGGTCGTTGACGCAGCCTTGACCGGCGAGCCGTACGTGACGCGGCTGGAAAACCTGGGCGTGGCCAAAGTGGTCGTGACGGGCGACGAAATTCTGCCGCGGGCGCAGCTTGGCGCCATCACGTACGGCCCCAATCTCCTCTCGCGCAACCGGGGATTGGGCCAGCGTTTCATGAACGCCTACCTCCGTGGCGTCAGGCAGTACAATGCCGGCAAGACGGAGCGCAATCTCGCCATCATCAGGAGATTCACGGGGGAGGACGAGGCACTGCTGCGGCAGATGCAGTGGCCGTTCATCCATGCCGACGGTCACCTGAATGTCGAGTCCATCGCGGCGTTCCAGGCCTGGTGGGTCCGCGAGGGCTTACTTCCGCAGACGCTTCCTCCCGAACAGGTCGTGGACCTGGCGTTCATCCGGCGGGCCGCGATCGACCTGGCGAAGCCGAAATAGCCGTCAGCGATAGAATTGGACGATCTCGGCGAGCGAAACGATGCCTGGGTTCTGGGGGATGCGCAATCCCGGGACATCCCGGCCGCGGAGCCGCCCGG
>LDXQ01000082.1 GCA_001443485.1 Candidatus Sysuimicrobiota bacterium CSP1-3
TACCAGGAGATGCTGGAGCGGGAGGGGACGGAGGAAGCCTACTCCCGGTTGGAGAACCTGCGCGAACTCGTCACGGTGGCGCAGGAGTTTGAAACGGTCACCGGTGAGGAGAGCCTGGAGGCGTTTCTGCAGCACCTGGCGCTCATCACCGACGTGGACACCTGGCGGGAGCAGGCGGACCGCATCACCTTGATGACCCTGCACAGCGCCAAGGGCCTGGAGTTCCCCCTCGTCTTCCTGGCCGGCCTGGAGGAGGGACTCTTCCCGCACGCCCGGACCATCGAAGAGGAAGACGGGCTGGAGGAGGAGCGCCGCCTCTGCTACGTTGGCATGACCCGGGCCAAGGATCGGCTCTACGTTACCTACGCCCGGCAGCGGATGATCTTCGGCGCGGTCCATCCCAGCATCCCGTCGCGTTTTGTAGACGAGATTCCGCAACACCTCTTGCAGCCCGCGACCGTCCCCGCGGCCGCCGCGGCCCCCTGGTCAGATGAGGAGCGCGCGGTCACCGTGCCGCCGGTGGGCGCACGCGTGCGCCACGCCAAGTTCGGCGAGGGTCGGGTGCTGGAGGTGGAGGGGGAGGGCGTGCGGGCGGTCGTCACGGTGCAGTTCGCCGTGGGGGTGAAGCGCCTGGCCCTGGGCTACGCGCCGCTGGAGACCGTCTCCGCGGACTGACCCGCGTGCGCAGAGGGATTCCCGACCGCCCGACGCGAATATGCTAGACTTACACGAAATCGTGACAGACGCGCATTACGGTTGTGGGAGGGGGCGTGTATGAGACGGATGGCCATTGCGGTCGGTGTGGCGGCGATCCTCCTGGTCGGGGGGATCGTCCCGCTGGGCGCACAGCAGCCCAAGCTCACCCTGCCGGGGATTCCCAACCCCGGCGTCGCCTCGTATGCACCGGAGATCGGCAAGTACGGCGGAACTTACGTCATCTCGCAGATCAGCGACCCGCGCACCTTCAACCCGATCGTCGCGCAGGACACGGCGTCGACCGCCGTCACGGGAGCCCTGTTTGAGGCCCTCGTGGATCAGGACTACCTGACCGGCGAGATCGTTCCGGGGCTGGCCGAGTCCTGGACCGTCAGTCAGGACGGCCGCACGTGGACCTTCACGCTGCGGGAGGGTATCAAGTGGTCCGACGGCCAGCCGCTGACCACGGAGGATGTCGCGTTCAGCGCGCAGGCGATCTTCACCGATGGCGTGGACAACAGCGCCGTCGACCTGCTGACGTTTCAGGATCAGCCGCTCCGGTGGCGGGTCCTGGACAAGCGGCGCATCCAATTCATCACCCCGCGGGCCATCTGCCCGGTGGGCATCTTCCTGCGGTTGATCGGGGCGATCGACGTCGTGCCCAAGCACAAGCTGGCCGACGCCTTAGCCAAGGGCGGCGCCGAGTTCAACCGCACCTGGGGGATCAACGTCAACCCCAAGGAGCTCGTCGGCACCGGTCCCTTCATTCTGCAGTCGTACGTCCCCGGGCAGCGCCTGACCCTGCTGCGCAACCCCAACTACTGGTCGGTGGACAAGAGGGGCCAGCGGCTGCCCTACCTCACCCGCTACATCCTCCTGATCGTGCCCAACCTGGAGCAGTCGCGGCTGAAGTTCCTGGCGGGTGAGACCGACTTCTACAGCGCGCGGCCCCGGGAGTTCGCCGAACTGAAGGCGCAGGAGAGGCAGGGCAGCTTCGCCGTCTACGATGGGCCCGAAACGTTCGGCTCGGAGTTCCTGGTCCTGAACCAGAACCCCGCCGGGGTCGGTTCGGGAGGTCTGACGCCGGCCCAGCTGAGCTGGTTCCAGGACGTCCGCTTCCGCCGGGCGCTGAACCACGCTATCGACCGCAACACGATCGTCCAGCAGGTCTACGCGGGCCGCGCCACGCCGTCGTGGAGCCCCATCAGCGTCGGCAACAAGCTCTACGTCAACACGAACGTCCCGCAGTACCCGTACAACCTGGATCGGGCCCAGCAGCTCCTGGCCGAGGCCGGGTACCGCAAGGGCGCCGACGGCCTGCTACGCGACGCTCAGGGGAACGTCGTGGAGTTCACGCTACAGACCAACGCGGGGAACACGGACCGCGAGGCCATCGGCAACATCCTGCGGCAGGACTTCGTCAAGCTGGGCATGAGGGTCACCTTTGCCCCCGAGGCCTTCCCCTCGCTGGTGAGCAAGCTGACGGGATCGTACCGCTGGCAGGCGATCATCATCGGTCTGACCGGCGGCATCGAGCCGTCGTCCGGCCGCAACGTCTACCTCAGCTCGGGCGACCTGCACATGTGGCGCCCCAACCAGGAGAAGCCGGTCAACGAGTGGGAGGCCGAGGTCGACCGGCTCTTCGAGCAGGCCGCCTGCGAGACCGATCAGGCCAAGCGCAAGACCCTCTACGCGCGCTGGCAGCAGATCTACTCGGAGCAGGCGCCGATGATGTGGTTCAGCAACCCCAAGACCCAGCCGGCGGTGCGCAACACCATCGGGAACATCAAGCTCGGCCTCCAGGGCGTGACCGGAACGCTGGAGACACGCTACTACAAGACCGTGTACAAGTAGGGCGATCGGGGGCGGGCGCCGCCCGCCCCCGTGCGCTCTTCTATGCTCCGGCACATCGTTCAGCGCCTGCTCAACCTGATCCCGCTCCTCTTCGGGGTCACGCTGATCTCCTTCATCATCATCCAACTCTCCCCGGGCGACTTTCTCTCCGAGATGCGCCTCAACCCCGTCGTCTCCTCGGAGACGGTCGAAGCGATGCGCCGCAACTTCGGGCTGGATCAACCGCTGCACATCCAGTACCTGAAGTGGCTGCGCGCGATCTTCTTGCGGGGAGATCTGGGATACTCCTTCGCCTACCATGTGCCGGTGACGTGGCTGATCGGTTCTCGCCTCCTCAACACCCTGATCCTGAACCTCGCCGCGCTGGTGATTGCCTGGCTGGTGGCCATTCCCATCGGCATCCACGCGGCGACCCGGCAGTATTCGTTCTCGGACAACACCCTCTCCATGACCGCCTACCTGGGCATCTCCACGCCCACGTTCTTCTCCGGGCTGCTGCTCTTGCTGTTCGCCTTCAAGACGCGGCTGCTGCCCATCGGCGGGATGACCAGTCTAGACTATGAGTTCTTCCCCTGGTACGGGAAGGTCCTCGACGTGGCCCGCCACCTGGTGATTCCGGCGACGGTGCTGGCCTTCACCGCCTCCGCCGGGCTGATGCGGCAGATGCGGGGGAACCTGCTGGAGGTACTGCGGCAGGACTACGTGCGCACCGCCCGGGCCAAGGGACTGGCGGAACGGCCGGTGATCTACAAGCATGCCGTGCGCAACGCCATCAACCCGCTGATCACGATCTTCGGCTTCGAAATCGGGGGACTGCTCAGCGGGTCGGCGATCCTGGAGAACGTTGTCGGCTGGCCGGGGCTGGGCCGGCTCATCCTCGAGGCCCTGGTGCAGAAGGACCTTTACGTGGTCATGGGCAGTCTGCTCATCGGAAGCATCACGCTGGTCCTGGGCAATCTGGTGGCCGACATCCTGCTGGCCTTCGCTGATCCAAGAATCCGCTATGACTAGCACCGGCTCCGGGCCGTCCCGGCGCGAGGCGCCCGGGCGCCGCGTCCTGCCCCGCCCCATGGCGGCGCTGGCCGAGCAGCGGCAGCGGGCCATGGTCTCGCGCCCGCCGCTGGCTCTGGCCTGGCGGCAGCTGCGCAAGCACCGCGTCGCCCTGATCGGCGGCGTCATCCTGATCATCCTGTACACGATGTCGCTCTTCGGCGACTTCATCGCACCCTACTCCCTGGACTACACGGACCGGGAGCGCTTCTTCCACCCACCCACGCTGCCCCGCGTCGTCGATGCAGAGGGGCGGTGGCACCTCCGGCCGTTCGTCTACCGGACGGAGCTGGTGGATCCCGGCCTGCGCAAGTACAGGATCGTGACCGACCGCACCTACCCCCTCGACGTCTTCGTCCGGGGCGAGCCGCACCGCCTCTTCTGGATCTTCCCGACCACGCTGCACCTCTTCGGTGTCGATCCGGCAGCCCGCCTCTTCCTGATGGGGACGGATCAGTTCGGACGTGACCTGTTCACCCGGATCCTCTATGGGTCGCGCATCTCGCTGATTATCGGCGTCCTGGCGGTGGGCATCACGATTCCGATCGGACTGCTCTACGGCGGGATCGCCGGCTACTATGGCGGGCGGGTCGATAACATCATGATGCGCCTCGTCGAGGTGATCATCGCCTTCCCCGGCTTCTACCTGTTTCTCACCCTGAGCGCGGTGCTGCCCACCGACGTCGGGTGCGCCACGCGGTTCTATTTGATCGTCATCATCCTGAGCTTCCTGGGCTGGACCGGGTTCTCCCGGCTGATCCGTGGCTTCGTGCTCTCGTTGAAGGAGCGGGAGTTCGTGCTGGCGGCGAAGGCGATCGGCTTAGATGACCTGCGGATCATCATCCGGCACATCTTACCGAACACCAGTTCGCTTGTCATCGTTGTAGCTACCCTGTCGATCCCCGGGGCGATCCTGGGCGAGTCCGGGCTGAGCTTCATCGGCTTCGGCATCCGCGAACCCTGCGCCTCCTGGGGGAACCTGCTGACGGCGGGAGCCAACCTGCCCAACCTGGCGCAGTCCCCCTGGCTGCTCCTGCCCGGGGTCTTCATCATCCTGGCGGTCGTAGCTTACAACTTTCTGGGCGACGGCCTCCGGGATGCCTTCGACCCCCGCCTCCGCTCCAGTTAGCCTCGCCGAATTCCCATGCGGCCGCGGCGGCACCCGCCCCAACCCAGTGAACTTTTGTATCGTTGAGTACGTTTTGATACAGCAGGAGAACCCTCGCCGGGCGTAGTACCGTATGCTTGAGTTAAATCTGATACAGTTGAAGGTGAACCCGACATGGCCGGGGCGAAACGCACTCTCGGTGACCTGATGACGGTGGACCAGGTCGCTGCCTTCCTCCAACTCAACAAGCTCACCGTGTACAAATTCATTCGCGCCGGAGACTTGCCGGCGGTGCGGTTGGGCCGATCGTTCCGCATCCGGCGGGCCGACGTCGACGAGTTTCTCGAAGCGCGCAAAGTCGCCCCCAAGCGGGCGCCCCGGCCGCAGCCGGCAGAACAGCCGGGCGCGGGCAGCCGTCCAGAGGTCCGGCCTCGCATCGAGCGGCGGCAGCTGCAACCGGAGCGCGAACCGGCCAGAGCGGACGAAAGCAGCCGGACCAGCCAGGAGGATCGGCGCCAGCTCAGAGAGGCGATGATCTCCAGCAACCCCCTGGAGTGGGTGATCCGGGGGCTGCACTAGCCCGGTACTCGCAGACTGAAGAGAGGCCTCGGGGGAGGGGGAACTCAAGATGCGTTCTCATTGGAGGAGGCCTTCGCGCCTGCTGGCCGTGGGGTTCGTCCCCGGCACGTCACGAGCTCGACCCGCGGCTGAAGATCTGGGAGGCCTGCCGTCCCTGCCGTGACCGTGCATGCAGCGCTTCCTCCTGCAGCGGGCGATCCAGTCGGCGGTGGTCCTGTTGGGCCTCTCCGTGCTCCTCTTCACCCTGCTGGTGTACACGCCCGGCGATCCCGTGGAGCTGCTGGCGCAGGCCAACCCCGAGGTGCAGCCCGAGGACGTGCAGCGGCTACGCCAGTACTACGGGCTGGACGATCCCCTGATCATCCGCTACCTCAAGTGGCTGCGCGCGGTGGCGCATGGCGACCTGGGGTACTCGCGCACCTACAGCCTGCCGGTGCGCACCCTGATCGGCCAACGGCTGGGCAACACGCTTTTGCTGGTCGGCACCGCCTTCCTTATCGCCCTGGTGGTGGGCAGCGCCATCGGGATCTACTCCGCGCTGCACCAGTACTCCCCTGCGGACTATGGCTTCACGGTCTTCTCCTTCCTTGGCCTGGCCATGCCGAACTTCTGGCAGGGGATTGTCCTGATCCTCATCTTTGCCGTCTGGATTCCGCTCTTTCCCGCGGGGGGGATGACGACCCCCGGCGTGGCGCCGGGGTGGCCGATGGCCTGGGACCGGCTCTGGCACCTCGTGCTGCCGGTCGCCGTCCTCGCCACCAGCGGGATGGCGTCGTGGACGCGTTATGTGCGGAGCAGCATGCTGGAGGTCATCCGGCAGGATTACGTGCGTACGGCGCGAGCCAAGGGACTGCCCGAGCGCCGCATCGTCCGCCGGCACGCGTTGCGCAACGCGTTGCTGCCCGTCATTACGTTGGTCGCGCTGAGTATTCCAGGGGTGTTGAACGGCGCGGTCCTCACGGAGACGGTCTTCTCCTGGCCGGGGATGGGGTTGCTGCTCTTTCAGGCGGTGCTCGGCCACGACTTCAACGTGGCCATGGCGGTGCTGCTCTTCCTGGCGCTCGTGACGGTGGGCGCGAACCTGCTGGCGGACGTGGCCTACGCCGTGGTCGATCCGCGCATCCGGTACGGGTAGGGGATTGAAGCGCGCATGGCGACCGGGCAGATGGCGATGGATCTGGGGAGGCGGGAGCGACTGGGAGAGCAGGCCGCCACGGCGGAGACTTACGCGCGCCTGGTCTGGCGCCGCTTCCGGCGCCATCGCCTGGCCGTAATCGGCGGGAGTGTGGCCGTCTTCCTTTCTTTGGTGGCGGTGCTGGCGCCCTGGCTCGCGCCCTACCGTCCCGAGCAGATCAGCCTGGCCGACCGCTGGGGCGTTCCCAGCCGCACCCATCCCTTCGGCACCGACGAGCTGGGCCGGGACGTGATCTCCCGGGCGATGTACGCCGGGCGAATTTCGCTCAGCGTCGGCTACCTCTCGGCGCTGGGTGTAGCCGTCGTCGGAACGGTCGCCGGCGTGGCGGCGGGCTACTACGGCGGGCTGACGGACAGTGTGCTGATGCGAGTGGTGGACATCCTCCTGTCGGTGCCGACCATTCCGCTGTATCTGATCATGGCGGCACTGCTACCCGGCGGCGGCGTCGCGCGGATCATCTTCATCTTCGTGCTCTTCGGCTGGACCGGCGTCTCTCGCCTGGTCCGCAGCCAGGTGCTGTCGCTGCGACAGCAGGACTTCGTGGAGGCGGCGCGGGCGCTCGGCGCCTCCGAACTCCGGATCATGCTGCGCCACCTAGTCCCGAACGCCATGGCGCCGATCATCGTGGCCACGACCCTGGCCGTGGGCGGGTTCATCCTGGGCGAGTCGGCGCTGTCGTACCTCGGGCTGGGGATTCAACCCCCCACGCCGTCCTGGGGCAACATGCTGCAGCGGGCGCAGGAGTATGTCTTGAATGCCTCCTGGCTCGCCCTCTTTCCCGGCGTGCTGATCTTTATCACCGTGCTGAGTTTCAACTTTCTGGGGGACGGACTGCGCGACGCGCTTGACCCCCGGCTGAACGTCTGAGGGCAGAAGGGGTGTCTGCGGGTGAAGCGGTGGGCTCTGCGGCGAGGGTGGCTGGCGTTGCTGGCGGTGCTGGGCGCGGCGGCGCTGGCGGGCCCGGCGACGGCCGCGCCGGGCGGTCGCGACACCGTGGTCATCGGAATGGCGCAGGAACCCGACCGGCTGGGTGCCTTCAGCATCATGGTGGCTGCTTCTGTGGTTGAGCACGCGCTGTTCGCCCAGGCCGCCCCGTTCACGGATCGATGGGTGCGGATGCCCGTGATGGTGGAGAAGCTGCCCAGCCTGAAGGACGGCGACTGGGTCCTCCTGCCCAACAACAAGATGAAGGTGACCTGGCGGCTGCGGCGGGGCTTCTCCTGGCACGACGGCCGGCCGGTGACGGCCCTGGACTGGCGCTTCACCTACGGCGTGTTCCGCAACCCACAGACGCCTCAGGTCAGCCGGTTCATCCTGAATAAGGTGGACAACGTCCTCGTGCCCAACCCGGCCGATCCCTACACTATGATCGTGCAGTGGAACGAGCTGTATCCGTTCGCCGGCAGTCTGCCCTTTGGCGGGTCTTTCCCGCTCCCACGCCACCTCTTGGAAGGCGCGTACCTCAAGGATCCCGACCGGCTGCCGGCGCACTCCTACTGGCGCGCTCCGGTTGGCCATGGGCCGTACCGATTCGTCGAGTGGGTCCCCGGCAGCCACATCACCCTGGAGGCCTACGACAGATTCCCTCTGGGAGCGCCGAAGATCAAGAGGGTAACGTTCCGCTTCATCCTCGATACGACGGTGCTGCAGGTGAATCAGATCACGGGCGCCCTGGACGCCACAGAGAACACCGGCTTCGACTGTCAGGCGGCGGAGCAGATCGAACGGCGTAATCCGCAGATCGCCGTGCAGTTCCGCGAGGCCATGCGGTGGGAACGGATCGACTTCAACCTGGACAATGAGTGGCTGCGCGACCGGCGGGTCCGCCAGGCCATCGCCCACGCCATCGATCGGGCGATGATCGCCGAACTCTCCTGCCCGGGCGGCCGCCAGCCGGTGGCTCACGCCTGGCTCCCCCCGCGCCACCCTGGCTACAATCCAAACGTCAAGAAGTACGAGTATGATCCCGCCCGGGCAAAAGCCCTGCTGGCAGAGGCCGGGTTCACTCCCGGCCCGGACGGCATTCTGCGTGACCGCAACGGGAAGCGCGCGGAGATGACCATCATGACGACCGCCGGGAACGCCTTGCGAGAGCAGATCGAGCTGATTATTAAGGATCAGTTGAAGGACGTGGGGATCGACCTGCGCATCGACAACCGGCCGCCGTCTGTCTTTCTGGGGCCGATCGTGAGCCGGCGCCAGTTCCCGCATATGGCACTCTATCTGAGCAACTTCTCGCCGGAGTCCATGCCGTTCGTGCGATTCCACAGCAGTCAGATCCCCAGTGCCGAGAACAACTGGTCAGGGGATAACCGCGCGGGGTGGCGAAATGGGGAGAATGACCGCATCTGGGAGCAACTGGCTTCGGAGCTTGACGAAAGGACGCGCATCCGGCTCCTGCGACGTCAGCAGGAGATCTTTGCCGAGGACCTGCCCAGCCTGCCGCTCTACTTCGCCCTGCGCCTGACCACGACGCACAAGGCGCTGCGAGGGATTCGGCCGACAGGGCTGGTGGACTCGTATCTGACGTGGAACATCTGGGAGTGGCGATGGGAGCAGTGACGGTCACTGCTACGCTAGGGATACGGCGAATTCGCGTGGGCGGGGTGGGGTGATTCCGTGGCCGAGCCGCTGCTGTCAGTCCGCAATCTGAAGACCTACTTCTACACCGACGAGGGCGTGGTCAAAGCCGTCGACGGCCTGACCTACGACCTGCACAAGGGGGAGACGCTGGGCATCGTCGGCGAGTCGGGCTGCGGCAAGAGCGTGCACGCCCTCTCCATTATGCGGCTGATCCCCCAGCCGCCGGGGAAGATCGTCGCCGGCGAGGTCTTCTTTGAAGGCAAGAACCTGGCGCACCTCTCCGACGAGGCG
>LDXQ01000083.1 GCA_001443485.1 Candidatus Sysuimicrobiota bacterium CSP1-3
TGGGACCGGATCCGCGGTGCGCTGAAGGAGGCCATCGCTCACCCTCCGGCAGACCCGGTAGTGCCCTCCTCGGTTCTTGCGGGTTACTCCGGCCGGCCACTAGCCAAGAAGCTCGGCATCAAACCGAACTCGGTGGTTGGACTGGTCGACGCGCCCCCGGGCTTTCGCGAGACGCTGGGCCACCTGCCCGCTGCGGTGGCGATTCGCCACGATGCTCGTGGTCGGTGTGATCTCATCGTCTGGTTTGTGCGTTCGCGGCGAGAGTTACAACGAGGGATGAGAGGGATGGCCGCGCGCACCGGCAGCGGCGGGCTCTGGATCGCCTGGCCGAAGCGGTCTTCGGGTCTGACTGTCGATCTTGCACAATTGGACGTGCGGCGGACCGGCCTGGCGGCGGGGTTGGTGGACTACAAGATCTCGGCGATTGACGCGACCTGGTCGGGGCTCCTGTTTACCCGACGCAAGTCCTAGAGGTTTTCGTAGATGTCGGCGCGGGACCAGGGCAAGGCAACCGCGCCCGCCGCGTCGGGTTTCGCCAGCAGGGCCTGAAAGACGCTGATGCGCCCGTCGGCGAACGCGTACGCACAGCCGGCCATGAAGATGCGCCAGGTGCGGTACTTCGCCTCCCCTACAAGTTTGACGGCCTCCGCGCGGCGCGCCTCCAATCGCTGCACCCAGAGGCGCAGCGTGCGGGCGTAGTGCTCCCGCAGTCCCTCCACGTCGCGGACCTCAAATCCCGCCGTCTCGGCGACGACCAGCGCGTCGCTGACACTGACGAGGTCGCCGTCGGGGAAGACGTGCGCGGGTGCGGGCTGTCCCACGACGTGCGCGTTGGTGACGATCAAGCCGTCCGGGCGCCAGATGATCCCCGCGCCCATCCCGTGGCGGCCGTTGCGGATCTGCACCAGGCTGCGCTGCACCTGCGCCACCACCGACGCCATCTCGCTGTTCAACTGCGTCAGGAGTTCGGCCATCCGCGGCTCCTCAGCGCTCGCCGACCCCGACGGTCAGGTCACGCACCTGCCCGCCGCGCACGATCCGCACCGGCACGGGCTTCCCGATGCGCTCGGCGCCCAGCAGGGCCATCAGGTCTCCGAGTTCCGCTACCGGCTGGCCGTCGAAGCCGACCAGAATGTCACCGACGAAGAGGCCGCCCTGATCCGCCGGGCTGCCCGGCTCGATGGAAACCAGCAACAGGCCCACCCGCTGTCCCAGCGTGCGCTCCAACTCCCCGGCCAGGCGCACGGGCTGGGCGCCGATCCCCAGATACCCGCGGCGCACCCGGCCGTGCGCGAGCAGCGTTTCCACGACGCGCTGCAGTGTCACGGTGGGAATCGTCAGGCTGAACCCCCGCACGAGCGCCGCCGTGTTCAGTCCCAGCACGCGGCCGCCGGCGTCCACGAGCGGTCCGCCGGAGAAGCCCGGGTGAAAGGGCGCGTCGGTCTGCAGGTAGTGGTCGATCTGGCTTCCTTCCGCCGTGCGCCAGCTCTCGCCCAGCGCGCTGACGATCCCCAGCGTCGCGCGGACGGTCCGGCCGGGGCGCCCGAGCGCCAGGACCAGGTGCCCCACGCGCAGGCCCTCAGTACTCGCCCGCGGTGTTGCGGTCAGGCCCGCGCTCTGCAACCGGAGGACCGCCACGTCGGTAGCCGGATCGCGTCCGGCCAGCGTCGCGCCCACCTTGCTCCCGTCGGGCAGGCCGACGGTGATGTTCTCCTCGCGCTGCACGACGTGGTTTGCGGTGACGATGGTTCCGTCGGCGGACCAGATGATCCCGCTGGCGGGAATGCGCCGCCGCGCTTCCACGCGGACCACGCTTCGCCCGGCGGCATCGACGATCGCCGCCAGGTCACTCGAAAGATCAGACAGGACCGGCATCCATGCTCACCTCTTCTGCAGTTGTGTACCGTCACTGTAGGGCTGCGGACGGTGCGGCACATCACCCGTTTGACCGGGGAGACCTGGAAAGACGGGCAGGTCAGAGGATCAGCAGGCCCAGGCGGGCGGCGCGGGTCACCGCTTCGGTGCGGCTGTGTGCGCCCAGCTTGCCCAAGATCGCGTTGACGTGGAACTTCACGGTGTGTTCGCTGATGGCCAGCCGTGCAGCGATGTCCTTGTTTGAGAGCCCCTCCGCCAGCAACTGCAGCACGCTGCGCTCGCGCGGGGTCAGGTCTTCCACCGGCGCGGACGGTGGGCGGTCCCGGGCGGGGAAGACGGCGCCGGCGAGCGTCGGATCCACCACGGCCAGGCCCCGGGACACGCCGTCGAGCGCGGTCGCCAGTATTGCTGGATCGATGTTGCGCAGCAGCAGACCGCGCGCCCCGGCCGCCAGCGCCTCCGCGGCGAGGCTCTCATCGGCGAGCAGCGCGGCGACGGGCAACGCGTAGTCCTTGAGGTCGGCCAGGTGCTCCAGCGCCGCCTCCGGATTCCAGCCCAGATCCCAGATCAGCACGTCGGGCCGGTACTGCTCAAGGGCCGCAAGAATGTCGGCGTCGCCCGCGATTTGCCCCGCGACCAGGCAACCGGCCTGATTCTGCAGCAGCGCCGCCAGCCCGCTGCGGCTGAGCGGATCGTCGGCCACGACAAGAATGCGGAGTTCGGTGCGCGCTTCGATCACGGGTGAGGCCATGATACCCCATCGGTTCCTCCGGAGGAGCCGCGTCCAGGAATGGCCGCCGCGGGGCAGAACTACGAGCGCGGGGATGATGGCAGCGGACGGAGACGCGACAACAGACACGCGCTGGCTGCTGTACGGCGCCACCGGGTATACGGGGCGGTTGATCGCGCGGATGGCCGTGCAGCGCGGTCTCCGTCCTACTCTGGGAGGGCGGAATCCCGGCAAGGTGGGGGTGCTGGCCGCAGAGCTGGGCCTGGCGTCCCGCGTCGCGGCGCTGGAGGATCCCGCCGCGGTGGATGCGATGCTGTCCGGCGTCACCCTGGTGCTGCACTGCGCGGGACCGTTCATCCATACCTTCCGGCCCATGGTGGAAGCGTGCCTGCGCACGGGCACGCACTATCTGGACATCACCGGCGAATACCCGGTCTTTGAAGCGCTCGCCGCCCGCGATGGGGAGGCCCGCGCCGCCGGCATTATGGTGCTGCCGGGCGCGGGCTTCGACGTCGTGCCCTCGGATTGTCTGGCTGCGCACCTGAAGCGCCGCCTCCCCTCGGCCACGCACCTCGCGCTCGCGCTCTCCGGCCGCCGGACCCGGTCGTCCCGCGGCACCACCCTCTCGGCGCTGGAACACGCACCCCGCGGCGGCCGAATCCGCCGGGCCGGCGTCCTGACACGCGTTCCCCTGGCCGGGAAGACTCGGCGCATCGACTTCGGGGACGGTCCGGTCCCCGCGGTGACGATCCCGTGGGGCGATGTGTCGACCGCGTACTACAGTACCGGGATCCCGAATATCGAGGTCTACTCCGTACTCCCGAGAGATCTCCGCCGTCTGCTGGTCGCCGGCCGCTCCATGAGTTGGCTGCTGCGCGTCCCGGGCGTGCGCCGGCTAATACGGCGGTCCATCATGCGCCGGCCGCCCGGTCCGACCGACGCGGAACGCGCGCGGGGGATGAGTCTGCTGTGGGGTGAAGCCGTGGATGCCCCCGGTCGCCGGGTGATCTCACGGATGCGCGGCCCGGACGGCTACACTTTCACGGCGCTGGCAGCGCTGATTATCGTGGGGCGGGTGCTTGCCGGCCAGGCACCCGCGGGCTTCCAGACACCGGCGAAAGCCTTCGGTACCGATTTCGTCCTGGAGATCGAAGGCGTTGTGCGCGAGGACGTACGGTGAGCTAGCTGCTGTTGGCCTGGAGCATTTGACAAACGGGCCCACAGGGCGGACGATTTGAAGAATCCGCCTGAGGTGGATGTTTGAGATTGGGGGACCTGATGGAGAACGCACATCGGATGTACGCACAGGAACTGCGCCGGCGACTGCCGCCGCACTTCTTCCAGCCGGTACCGCATCGGGCGCTGTGGATTTTGCCGTACGCGGCCATCGCTATCGCCGGCACACTGCTGATCGCCCTTGGTGATCTGTCCCTCCTGGGGAAGGTCGGGGTCGGCGTCGTCATCGGCTTGGTCTACGGGTCGCTCGGATTCCTGGGGCACGAGATCCTGCACGGCGGGGTGGTGCGGCAGGCCTGGCTGCGCGATCTCCTCGGCGGCATCTGCATGATGCCCGCGGCCATCGCGCCGATGCTCTGGCGGCAGTGGCACAATGTGGAGCACCACGGGAACACGCAGATCATCGGCGAAGACCCTGACGCCTCCGCCACGCTGGAGCAGTACCACAAGCGGCGCGACCTGCGCTTCCTCTATCGTCTGGTCCCCGTGAAGAGCCTCCTCTTCTTCGCGCTCCTCTCGGTCTGGCTCAGCGTGCACGCCCTCATCGTCCTGAAGCAGACGCTGCCCCAGTTGCGCGGGCGCCCCCGCCTCCTGCTGATCGCCGAGACGCTGGCGGCCGCGAGCTTCTGGGTCGGTCTGGGCTTCGTGCTGGGCTGGGGGAACTTTCCCTTCTTCTATCTGATTCCGGCGCTGGTGGGCAACTTCGTGGTCATGGCCTACATCGCCACCAACCACATGCTCAACCCGCTGCTGGAAGACGACGACCCGCTAATGGGATCGCTGACGGTGAGCGTCCCCAATGTCCTGGACGTGATCCATTCCAACTTCAGCCACCACACCGAGCACCACATCTTCCCGGCGATGAGCGCCAAGTACATACCGGAAGTAAAGCGGCTGATCAAGGAACTGTGGCCGGACCGCTATCACGAGATGCCGCTCTGGCACGCGCTGGGTGCGCTGTGGCGCACCCCGCGGCTCTATCTGGACAACGTGCGGCTGGTCGATCCCAACTCCGGGGCGACGTACGGCGTGCTGGGGCACGGCCTCGACCCCCAGCGGGTCGCGCCGCTGCCCACCCGCGAGACGGCAGCCTTGAACGAAACGACGGGATAGCGCTAAGAAGACAGCGCCGGGCCGAAGGCCTTCACGAGCTTGTCCGCCCGCGGGCTGCAGCGGATGGGGTCGCGATAGGCGTAGCGCAGTAGGGCCAGGGCGGCCGGCCCCGTGAAGTTTAGGAGCGCCGCACTCGGGGCGTTCGTGGTCACGACCTCTCCGTTGATCGCCGGGGAGGATTCCCGCAGTCTCCGCCGCAGCGTCTCGAGGAAGCGGGGTGATCCGGGAATGGTCACCCGGCGCACCCGGGGGGACGGATGCGGGTTCGCCCGCTTCCTGCCGCCGAAGGGCGGTTGCAGCATCTGCCCCTCGATCAACCCGCGCACGAAGTGGGGCAGCGCCGCTCCCGGGATGTAGTCTACCGGCAGCGCCGCTTCGCGCGGGTCGGTCGTGACACCCCAATGAGTCACGGCCTCGCCCAGATCGCGTTCTCTGATGTAGGCTTGATGGCCGTCGCGGCTGCTGTAGCAGAACTCGTAGGTGGGGTGCGTGCGCAGCAGGTCCGCCACCAGCGTGCGCACGTGCTCCAGGTCCTCGTCATCGAGCGACAGCACCAGCGGATGGGCGGCGGTGCGGTGATAGACGCGCCCCGACGCGGTGATGAACCCCAGCCAGTACAAGGGGATGGCCAGCGCCCGCCCGTGGGAGTTCTTCGAAAGCTCGAAGGGCGTGGGCAGCGTGGTGTTCACCCTCGCCCGAAGGAACTGCTGGACGGCCACCCCGGAGATCTCGTGGCGCGCGCCGATCTGGCTGGGTGAGAGTCCGGCGTCCCGCTCCTCGTGGATGCGGAAGATCTCGTCGGCGTCAGGGATGATGCCTGGCGCGCGCATGTTCACGACTTCACCCGCTCCCGCCGGTAGATGCGGTCGAGTCCGACGTCGAGTTCCGACCCGTCATCGCGGCGGACGGTCGTCGTGCCGTCGCGGCGGATGGCGATGACCACGCCGGACTGCGCCTCACCGGATGCCTTCCACCAGACGCGCTCGCCGACCTCGGGTTTGCGCAAGGGGCATGTCTCCTTCGACCATCGAGTCCCAGGGAACGCCGGGACGGGACCACTCTATTATCGCACATACCGCAGAAACCTGCATTGGCGGCCTGTGCGCCCGGCGCCCGGTGCGGCGGGGGCGGAAGAGCTTACGCCGGCTTGGCGCGGCGGGAGCGGCGCCGCCGTTTCGGCGGGGCCGGTTTCACGGCCGCGGGCTCCCGCAGGTAGGCGCTGAGGCGGGCGACGCGGTCCGCGTACTCCAGGAAGGCCTGCAGGGTGGTGGCCACCAGCACGGAGTTGAGCGGTGCGCCGGAGGGGTGTCCCGCTTCGTTGCGCGTGAGGCGGACGGCGTTGAAGACCAGGTCGACGATCGCCTCGATGTCCTTGCTCAGAGCGTCGGGGATCTTCAGACCGTCGCGGGCGCGCTCGAACTCCTCGCGGAAGATGCGGTAGCGGGCGTAGATGCTTTTGTCCGCCATCACCGCGTTGAGCCGCTCCCGTTCCTTCTCCGGCCGGCCGGCGACAAACGCGTCGATCAACTGCATCATTACGAGTTCAGAGGCGGTGCCGAGCAGCATCGCGCTCGAGCGCACGTACCCCCGGTGATACGTGGCGACCGCCTCGCGCAGCACCTCCAACGCCAGCGGGGGCATGTCCGCCAGATGCGGCTGCGCGGCGGCCAGGTACTGGTCGGGGTCGAAGGGCAGCGGTTTGCCCTGCCGGATCACCTGGCGGCCGTACTCGGTGACCCGCAGCCAGGGCCAGCCGAGGTGGCCGCGATCCACCCCCGGCATGATCACGTTGGCCGTGACCAGCTCGTGCAGGACTTCCAGAGCTGCGGTCTCCTCCGTGCGGTCGAACCGGGGAAGCTGCTGGCGCAATGCGTCTAGCAACGTGGTGACCTGGGTCTCCTGGTGGCGGTTGAGGAAAGCCAGGATGCCGGCGCGCAGCCGCGTGCGCAGATCCCGCGGCGCGGCGGGAGATGCCGGCGCCGGTTCAGGAGCCGGCGGGATCGCGCTGGGGACCGGGGTTACCGCCGCCTGGGGCTGCGCGGTTGCCGCCCGGGCGGGTGCTCCCGCACCGCGCCGCCGCCTCCGCCGCCGCCGTTTGCGCCGCACCTGTTCCTGCTGTTCGCCTTCACTCATGATCGGGTGCGCTCCTTGACCTCATCACAGATACGAGAGGGGCGGCAGCGTACCGCCCCTCTCGCGTTGCCCGTGCGAACGGATGACGATCCGGAATGCCGGCTACCCACCGGACATGGCCATGCTCTTGTCGCCGCGCATAGCCAGGTACGCCCACACCGCGACGACCAGGTGCACGATGTTGTCGAGGAACTCCAGGTTTGTCACGCCGTAGAAGTTGGGCGCCGCCCGCCCGCCGACGACGAACCCCCAGATGCCGAAGAAGAGCGAGACGATGCCCACGATCCCCACGAGGGTGCGCTGCGTGGAGGCGGTCAGGACGTACGCCGCGGCGATGGCCACAGTGCCGAGAAGGGTGTGCGCATAGTTTTCCGCGTTATCGAACCACAACGTGTCGCCGAGCAGCTTCCCGCTGCCCTCGATGAATCCAATGATGCCTAACGCCAGGAGGACCACGCCACCCCACAGGAGGAACTGCTTGCTGTTCATCCGATCAATCTCCTCCGACTGACGGGATGGCAGGTCAGCCCACGTATACTGCGAAAGGCATAGCCTGTCAATGACGGGCCGGCGAGGCCGCCGGACGCGGCGCTCAGGCGCTGACGACCAGGATCATGCCGGCGACGGTGAGGGCCGCGCCGGCCAGCGTGCGCCGCGTCACGCTTTCCACGTGGCGGAAGGCAGAGCGGAGCAGCAGCACGGCGAAGAGCGGCGTGGTGTTGGAGAGCGGCGTGACCCGGCTGGCGTCTCCCAGGTTTAGGGCCAGGAAGTAGGCGAGGAAGCCTCCGCTGCTCAGCAGCGCGGCTACGAGCATCGGGGGGACCGCCCGGCGGTCGGCGCGGATCGGTTCGCGCCGCCAACGCCAGACGACCAGCGGCACCAGGCCGAGGACCGCGCCGCTCAGTGTGAGCCCGCCGGCCAGCGCGGCGTGCGGGATCATCCCCAGGCCGATCTTGCGGAAGACGATCGAGGCGGCGGCGAGCACGGCTGTGCTCAGCGCCAGCAGTAGACCGATCCGCCCGGCCCGGGCCTCCTCCTGTGCCGGCGCGCTGGAGGTCAGAGCCACGCCCAGCACCACGGCGACCGTGCCGAGTGCCAGCCCCGCGCTGACGCGTTCGTGGAGGAAGAGCGCGGCGCCGACCGCGGTGAAGATCGGCGTCGTGTTGCTGGCCACGACCGAGCGGGCCACGCCGACCATGTCGATCGCCGTGTAGAGGGCGATGCGCGCCAGCGCGGGCGCCAGCACCCCGGCACCGACAAAGATCAGCGCCGCCGGCTGCAGCGCCGCGCTTACCTCGCCGCGTAGCGCGGCCACGACCCACAGCGTCGTCAGGTTCGTCAGGATGGAGACGACGACGATGGTAGTGGCCGTCGTCCCCGCCAGGGCCAGGCGAACGGCGACGGAGTTACCGGCGAAGAGCGCCGCGGAGAGCAGGGCGAAGAGGGCGGCCGGCACCCCCGTCTACCCGGCGCGCATCTGCTGGCGACAGTAGGCGTAGAGGGCATCGTACACGATGAACTCTTTGGCCAGGATCGCGTGGTCGTCCTGTAGCCCCAGATGGCGGAACCCTTCCGCGATGGCCCGCAGCCCCGGCGCTTCCGGGCGCCCGTAGAGGTCCGCGGCGACGTCCGCGCCGTGCACAATCTGCGCCAGGAGGTGCAGCGCAGGGTCGTCCAGCCGATACTGCGCCAGGATCGCCTCAAAGCTGCACTTGCCGTCGTGATGTCCGAGCGCGACCTCCGGGACGTCGAAGGGGATGGCCCGCTCACGGTCGGCCACTGTCAGCACCCGCTCGGGAGGGACGAAGAGAAACTCCGCGGCGGGGTCAATGAAGTGCGTGATCAGCCAGGGACAGGCAACGCGATCCACCTTGACGCGCTCGCGGGTGATCCACTTCATGGCAGGCCTCCTCAGGTCATGACGACGTGTGGCTGGCGCCTCAGCCGCCGCCGAGCGGCGGATCGGCCTGTCCCCACACCGCGTAGGCGAGGAGGCCGGCCGCCCCCACCGCACTCGCGGT
>LDXQ01000084.1 GCA_001443485.1 Candidatus Sysuimicrobiota bacterium CSP1-3
TCACCAGCGCCCGCGACTACGGCGGCGCCCGCCCGCGCAAGGTGAGCCGGTTCGTCCTGGAGGCGCTGGATCGTCCGGCGCCGGAGGGGGCGGCTTTCAAAGCCTCGGCGGTAGAGACGATCCACCGGCACGCTCCGCCAACGGAAGGGCAGCAGACGCTGGCCGGGGTGATCCCGGAGGAGCAGCCGATCATCCTCTCCTTCCGCCAGGTGGACGACTACGACACCTGCCCGCTGAAGTACAAGTACACGCACCTCCTGCGCGTCCCGCTGCTGCGCGACCACCGCGTGGTCTACGGCACGGCGATCCACGAAGCGGTGCGCGAATACAACCGGCGCAAGGCGCGCGGCCAGCCGGTCACCTCCGCCGACCTGCTGGCGACCTTCGAGCGCGCCTGGGTCAACGAGGGTTTCATCAGCCGGGAGCACGAGGATCAGCGGATGGAGGAGGGGCGGCAGGTCCTCCGGCGGTTCCTCGACTTCCAGGAGAGCCTGGGGCTGCGCCCGACTTTCGTGGAGGCGCCCTTCTCCTTCCAACTGGGGATGACCCGGGTGAAGGGGCGCTGGGACCGAGTGGACCTGCGGGGCGGCGAGAGCGTCGTCATCGACTTCAAGACGAGCGACGTGCGCCGGCAAGCGGACGCCGACCGCCGCGCCCGAGAGAGCCTGCAGCTGGCTGTGTACGCGCTGGCCTACCGGGAGGTCTACGGGCAGCTCCCCGCGCGCATGGAGCTGCACTTCCTCGGCCCGCAGCAGGTGCTGGTGGGGGTGGCCGAGCCGGAGGAGGACCTGCTCACGGACGCGCAGGAGGTCATCAGGAACGTCTCCCGCGGCATCCGCGCGCAGAACTTCATCGCTACACCCGAGTACTATCGGGCCTGCCGCTACTGCGCCTTCAACTCGATCTGCCCGTACACCGCCACAGGTGATCCCCTCATTCCGGAGCCGGGTGAGTGATTTCCCTCCTGCACACGGCGGACGTCCATTTGGGGATGGGCTTTCCCGGCCTGGGGGAGAAGGGGCGCGACCACCGGGAGCAACTGAAGCGGACCTTCGCCCGGATCGTCGACCTGGCGCTGGCAGAGCGCGTCAGCCTGGTACTCATTGCCGGAGACCTGTTCGACTCGCACCGGCAGAGCGAGCCGACCCTGACGTTTGTGCGTGAGCAGTTCCTCCGCCTGCGAGAGGGCCGCATCCGCGTGGCGCTGCTGGCCGGTAATCATGACCCTCTCGGCGAGGGCAGCGTGTGGACGCGAGCGCGGTTCGAATCGACCTGCGATAACGTGACGTTCTTCGGACCGGAACCGCAGGTCGTCGTCTTCCAGGATCTGGACCTGACCGTGATCGGCCAGTCGGTGGGACCCGACGGGCCGCAGACCTTGAGCCCCTGGCCCCGTGATCGAGCCACGCGCTTCGCCGTCGGCGTAGCGCACGGCAGCGCCTATCGCGAGGGGGTCGTGGAGGCGGGGACGATCCACCCCGCCGACATCCGCCGCCTCGGCCTGGATTATCTGGCGCTGGGAGACTGGCACTCCGCGCAGGCCGTCACCGGGCCGCCGGCGCCCGCCTGGTACGCCGGCGCGCCGGAGTTCCTGGCGATGGATCAGGAGGCTGGGCAGGTCCTGCTGGTCAAGATTCCGACCCCCGGGCAGGCGGAGGTCCGCGCGGAACGGGTCGGGCGGCGGCGCTACCGGCGCGTGGGGATCGACGTCACCGGCCTGGATGCGGAGCGCGTCCGCGCGCGGGTCACGGCGGAAGTCGATCTCGACACCGTGCTCGACGTCGTCCTGACAGGGGCGGCCGCGCCGCAGATGCTGATCGATGTGCGGGAACTGGAGGAAGCGATTCAGGACGCCTGCTTCCGTGCCCGGGTGCGCAACCAGAGCACGATCTGGCTGGAGGAGGAGGCGCTGGAAGCCTTTCCCGAGCGCACGCTGGTGGGGCGCTACATTCGGCTGCTGCGGGAGCAGACCGCGGCCGCGCCGCCGGAGGAGCGGCCAATCCTGGAAGAGGCGCTGCAGGTGGGCGTGAACATGCTGCTGGGGGCCGAGGGGTCCTAGTGCGCCTGCTCGGGCTGCGCATCCGCCACTTCCGCCGCTTCCAGGACGCCGTCTACACCTTCGACCCGCGCCTCAACGTGCTGGTCGGGCCCAACGAGGCGGGGAAGTCCACGCTGCGGCACGCCATCCTCACCGCGTTTTTCGTCAACCCCGCCACCACGTCCAAAAAGGTGGCGGAGTGGCGCCCCTGGGGCAGCGAGAGCCTGGGCTCGATCGCCCTGGAATTCGAGATGGACGGCCGGCGCTACGAACTGCGCAAGGACTTCGAGCGGCGGCGGGCGGAGTTGCGCGACCTGCACCACGGGCTCACCTGGGAGGGCGTGCGCGCCCAGGAGAAGGTGCTGCAGGCGCTGGGACTCTCCACAGAGGGGCTCTACCGGGCAACGGCAATGATCGAGCAGGCCGAGATCGCCACGCTCCGTGTGGGCTCCGCGGATATCGGCACGCGGCTCTCCCGCGTGGTGCAGGCCGGGCCGGGCGACCAGGAAGCGGGCGCCGTGATCAAGCGTCTGGAGAAGGATATCGCCGAGTTGGAGCGAGGTCTCGATCGCCCGGTGAAGAATCCCGGAACGATCCGCCGCCTGCAAAACGAGGTCGAGACCCTCCAGGCGCAGCAGGCCGACCTGCAGCGCCGCATCGCCCGCCTGGACACGCAGCGGGAGGAACTCCGCCGGATCAGGGGCGAGTACGAGGCGGGGGCGCGGGAACTGCGGGACAAAGAGGCGCTGCTCCGCGAGAACCAGGACTTTCTGGCGATGGAGGCGCAGTTAAAGCCGCTCCGTGAGCAGGAACGCGGGCTGGCCGAGCGCATCGCCGCGATCGAGAAGGGTTACGCCCGATTGCAGGCGATCGGCCGCGACCTGGAAGCGCTGCAGGCGCAAGGCGTCCCCGACGATGTGGCCATCGCGCGACTGCACGGCGCCCGGGGAGCGGTACAGAACCAGCGGCGGGAGGTGGAACGGCAGCAGGAGGCGATCCGCGCCGCGGCGGCCCGGATCGACGCCCTCTCGGCCGCTCCTGCGGCGAGTCCCTGGACCGGGGCGTTCCTGCCCGCGGGAGTCGTGCTGCTGGTGGCAGGCATGGCCGCAGGGGCTGCGGGGGCACTGGGGCGCGCCGGTGCGGCGCTGTTTGCGGTGGCCCTTACGCTACTGGCGGGCGGCCTCGCGCTGGTCTATGCTGCCTACCGCCATCGCCGCCGGCTCGCCGAGCTCCGGCTGGAGCGGGAGTCCGCGGCGCTGCGCCTGGACGAGATGCGGGAGACCCTGCGGGCGGCCCAGGACGCGATGGCTCAAGAAGAGGCCGCGCTGCGGGCGGCCGCGGCGGCGACGGGGAGCGCCACGGTCGAAGAGGCGGTTTCACGCCACGCGCGGCTGCGCAACCTCGTGCAGGAGCGGACGGCCGTGCAGAGCCAGGTGGAGGCGCACCTGGGCGGCGGCAAGATCGAGGATTTGCGTGAGGAACTCGACCGGCTGCGCGCCGACATCGCCGGACGGGAGGCCGTCCTGATGCGCCCGGAGGCCCAGGCTAAGCGGCTAACCCCATTGCAGGTCCAGCAGCTGGAACACGACGTCAAGGATCTGACCCAGAAGGTGCACCGGCTGCAGGCGCGGCAGGACCACCTGGAGCGGGAGACAGCCGAAGGCGCGCCCGACTACGAGGTGCTCGTCACCCTTCAGGAGCAGCTGGCCGACCGCCAGGAGGCGCTGGAGGCGGCCCGGCGGAAGGCGCGGGTCTACCGGGCGGCGCGGGAAGGGCTGCAAACCGCCCGCCAGCAGATCCTCATCCCGGCACGGCGCCTGGTGGAAGAGCGGGCGGGGGAGTACCTGAGCGTGCTGACATTGGGTGCCTACGACAAGGTGCAGATTGAAGAGCCGCCGCTGCGGGTGGCGGTCTGGGTCCCGCAGGCCGACGCCTGGATGGAACCGGCGGAGCCCGCGCTCTCCCGGGGCACCGCCGACCAGATCTACCTGGCCGTCCGGCTGGCGCTGGTAGAGGTGCTGGCGGAGGGGAACCACCCACCGCTGCTGCTGGACGATCCCTTCGGCACCTTTGACCCGGAGCGGTTGCGGGCGGCGATGGCCCTCCTGCGGAAGGTGAGTGTGGCGCACCAGGTCCTGCTCTTCACGTGCCGGCCGGAGTACGAGCCCTTCGCCGACCGCGTCATCGCCCTCTCGGACCAGCCGCCACCCCCCGAACTGCCCGGTCCGCTCTGGCAGCCGCCGCCGCAGACGCATTGACGCCCAAATCCCGGCAGGACTACAATGACTAAAAGTGCATCGCGTTCATTTCCGCTCGATCGGCAGGTGATGCGCGCGGCGTTCTAAGCAGGGACAGCGATCGTCGCCCCGCCGGGGCGACGTCATATTTCCCGGCACCCCGCGATCACAGGGTGTCCGGCAGGGAGGTGACCACCCATCGACCCCCTCGTCGTTGGCATCGTTATCGGGGTGGGTGCGATCGCGTTCCTCCTTGGATTCCTCCTGCGTAAGAGCGTCGCCGAGGCGCGGATTCAGTCCGCCGAGACCGCCGCGAAGAAGATCCTGGATGAGGCGGTCCGAGAGACAGAAGCACGGAAGCGGGAAGCCGTTGTTGAGGCCAAAGATGAGGCTTTCCGCATCAAGCGTGAGGCCGAACGTGAAAATCGCGAGCAGCGGGCCGAACTGCAGCGCCTCGAGCGGCGTCTGGTGCAGCGTGAAGAGAATCTCGAGCGCAAGGGAGAGCTCCAAGAGAAGCGCGAGAGACTGATCGGCGAGAAGGAACAGGAGGTCCAGAAGGCACGCGAGGACGTTGAAGCGCTCCGCGATCAGCAGAAGGCCGAACTGGAACGCATCTCCGGCCTGACCGCGGATCAGGCCCGCGAACAGTTGCTGCGGCAGATCGCCGAGGAAGTCAAGAGCGACGCCGCCGCCCTGATCAAGAAGATCGAGTCCGCCGCCCGCGAGGAGGCCGACAAGCGGGCGCGCGAGATCGTCGCCCTGGCCGTGCAGCGGGTCGCCGCGGACCACACGGCCGAGGTGACCGTGTCGGTCGTCCCCCTGCCCAACGAAGAGATGAAGGGCCGCGTCATCGGCCGGGAGGGGCGGAACATCCGCACCCTGGAGAGCCTCACCGGCGTGGACGTAATCATCGACGACACGCCGGAGGCGGTGACGCTCTCCTCCTTCGACCCGGTGCGGCGGGAAGTGGCCAAGCTGGCGCTGGAAAAACTCATCGCCGACGGCCGCATCCATCCCGCCCGCATCGAGGAGATGGTGGAGAAGTCGCAGCGCGAACTGGAGCAGCGCATCCGGGAGGAGGGGGAGCGGGGCGCCTTTGAGGCCGGCGTGCACGGCCTGCATCCCGAAGAGATCAAGATCCTGGGGCGCTTGAAGTTCCGCCACTCCTACGGGCAGAACCTGCTGCAGCACTCCGTGGAAGTGTCGCTGCTGGCGGGACTGCTGGCCACCTACCTGGACGCGGACGCGGGGCTGGCCCGCCGCGCCGGCCTGCTGCACGACATCGGCAAGGCCCTCACCCACGAGGTGGACGGCACACACAGCACGATCGGCGTGGACATCTGCCGGCGCTACCACGAGCCGCCGGGGGTGATCAACGCCATCGAGTACCACCACGGCGATGCCGAGGCCACCTGCGTGGAGGCGGTGCTTGTCGCCGCTGCGGACGCCATCTCCGCCAGCCGCCCCGGCGCGCGCAAGGAAACGGTGGAGATGTACATCAAGCGGCTGGAGAACCTGGAGCGGTTGGCCACCTCCTTCCCGGGGGTGGAGAAGGCCTACGCCATTCAGGCCGGCCGCGAGATCCGTGTCCTGGTCAAGCCGGCGGAGATTGACGACCTGACGGCCGCCGCCCTGGCGCGCGACCTGGCGAAGAAGATCGAGAGCGACCTGGAGTATCCGGGGCAGATCAAGGTCACCGTTCTCCGGGAGACCCGGGCCATCGAGTACGCGCGGTAAGTGGGCCGCGCGAAACCCTCGGCCCGGGCGCCCATGAAGATCCTGATGATCGGCGACATCTGCGGGCGCCCGGGGCGGCGCATTGTGAAGGACCTGCTGCCCGGGCTGCGCCGGGAGCACGGGGCGAGTCTGGTGATCGCCAATGGGGAGAACGCCGCGGGCGGCGTGGGGATCACCGCGGACACGGCGGAGGAAATCTTTGCCGCGGGCGTGGATGTCATCACCGGCGGCAACCACACCTGGCACAACCGGGACGCCTACACGCTGCTGGACGCGCATCCCCGGCTCCTGCGGCCGGCCAACTATCCGCCGGGCGCGCCGGGACGTGGGGTTCTGACCGTAGAGACGCCCGCAGGCCTCGTGGCGGTGCTCAATCTGCAGGGTCGCATCTTCATGGGCGAACTCGACGACCCCTTTCGCGCAGCCGAGCAGTGGGTGGAGGAGTTGCGGAAGACGACTCCGCTGATCATCGTGGACTTTCACGCCGAGGCCACCTCGGAGAAGGTGGCGCTGGGCTGGTACCTGGACGGGAAGGTCAGCGCGCTGATCGGGACGCATACCCACGTCCAGACCGCCGACGAGCGCATCCTGCCGCAAGGCACCGCCTACATCACCGACGTGGGGATGACCGGTCCGCGCGACGGCGTCATCGGCATGGATCGCAAGGCGATCCTCGAACACTTCCTCAGCGGTTTACCCACCCGGTTCACCGTGGCCCGGGGCGCGACGCAGTTGAACGGTGTCGCCCTGGAGGTCGACGGCGACGGGCGGGCGCGCAGCGTCACGCGGATTCAGGTTCTGCGCGAGGACGCCGACTAGAGCACCATGCGCATCGACCTGCACACGCACACCGTGGCTTCCGACGGGCTCCTCGACGCCGCGCAATTGATCCGGCTGGCAGGGGAGGCGGGCGTAGGCGTTCTCGCCGTCACCGACCACGACTCCACCGAGAGCGTGGAGGCGGCGATGCGATCGGGGCGCGAGGCCGGGATCGACGTAGTTCCGGCGGTCGAGCTCAACACCGACGTGCCGGGTGCCGAGGTGCACATCCTCGGCTACTTCATCGATCACCGCCTGGAGTGGCTGCAGGCGCTGCTGCGCCGGCTACGCGACGGCCGGCTGCACCGCGCCGAACGCATGGTGGAGAAGCTGGCGGCGCTCGGCGTCCCCATTCAGATGGAGCGGGTCCTGGCGTTTGCCGGCGGCGGGGCCGTGGGGCGGCCGCACGTGGCCCGGGCCCTCGTGGAGGCCGGGTACGTCACCGAGACCGCGGAGGCGTTCACCAAGTACATCGGCCGCAACGGCCCGGCGTATGTGGAGCGGCTGAAGGTCACCCCGGCGCAGGCCGTGGAGATCATCCGCCGCGCCGGGGGCATCCCGGTGCTGGCGCACCCGGGGTGGCTGGGCGACGATGGGATGGTGGACGGCCTCCTGGCCGCGGGGCTGGAAGGGATCGAGGCGTATTATCCGGACCACACGCCGACCATGGTGGAGCGCTACCTGGAAGTCGCGCGGCGCTTCAACCTGCTGGTCACCGGCGGCACAGACTTCCACGGCGGGGATCTGGCCACCCGGGTGCCGCTGGGGAGCCAGTACGTGCCGCCCGAGGTGGTGGATCGCCTGCGCGCCCGGGCAGATGGGCGCCGGCCGGAGCCCGCGCCGCCCGCACTCGAGTTCGCGGAGGAGTAGGAGGGTCTACGTGACCGCCTCCCAGGATCCCCGGCTGCGACAACTCCCATCGGTGGAACGCGTCCTGCAGCAGCTAGAGGCCGGCGGCCACTTGAACGGGATCCCGCGGCCGCTGGCCGCGCGCGCCGTGCGGCAGGTCGTCGAGGGAGCGCGGCGGCGGCTGATCGACGGCACCGCCCCTGCGGAATGGTCTCCCGCCCTGGTGATTGAGGAAAGTACCCGCGCCGTCGCCTGGTCCGGGCACTCCCGGCTCACGCGCGCCGTCAACGCCACCGGGATCATCATCCACACCAATCTGGGCCGCGCCCCCCTGAGCCAGGCGGCGCAGGAGGCCGTGCGCGCGGCGCTGGCCGGATACACGCTTCTGGAGATCGATCCGGAGACCGGCGACCGCGGCTCCCGCCAGACGCACGTCGAGGGGCTGCTGGAGATCACCACCGGCGGAGAAGCCGGTTTCGCTGTCAACAACAATGCCGCGGCCGTGCTGCTCGGCCTGGCCGCGCTGGCCACCGGCCGCGAGGTCATCGTGTCCCGCGGGGAACTGGTGGAGATCGGCGGGGCGTTCCGCATGCCGGACGTGATGGCCCAGAGCGGCGCCCGCCTGGTCGAGGTGGGGACGACCAACAAGACCTACCGGCACGACTACGAGCGCGCCATCACCCCGAACACCGCCATGCTGCTAAAAGTTCACCGCAGCAACTTCTCCATGACCGGGTTCGTGCACGAGGTAGAGGTGCGCGACCTCGTGGGGCTAGGCGCGGCGCGGGGCATCCCGGTGATGTACGACCTGGGCAGCGGCGCGCTGGTAGACGTGCGAACGCGGGGGCTGCCGGCGGAACCGACCGTGCAGGAGGCAGTCGCCGCGGGCTGTGCGCTGGTCACCTTCAGCGGCGACAAGTTGCTCGGCGGCCCGCAGGCGGGGATCATCGTCGGCCGGGCGGAGGCGGTAGACCGCTGCCGCCGCCACCCGCTGGCCCGCGCGGTGCGGATCGACCGCCTCGACCTCGCGGCCCTGGCCGCCACCCTCCGTCACTACCTCACTCCTGACGAGGCCTGGGCGGAGGTCCCCGTGCTGCGCATGCTGGCCGCCGACGCCCACGAACTGACCGACCGCGCGCTGTGGCTGACGCACCAACTCCGGAACGTCCTGGAAGACCGTGCCGTCGCCACCTGTATCTCCGCCGACGCGCAGGTGGGTGGAGGCGCCTTGCCGGGTGCGGTGCTGCCCTCGGCTGCGGTCCTGGTGCAGCCCGGCGACGGCGCCCCGGAGGCCTGGGCGGCGCGCCTGCGCGAACGCCGTCCGGCCGTCATCGTGCGGATTCAGGACGGCGGGCTTCTGCTCAACCTTCGCACCATCCTGCCTGACGAACTGGACGCCGTCGTCGACGCGTTCCGGTGA
>LDXQ01000085.1 GCA_001443485.1 Candidatus Sysuimicrobiota bacterium CSP1-3
CGCGCGGTCAGCCCGAGGAGGTAGAGCGTGTGGGAGATGCTCGCTTTGTCCCCGACCTCTCGGAAGAGTTCGAGGCTTGCCGTGAACCGGGCCGCCGCCTCCGGGTACCTCTTCTGGGCCCGGGCGAGCTCACCGAGGGACCTGTTCGCCAGGGCCACGCCTCGGGTATCCTGCACCTGCTGGTAGCTTGAGAGGCTCTGCTGATACAATCCGGCCGCGGCTTCGTAGTCGCTCTGCCACCTGGCCACCGTCCCCAGGAGCCGCAGCGCGGCGGCTTCACCCCGCGTGTCGCCGGATTCCTGATAGAGGGTCAGGCTTTCCGAGGCAAGGGTCTTGGCCTGCGGCCAATCGTGCTGGTCCGCGGCAAACGACGCCGCGGCATACAGCCCCCTGGCCCTCAGCGGCGGGAGCGACGCGCCAGCGCTCCTTGACAGGACCTCGTCGAGCCGCCGCCGCCCTTCCGTGATGTGCCCGTGCAACTCCCAAAAAGCTGCGAGAGCCGCCGCGAGTCGAAGGGCCGTGGACCAGTGGTCGCCGGCGACAGTCCACTCGAGCGCCGTGCGCAGGTTCTCGTGCTCGGTCTCCATCCGGCGCAGCCAGGTCACCTGCTCGCGGCCGTGCAGTTTCTCCTCGGTCTCCTCCGCGAAGGCGAGGAACCACTCGACGTGCCGCGCGCGCGTGCCGTCGATCTCCCCCACCTCGCGCAGTCGGTCCCGGGCATACTGCCGGGTGGGTTCGAGCAGCCGGTAGCGGCGATCGTCTTCGCGGTCTTCCACGACCACGAGCGATTTGTTGACCAGGTGCGCCAGAAGGTCGAGGACGTCGGCAGTAGCGATGCCTTCTCCCGCGCATACCGCCTCCGCCGCCTGCAGCGTGAAGCCCCCGGCAAACACCGCCAGCCGCCGGAAGGCCGATTTTTCGGGCTCGGCCAGCGACTGGAAACTCCAATCCAGAGCACCCTGCAGCGTCTGATGCCGCGGCAGGGCGGTGCGGCTGCCCCCGGTGAGCAGGCGAAACTGGTCGTCCAGGCGGGAGGCGATCTGCTCCGGTGACAGGACGGTCACCCGTGCGGCGGCCAGTTCCATCGCCAGGGGGATGCCGTCGAGCCGGTGGCAGATCTGCGCAACGACGGCCGCGTTTCGCGCCGTGATCTTGAATGCAGGAGATACCGTCGCGGCGCGCTCGGCGAACAGGCGGACGGCCTCATACTGGCCCAGCGCTTCCGGCGGGGGCAGATGGGCCGGATCGGGGAGAGACAGCGTGGGGACGGGAAAGAGCGCTTCTCCCCCGACGGCCAGGCCCTCGCGACTCGTCGCCAGGATCCGCAGACCGGGGCAGCGCTGGAGGAGCGCTTCCGCCAGTTGCCCGCAGCCGGCCACCAGGTGCTCGCAGTTGTCGAGGAGGAGCAGTGCCGTCCGGGGTTGCAAGAAGTCGCCCAGCGTGGTCAACAGCAGCGTGCCTGACTGCTCGCGGACCCGGAGGACCGCGGCCACCGCCTCGGGTACCAGCGACCCGTCAATCAGGCCCGCCAGGTCTACCCACCAGGCCCCGTCCGGATAGGCATCCAGCAGGTGGGCGGCGACCTGCAGGGAGAGTCTGGTCTTGCCGCTCCCACCGGCGCCGACCAGCGTGACCAGCCGATGCTGCTCGAGAAGATTCGCGATCGCCGCCATCTCCCGCTCGCGGCCGATGAAGGAGGTCAACTGGATGGGCAGGTTGTTCGGGTGCGCATCCAGCGACCGCAGCGGGGGGAACTCCCCCGGCAGCCCCGCCGCCACCACCTGGTAGAGATGCTGCGGCTGCGCCAGGTCCTTGAGCCGGTGCCGACCAAGATCGCGCAGCCCGACGCCGACAGGCAGGTCGTCTTCGATCAGGTCGGAGGTCGTCTGCGAGAGCAGGATCTGTCCGCCGTGCCCGGCCTGGCAGATCCGGGCGGCCCGGTGGACGTCCATGCCGACGTACCCGGTTTCGGTCTTCAGCGGCTCGCCGGTGTGGATCCCCATGCGCGCCCGCACACTGACGTCCTCCGGCCACCGGTGTCGGGCGATAGTCTGCTGGGCGGAGACGGCTGCCGCGACGGCGTCGTGCGCGCGGGGGAAGGCGACGAAGAGCGCGTCCCCCTGGGTGTCGACCTCTCGACCGCCTCTCTCCCGGCACGCCGCGTGGAGGAGGCGCCGGTACTCCTGCAGTATGGCGGCGTACCGGTCGCCCAGGTGCTGGAGGAGCCGCGTCGACCCCTCAAGGTCGGTGAAGAGGAATGTGACTGTCCCGGCCGGAAGGGAAGGCATTCTCCGCTCAATCCTTGGGACGAGGGGTTCGCTGCGCCCCCTTTGCCTTCCCTTTCCCGCCGAGGATCCTTACGGCACCCGGGTGAGCGGCGCCGGCCAATGCCACCAGAGTACGGCCAAGAGGATGCCGATGTTCGCGATGAGTGCGTTGGACTTTGGCCCACCGACCCAGCTGCCGCTGACCGATGTCCAGAAGAGTACGATGAGGATTATCGAGATCACCGCGGAGGCGACAGTCAACGGACTGAGAGGCGAGGAGGACGAGCACATCATTCTGAGCCTGGCGGAGGGGGTGGGAGTTGAACCCACAAGGGCCGCGAGGCCCGGCGGTTTTCGAGACCGCTCCGTTACCGGGTTCCGGACACCCCTCCGCAGAGCGCTCTCAATTCTACCGCCCCGAGTCTCGGGCGGAAAGGTCGCCGAGACCGCCTCGGCCGGCTAGATGCCTTCTACGATCTTGCCGATCTCCTCTTCCGTGTAACCGCGCAGGGTCTCCGTGCGGGCCGCGCCTTGGGCGCCCACCCACAACGCGAAGCGGCTGGCCGTCTCGTCGTTGGGCGCCTCGATGATCGCCACCGCATCGTAGCGGCCCATCGTCCAGATGACTTCGCGGAGGCGCGCGCCAAGTTTCTGTGCCTGTTCCCGCGCCCGCCGGGCCCGCTGGACGGTTTCCTTGACCGCACTCGAGCCCCGCTCCGTCCATGTGATCAACTGCACGTACACCGGCATCTGACTCCCTCCTTTGAGGACTGGATTGTAGCCTGGGATTGGAGTGGAAGAGGGTTCGGGGCCCACCTCGCTGACCCCTGCAGCGAAGACCGGCACCGGCCATAATACGGATAGTCACGGCCACGCGCGGCGGAGGCACGACATGGCGGTCCAGGTCAACCCCGCTCCCGGCGAACAGATCGAGGTCTGGCGGCAGCACTGGCAGGACGAGGGAGACGCCGCCTACCTGTACCGGAAGATCGCCGCGGCGGAGACCGATCGCGGGCGGGCCCGGATCTTCGAGGAACTCGCCGTGGTGGAGGACCGGCACGTCGCCCGCTGGGCGGAGATCCTGCAGGAGGCCGGTGCCCATGTCCTGCCGTTCCGTCCCAGCCTGCGCGCCCGGTTGCTGGCGCTGGTCGGCAGACTGTTTGGCTGGAAGATCCTGGCTTCGATCATGCTGGCGGAGGAAGGCCGCGAGGTGAAGGGATATCTGCGCGATGCCCGTGTCTACGAAGATGTCAGGGTCTCGCAGGTGGCCACCGACCTGGCCCGGGAGTCCGCGGAGCACGCGGAGCGGCTGGGATCGCTGCTGGGGACTTCCGGAGAACCCTGGCACCGGATCGAGTCCGGTGGGTTTCTGCGCAACGCGGTCTATGGGTTCAACGACGGGCTGACCGCCAACTTCGGCCTGGTGATGGGCGTGCTGGGCGCCAGCGTACCGCACCACATCATCCTGGTCTCCGGGGTGGCGGGGCTGTTCGCCGACGCGCTCTCGATGGGCAGCAGCGGGTTCCTGGCGGCGAAGAGTGAGCGGGAGGTCTACGCGCACGAGATCGCCGTCGAAAAGGAAGAGATCCGCGTGATGCCCGACGTGGAAGAGGAAGAGCTCGCGCTGCTCTACCAGGCCCGGGGGATGGGTTCCCAGGCGGCGCGCCGGGCCGCGAGCGAGGTCATGAGCCAGCCGGAGCGGGCGCTGCAGGAGAAGACACAGCTGGAACTGGGGATCGGGGCCGCGGCCATGTCGCCACTGCGCGAGGGCTGGATCACGGGGCTCTCCACGGCGGTCGGCGCCTTCATCCCCGTGCTGCCCTTCATTCTGTTCCGCGGCCCGGCCGCCATAGGGACGGCCTTTATCATCAGCATGCTCGCCCACTTCGGCGTGGGCGCCGCGCGCAGCATCTTCACCGCGCGGGGCGTGTTCCGCAGCGGCGTGGATATGTTCCTCGTCGGCCTGGGGATCGCCGGCATCGGCTATCTGGTGGGCGAATGGATCCAGCGCGTTCTCTGACGGCGGCCGGGCGATTCGCGGGATCACCAGCGACAGGGGTCTTCTGCCGCGGGTCGAAGTAGACTCCCGATTCCACGGGGAGAAGGAGGGCATCTGCATGCAGGTCGGGCGTAGGGGATTCCTTCGAATTGCCGCGGCAGTACTGCTGCTGACGGCCTCACTGATCCTGCCCGCCGGGGCCGGCGGGCCGGTGACGATCACGTTCTGGCACGGGATGAGCGGCGTGCTCAATCCAGCCATTGACGAACTGACCAACGACTTCAACAAGCTGAACCCCGGGATCGTCGTCAATGCCCAGTATCAGGGGACCTACGGCACCCTCAACCAGAAACTCGTCGCGGCGGTCGCCGCCGGCAGTCCTCCGACGATTACCCAGCTCTTCCCGAACTGGGCCGACCAGCTCATTCAAGCCAAGGCCATTGTGCCGATGGAGAATTTCATCAAAGGCCCCGACGGGCTGTCTGCGGAGGAACTGAGTGACATTTTCCCCATCCTCCGCCAGGAAAGTACGTTCAACGGCGTGATGTGGACGATGCCGTTCAACAAGAGCCTCTACATCCTCTTCTACAATGAGGATCTGTTCAAGCAGAACAACCTGAAGCCGCCGGCGACCTGGGATGATCTGCTGAACGTCTCCAAGGCGCTGACGAAGGAGGAGGGTGGGCGAACGACCCGCTACGGCTTCGTCGTCCGGCCCACGACCGACTACTTTCTCCTTATGTTGATCACGAACGGCGGAGATTTCCTGAAGCCGGGCGGCAAAGAGGTCGCCTTCAACAGCCCCGCCGGGGTGGAAGGGCTGCAGTTTCTGATCGACCTGGTGCAGAAGCACAAGGTCGCGTACGTCCTGAACGCATTCGCGGACGCCGACTTCGCCGCCGGGAAGGTGGCGATGTACCTCGTCACCAACCCCGGGCTTGCGTTCGCTCGGGCCGCCGTCGCCGGCCGATTCGAAATCGGGATCGCACCGATTCCCTACAAGAAGTCCCGGGCCACACTCCTCTCCGGCACGGACGTCGCGATCATGGCTAAGGCCGTCCCCGAACAGCAGGTGGCAGCATGGAAGTTCATCAAATTCGTCACCGGGACCACCGCGACAACGCGCTGGTTCATGAAGACTTTCTACATGCCGGTCCGCCGCTCGGCGCGGGACTCCACCCTGGCCCGAGTCTACCTCCAGCAGAACCCCGAGCACCGCGCGGGGCTGGATTCGCTGGCCGTTGCGCGCACCGCACCCAACATCGCCGAGTGGCAGGAGATTCGGGACATCATTCAGGAGGCCGTGGAGGAGGCCGTGCTCGGCAAGAAGACGGCGAAGCAGGCCCTCGACGACGCGGCGGTCAAGGCGAACAAACTACTGTCCCAGCGCAAGTAAATGCCTGCCTTGGAAGCGGCGTCTGGACCCGGCGTGATCCCCCGGGTCCCGTCCCGGAGGGTCCGCCGGCTCCTGGAAAATCTGGAGGCCTACGCGTTCCTCCTGCCGGCCATCGTCGTCCTTGGTGTGTTTCACCTCTTCCCGATCGTTTTCGCGTTTTTCATCAGCCTGCTGAAGTGGAATATGATCGACCCCGTGCGGCCGTATGTCGGATTGGCCAACTACGTGCAGGCGCTACAGGATGACAAGTTTCGGACGGCGTTAGGGAACACGACGTACTACGCGTTTGTCTCGGTCGGACTGGCCATTCCGTTGGCGCTGTTCTTTGCGGTTCTGCTCAACCGCAAGCTCAGGGGGATGTCCTGGTACCGCACCGCCTTCTTCATCCCGCATGTGACGTCGCTGGCGGCCGCGGCGATGGTCTGGCACTGGCTGTACAATCCGGACCAGTTCGGTCTGCTGAACTACCTCCTCGACAAGGTCGGGATCCCGCCGCAGCGCTGGCTCCTCGACCCCCTCCAGGCGATGCCGGCGATCATCGCCGTGTCGATCTGGAGCAGCCTGGGACGTGACATCGTCATCTTTCTGGCGGGACTGCAGAGCATTTCCCAGGATTACTATGAAGCGGCCCAGATCGACGGGGCCAACAACTGGCAACTGTTCCGCCACGTCACCTGGCCGCTGCTGTCGCCGACCACGTACTTCATCCTGATTATCAGCATGATCGGCGCGTTCAAGATCTTTGCGCTGCCTCTCTTCCTCACGGGCGGAGGGCCGATCAGCAAGACCCTGACCATCGTCTACTCGATCTACCAGCAGGGGTTCCAGTACTTCCGGATGGGCTACGCGTCGGCCCAGGCCTACACGCTCTTCGCGATCATCTTCCTGATCACCATGCTGCAGCGGCGGGTCCTGGCCCACCGCGTGCACTACGACATCTGATGGCCCGGACGCTCACGCTGCCCGCCACCCAGATCCGCGCCCCCGGGCGGCGCGTTGCCCTGAAGAACACCCTCGTGCACCTGGTCCTCCTGGCCAGCGTCGTGGTGGTGCTGCTGCCGTACTATTTGATGATTTCCACGTCCCTCAAGCCCATCCAGGAGATTTTCACGGATCCCTTCAAGTGGCTCCCCTCGCGCCTGGCCTGGGAGAACTACGTGGACGCCTGGAACCACGCGCCCTTCGGCCGCTACTTCCTGAACAGCACGTTCATCTCGGTGACGGAGACGCTGGGCGTGCTCGTCACCTCCGCCCTGGCCGGCTACGCCTTCTCCCGCATGCGCTTCTGGGGCCGGGAGGTGTTCTTCGTCATCTTCCTGGGGACGCTGATGGTGCCGGGCGAGGTGCAGTTGGTGCCCAACTACATCACGATCGTCCGGCTGGGCTGGCTGAACACCTACTACGCGCTGATCATCCCCTGGCTGGCCAGCGTCTTCGGCATCTTCTTCATGCGCCAGTTCTTCGCCACGATCCCCCAGGAACTACAGGACGCCGCCACGATGGACGGCGCCTCCCACTGGACCTTCCTCTGGCGCGTCGTCGTGCCCTTGAGCAAGCCGGCCTTCATCACCGTCGGGTTACTCAGCTTCCTGGGATCCTGGAACGCGCTGACCTGGCCGTTGATCGTGACGAACACGCCGGAGATGCGGCCGATCATGGTGGGGCTGCTCTCCTTCTCCAACGAGTGGGGCACGCAGCCGCGGCTGCTCATGGCCGCGGCAACCTTCTCCGTCGCGCCCATCCTGGTGCTGTTCTTCATCCTGCAGCGCTACTTCATCCAGGGGATCGCCCGGGCGGGGATCAAGTTCTAGGGCGACAGAGAGCGGGCGAAGAAGTCCGCGATCATCTTCGAGACTGCTCCCCGCGACGGTTGAATGGGGCCGCCTGTCTCCCGCAGGCCGTGGCCGGCATTCTTCACCAGGAGCAGCGTCACGGGTACCCCCGCCGCGCGCAGTCGCTCGTAGGGTTCCCGCGACTGGCTGAGCGGCACCTCATCGTCCCGTTCGCCGTGAATAATCAGAAAGGGCGGATCATCGGGGGAGGCGTAGGTGATGGGACTGGCGCGGGCCAGCGCGGGGTCCGCTGCCGACTGCGCGCCGAAGACCCGCCGCATCACCTGGCGCTGGGAGCCGAAGAAATCCGGCGCCGCCAGATTCGCCGGGCCGAACAGATCCACGACTGCGCCCACCCGGCTAGACGCGTTCGCGTATCCACCGGTTCCTTCAAACCCGGCGCGCGCGTCGGCGAGTCCGGCCAGCGCGGCGAGGTGCCCGCCCGCGCTGGAACCCCAGATGCCGATCCGCTGCGGGTTGAGGCGGTAGGCCGCCGCGTTGGCCCGCAGATGGCGGACGGCGCATTTCACGTCCTCGATCTGCGCGGGAAACGGATACCGGGGTCCCAGCCGGTAGTTGATCGACGCGACCACAAAGCCGCGGCGTACGAGGTCCGGGATCTCGTCCGCGCCGCTCCCTTCCGTCTTGTCGCCGCGGATCCACCTGCCGCCGTGCACGTAGATCGCGGCCGGAGCCCCCGGTCCGGCCGCCGCCGGCAGGTAGATGTCCATGAGCAGCGGCACCCCGCCGCCCGTACAGTAGGTCACGTTCTCCAGGACTTTCGCGCCCGGCAGGGGTGCCCTCGCGCCCCTGGCGGTCACCGCGGTCATCGCGAGGAGCGTACCACACAGAGCGGCGGTGAGCAGGATGGTGGTCCGGGAGCGGCGGGACTCCTGGGGCTTCTCCATGGGCCTCAAGCCCGGAACGTCTCCCGGTGCAGGAGTTCTGCCAGCGGGAGCCGGCTGATGCGCGTGAGTTTGGCGGCGGGATCGGCGTCGGCGCGCGGACGCGGCTCGCCTGGGGCCGGATAGCCGAGCGAGAGCACCGTGGAGATGCTCATTTCCGCCGGAATTTCCAGGCGTTCCCTCATCGCCGCCTCGTCCGAAGGCGTGTTCGGACAGGAGCCGATGCCCAAGGTCCAGGCAGCGAGCATCATGTTCTGGGCGGTACGCCCCGCGTCAAACTGCGCCCGCGGGTTGGTCAACACCACTGCGATCGCCGCCGCGCACCCCTCCAGGTTGGCTGGCCGGAAGACGAAGGGCGCCAGATCGCGGAGGATGGTCCGTTCGGTGACGGCGATGAAGCGCCACGGCTGCCGGTTGCGGCTGCTGCCGCTGGCGCGGCCGGCCTGCACGATCTGCTCCAACGCCTCCTCGGGAATCGGTCGCGGCAGGTACCGCCGCACCTCCCGTTTGGACACGACGGCCAGATACGCATCCACTTCGGTCACCTCAGCGATCGGGATATTGCCATTCTACCTGAGGCGGCGGGCTCCGGCGCTGGGGTGATACCCTCA
>LDXQ01000086.1 GCA_001443485.1 Candidatus Sysuimicrobiota bacterium CSP1-3
GCGCGCGCCCGCCAGGTCTTCACCTGGGGTCCCGCGCGAAAGGTGTAGGCGGATGGCCAGGGATCCATCGCCCGGACTAGATTGACGATCGCCTCGGCCGGCCGTTGCCAGTCGATGCGGCCGTCCTCCTTCGTCAGTTTGCCGACGTAGGTAGCGGCAGCGTGGTCCTGGGGGCGCCGCGGGGCGCGCCCCTCCGCGATCAGCCGCACCGCCTCCAGGAGCAACGTCGCGGACAGATCGGCCAGGCGCCGTTCCAGGTCGCCCGCGGTCTCCTCCGGCCCGATGGCCGCACGTTGCTGGAGGATGATGTCGCCCGCATCGAGTTCTCCGGTCTGATAAATGATACTGACGCCGGTCTCGGTCTGCCCGTCGGCGATGGCGCGCTGGATCGGCGACGCGCCCCGGTAGGCCGGCAGCAGCGACGGGTGCGCGTTGATCGCTCCCAGCGGCGGAAGTGCGAGCACATCATCGGGGATGATCCGTCCGTAGGCCACCGTGACCAGGAGGTCCGGGTTCAGTGCGGCGAGCGCGCGGACGACCTCCGGACGGCGCAGGCTCGGCGGCTGCATCACCGGCAGGCTGCATTCGCGGGCGAATACCGCCACCGGCGGCGGGCTGAGGCGGCGTCCGCGTCCGGCGGGACGGTCCGGCTGCGTGACCACTGCCACGAGCTGCACCGCCCCCGCGAGCGCGCGCAGGGAGGGCAGCGCGAACTCGGGGGTGCCCGTGAAGATGACGCGCAGGTGGCTCGGGGCTTTACTCACCCGCCGCGACTTCCGCCGGCTGGACCTCCGCGCCGACCCGCTCGATCGTCGCCGGGTCTTCGACGCGGTCCAGAAAGAGGATGCCGTTCAGGTGGTCGATCTCGTGTTGCAGGACGCGGGCGAGCAGGCCCTCGGCGTTCACGCTCACGCCCCGCCCGCGGCGGTTCTTCCCCTTCACTTTCACCCGCGCCGCCCGCCGCACCGGGCCGAGCACCCCGGGAATCGAGAGACAGGCCTCGGTGGCGACCTCTTCCCCTTCGGCGTGCGCGAGGACCGGATCGACGAGAGTCACCAGCCGCTCCGCTACCTCGGCCACCAGCACCCGCTTTCCCTCGCCCACCTGGGGAGCGGCCAGGCCCAGACCGTTGGCGGCGCGCATGGTGGCAACCATGTCCTCGATCAGCCGCTGCACGGCGAGAGTGACTTTGCCCGCCGGCTTGGCCTTACGGCGCAGCACCGCCGCCCGTGGGCCGTCTACGGTGACAATCTCCAGCACCTGTCCCTTGCCCATTGCACCGGCCTTCAGGATAACACAGCGTCCATTTCAGGGGTCCACGTCCACGGCGGCGCGCACGCCGGAGGGGGGGTGCCGCAGCCAGGCGCTCAACGGCCCGCGCGGGACGGCACCGGGCCCGCGGAACATCACCTGCCAGCGGCTCTGGCGTCCGCGCCGCAGCTGCGCCGGACCAAGCACCTCCACCCCGTCTCCGGCGGCCGCGACCAGTGACGCCGCGGCCTGGCGGGCCGCACCCTCCCGGCCGACCACCTCCACGGAGAGCACCTCGCCGTAGGGCGGATAGTGGAAGGCGCGGCGGATGCGCAGTTCCTCCCGGTAGAAGGGACGGAGGTCGTGCCGCCGCAGCGCCAGCAGCGCCGGGTGGTCGGGCGCATAGGTCTGCACCACGCACCAGGAGCGGGCCAGCCCGCGGACCCGCCAGAGCGCGCGCAGGCCCTGCTCCGGCGCCCGGTAGTCGGGATAGCGTAGCGACGCGTCGGCGAGCACAATCCCGGTGAGATCGACCCGCGGCGGCTCCTCCGCCTCGAGGACGAGCGGAGTCGCCACCAGAATGCCGCCCTGATCGCGGAACTGCCGGACGATTGCGGTAACGTCCACCGGCGTCCGGGCGACGTCGGAGTCGAGGCGGAGCACGGGGCCGGCGCGGAGGGCGCGGGCCAGGCGCACCACGCGCTGCGTGCCCGTCCCTCGCGCGGAGAAGACCCGGCCGCCGCACCGCGGGCAGACCGACGGCGGGGGAAACGTGTCGTGGCAGTAGCGGCAGCGCAGGATCTGCTCCCGGGCATCATAACGAAGCGGGACCTCGCACCGCGGGCACTGCGGTGAATACCCGCAGTCGGCACAGACGAGAAGGCCGGCGTACCCTTTGCGGTGGACGAACAGGAGCGCGCGCTCACCCTCTTTGAGCACACGCTGCAGCGCGGAGACCAGCGGCGGGCTCAGCACCTCCGCCTCCGGCTCCGGGTCGCGGCGCCGCAGGTCCACGATCACCACGCGGGCGCCGCGGTCGGTCCCCGCGCGCGGGCCCAAGACCTCGACGCCGGGGCGGCCGGCCAGCGCGTACGTCTCCGTCGAGAGCACATCGTCCGCCAGGAGCAGTGTCGCCCCCGACCTTTCCGCGCGCTGCCGCGCGATGTCGCGGACGTGGTAGCGGGGGACGCGCTGCTCCCGGTGCCCGACGTCGCCTTCCTCATCCACCAGCACCAGACCCACCCGGTCGAGCGGGGCGAAGACCGCCGCGCGCGTCCCGGCGACCACCGCCGCGCCGCCGCGCCGCACCGCCAGCCAGCGGGCCAGCCGTTCGCCATCGGGGAGGTCCGCGTGCAGCACCATGACCTCCACTGCCAGCACGTCGCGCACCCGCCGCGCAAACCGTTCCGCCGCCACGACCGACGCGAAGAGCGCCAGGACCTGCCGGCCGCGGCGGACCGTGTCGCCGATGGCCGCCACGTAGGTCCCCTCTCGCTCCCCGCCCAGCAGCAGGACGTCGCGCCGGCCATTCGGGGATGGCGACCACAGCGCCGGATGCACGCGCAGGCGCACCCGCCGCGCAGACGCGGGCCGGCGTCGTTCCGCAGGCGGGAGCACGACGCTCAGGCGCGCCGATCCCTCCGCTAGCCATCGGGAAAGCAGCGCGGCCGCGCCGGGGCCGATCGCCCGGTGCAGACTCGCGACCTCGGCGCCGCGGGATTCCAGCGACCGCGCGCGCCGGGACACAGTCACGTCAGGGCGGAGTGATACGGTGAGGCGCGCGTGCTTCATCAGGCCGGGCGGCAGCATCGCCGCGATCGCCTCGCCAACCGAGCAGAGGTGGTAGTCGGACATCCAGCGGGCGAGCGCGACCAGGTCGTGAGGGAGGGGCGGGATGTCGCGGAGCACCGCGATCACCGGCCGCAGCGGCCGCTCCCCGGCCGCGGCTTCACCGAGGACGTAGCCGATGGTGAGGCGCGTCCGCAGCGGCACCAGCACCGCAGCGCCCGGCGCAATCGGGGCAGAGGCGGCGTAGGTCAGGGCGGCGTCGCCGACGGCCAGCGGCGCATCCACCGCCACCAGAAGGGGAACGGTCACGTGCGCCGGCAGATGGGTCAGGAAGGCCCGGTGAGCAGGCGCAGCGCCTCGCGCAGGATCGTCTCCGGTTCGGACATCCGGCCCATCCCCTCCCGCCCGGAGGCGAGCCGCCCGTACTCCGGCCCGATGATATGCGCGCCGCGGCTGCGCAGCGTCTCCAGGTGCTCGTCCACCGTGGGGTGGGCGTACATCAGGTCGCTCATCGCCGGCGCGATCAACAGCGGCGCGCGGGTGGCCAGCGCGGTGGCGGTCACCAGGTCGTCGGCGAGCCCCAGCGCCAGTTTGGCCAGCGTGTGCGCGGTGGCCGGGGCGATGATGAAGAGGTCGGCGCGCGCGCCCAGCGCCACGTGCGGTTCCTCCCAGGGATTCTCCGCGCCCCACATGTCGCTGAGGACGGGGTGCTGGGAGAGGGCGCGGAAGGTCAGCGGGCCGACGAACTGCGTGGCGGCGGCGGTCATCAGCACGTGCACCTCCGCGCCTTCCTTCCGCAGGCCGCTGACGACGTACCCGACCTTATAGGCGGCGATGCCGCCGGTGACGCCGACGAGTACCACCTTGCCCGCGAGTCTCATCGCGTCTCCCCCCGCCTCACCGCCGCTCCTCGCCTGATCCCGCCGTGCCCACGGCGCGGTCCGGACGCTGCATCCGCTCCACGAGGAGCGCGATCACGTCGACGATATCCTCCGCCGACCAGAAGCCGCTGTCCAGGACCAGGTGATACGTGGACAGGTCGTTGATGTCGATCCCGTAGAGGGTGCGGTAGCGCTGCCACTCGCTGGCTCCCCGCTCCCGGAGGTCACGCTCGGCCGCCTCCACCGGGATCCGCTCCCGCTGCGCCACCCGCGCGGCGCGGATGGGCAGCTCCGCCCGCAGCCACACCTTCAGGTCCGCGTCCACCATCCATCCGGCCAGCCGGCTCTCCACGACGCACGATCCGGCGCGGGCCAGTTCGGCCTGCATCCGATCCACCTCGCGGTCGAGGTCGGGATTCTGCTCCGCCAGGCGGTTCAGTTCCAGGACGGACAGACCGCGCCGCCGCGCCATCTCCCGGAAGGCCTCGCCGGCGGAGAGGTAGCGATACCCCAGCCGCGCCGCCAGCGCGCGCGCCACGGTACTCTTCCCCACTCCGATCGAGCCGGCGACGGCGATGATCACGGGAGCGCCGGCACCACCGATGCTGGGCGCCGGGGTAAACGGCTCACTCCGCCGGCTCCTCCTCCAGATCGCGCGCCAGAAACCGGTGCGCCACCGTTTCGGGCTGGACGGCGGAGAGCACCACGTGGCCGCTGTCGGTGATCACCACCGCGCGCGTGCGCCGCCCGTAGGTGGCGTCGATGAGCGTCCCCCGGTCCCGCGCCTCCTGAATGATCCGCTTCACCGGCGCGGAATCGGGCGCCACGATGGCGATGACGCGGTTGGCGGCGACGATGTTGCCGAACCCGATGTTGATCAGCCGCGGTTCCATGCGGTCCTCAGTGTGTCCGGCTTCGGCGCGCCTACTCGACGTTCTGGACCTGCTCACGGAGACTTTCCAGTTCACTCTTGACAGCAATCACCGCGCGGGAGATCTCCAGGTCGTTGGCCTTGGCGCCGATGGTGTTGGTCTCGCGCCCCATCTCCTGGAGGAGGAATTCGAGCTTCCGTCCGACCGCGCCTTCCCCCGTCATCGTCTCCCGGAACTGGCTGAGGTGGCTGCGCAACCGTGTCAGTTCCTCTGTGATGTCGCTGCGCTCGGCGAACAGCGCCAGCTCGGCCGCCAGGCGGGCCTCGTCCAGCGGCACCTCGCCCAGCAGTTCGGCCAGGCGCTGGCGCAGCCGCACAGTGTACTCGCCCACCACGTGCACCGCCCGCTCCAGCACCTGCCCCAGCAGCGCCTCCACCCGCGCCAGCCGCTCCCCCGTGTCTGCGGCCAGCCGCCCACCCTCTTCGGCGCGCATCCGCAGTAGACCATCGAGCGCTGCGCCCACGATGTTCTCCAGGTCGCCCCACAGGCCCTCGGCGTCCTCGCGCGTCTCTTCCAGGCGGACGATCTCGGGGAAGGCCAGCAGCTGCTGGAGGGTGACCTCGCCGCGCATCCGCAGGGCACGCTTCAATTGCCGCGTCGCCGCCAGGTACTCCCGGGCCAGCGCCAGATCGGCGCGCACGGCGCGGGAGCGCCCGCCCTGGTTCTCCCGCGACACGGTCACCTCCACCCGTCCCCGCTGGATGCCCCGCTGCACGACCCCGCGGACGCGGTCCTCCAGCGGCGCCAGGTCTCGGGGCAGCCGCACCAGGACCTCCGTGAACCGGTGGTTCAGCGACCGCATCTCCACGCTGATCCGTCCCCAGGCGGTGTCCGCGGCCGCCGTCCCGAATCCGGTCATTGAGCGCATTCCACGCACCTCCCGCACTCTGGTTCGGTTCGCCCTCATCCTCTCCTGCACGACGATGCAGCGCCGGCCTTGCCCGGCGGGACGGCGGGCGTTAACGTGACCATCGGATGGAGAGAATCATTCCCCCAGCCTTCGACAGTCTGGTGCTTGCCGCCGTCGCGCGGGAGATCCGGCAGGACCTCCTGGACGACCGCATCACCGGCCTCGTCCAGCCCGACGCGTACACGGTCGGTCTGCGCCTGCGCACGCGGCGCGGGACGACGGGTCTGCTCTGCTCCATTCACCCGCGCTGGGCCCGCTGCGTGATCGCGCCGCTCCCGGAGGGCCGCGCCGTCCATCCGTTCGCGGTCCAGCTGCGCGCGCGCCTGGACGGCGGGCGGCTGCGCGCCGCCGCGGTAGAATCGTTTGAACGCGTCCTCACCCTGACCTGCGAGACGCTCGAGGGCGACGTGCGCCTGGTGCTGGAGGTGATGGGCCGCCACTCCAACATGCTCCTTGTGGAAGGGGAACGTGTGGCCGGCGCCTTCAAAACGGTCACCCCGGCGATGAGCCGCGTGCGGCCGATCGCGGTCGGCCAGCGCTACACCCGCCCGCCGCGCACCCGGCCCACGCCCGCGGAGGTGGACACGGCGGCGCTGGCCTCCTGGCTGGCGGAAGGCCAGCCGGTCGGCGAGATGCTGGTGGCGCGCCTCCTCGGCGTCAGCCCGCCGGTGGCCGCGCACCTGGCGCTGCGCGCCGGACTGGATCCGGAACAGCCCGCGCCGCCGCAGGCGGCAGACGCCCTGCTCGCCGCAGTGCGTGAACTGGCGGCGACAGTCAGCAGCGGGGCGTTCACCCCGATCTGGTACGAGGATGAAGACGGCCGTCCCGCGGCCTACGCGGCGATCCCGCTGCTCAGCTACCGCGGATTGACGGAGCGGGCCGCCGCGTCCATGAGCGAGGCCACAGTACGGGTGATCGAGACGGCGGCGCGGGAGGCGGCGCTGGCCGAACAGCGCCAGGCGCTGCTGGCCCGCATCACCGACGGGATGCGCCGGGCGGAACGGGCGGCGGCCGAGATCGAGCGGCATCTTGCCGCAGCGGCGGAGGCCGGCCGCTGGCGCCGCTTCGGTGAACTCCTGCTGGCCTACGGATCGACCGTGCCGCCGGGCGCAACCGAGATCACCGTGCCGGACTTTGACGGCACGCCGATCACCATTCCTCTTGATCCCCACCGCTCCGCGGTCGTCAATGCGCAGGCGTACTTTCGCCGTCATGCCAAAGCCGCCGCGTCGCGCCGCGCGCTTCCAGAGCGCCTGGAAACCCTGCGCCAGGAACACGCCTACCTGGATCAGATGCGCGTGCTCGCCGCGCAGGCCGCCACCCAGGAGGAACTACGGATGCTGCGGCACGAACTTGGGGAGGCCGGCGTCCTGCGGCGGCGGCGCACCGATCGCCGCGCGCGTCCGGCGGCCGCGCCTGCGCCGCGAATCTTCACAACCGCAACCGGGCTGCGGATTGTGGTTGGACGGACCAGCCGGGAGAACGACCATGTCACCTTTACGCTGGCCGCGCCGGACGACCTGTGGCTGCACGCCCGCGGCATGCCGGGCGCGCACGTGATTCTCAAGACCGACGGGCGGATCCCCAGCCCCGCCGACGTGGAGACGGCCGCCGCCGTGGCCGCCTACTTCAGCCAGGGCCGGGGCGCCGCCAGCGTCCCGGTGGACGTCACCGCGCGGCGTCACGTCCGCAAGCCGAAGGGAGCGAGACCGGGCATGGTGGTCTACCGGGAGGAGCGCACGCTGATGGTCGCCCCGCGGCTGCCGGACGCCGCCGCGAACGGCAAGAGGCCGCGGAAAGGCTCTCGCGCGTGGGACCGATAGCGGTCGTCGGCGGCACCGGCCATCTGGGCTTCGGTCTGGCCGCGCGCTGGGCGCGGGCGGGGCGGCGGGTGATCATCGGCTCGCGCCAGGCGGCGAAGGCAGAGGAGGCGGCGCAACAGGCGCGGGCGCTGGCCGGGGAGGGCGACATCCGCGGCGCCGCCAACGCGGAGGCGGCCGCCGCCGCGGAGATCGTGGTACTCACCATCCCCTTTGCCGCGCAGGCGGCGATTCTGGAAGACCTCCGACCGGCGGTCCGCGCTAAGGTCGTCGTGGACACGACGGTGCCGCTGCGGCAGTACGCTCCCCCGCACCTGGAATCCATTCCTGCCGGATCCGCAGCCGCACAGACGCAGGCGCTGCTGCCCGAGGCGCGGGTCATCGCGGCATTCCACACCGTCTCGCAGACCCTGGTGCGGCGGATCGACGAGCCGCTGGAGGGCGACGTGCTCGTCTGCGGCGACGATCCGGCGGCGAAAGCCGCGGTCGGCGACCTGGCGGCGGCGCTGGGGATGCGGGCGCTGGATGCCGGCGGTCTGGAGCAGGCGGTCACGCTGGAGCGTCTGGCCGCGCTGGTCATCGGGTTGAACCAGCGCTACCGGCGCAAGGCCATCGGCGTGCGCTTCACCGGCATGTAAACGAAAGAACTCGCTGCGCACGGGCACGGGAGTGCCCCCTGCGTAAGAACAAGGAGGCGGTGACGTTGGCCAGGATTCTCGTTCATGTCACGCACGGACCGGATGACCCCACACGAGCGGCCCTCGCCTTCCTGGTCGCCAGGAGCGCCATCGACGAGGGGCACACGGTCACGATGTTTCTCGCCGGCGATGCCGTCCAACTCCTACGGGAGTCCGTGCTCGACAACCTGGTGGGATTGGGGACCGGGCGGCTCAGAGAGAGCTTCGACGCCATCGTCGCCGGTGGGGGAAAGTTCTACCTGTCGGGTCTCTCCAGCAAGGCCCGCGGGGTCAGCGACCAGGACCTCACCGGAAAGCCGACGGAGATGGCCATGCCGGCGGTCCTCGTGCGCCTCGCCCTCGAACACGACCGGATGTTCACATACTAGGCCGTGTCCCCGCGCCTCGCCCGCTGGCGGAAGGTCCTGCGCCCCCTGGACACGCTCGACCTCCTCGCCGCGACGCGGGATCTCACCATTCCGCCGCCGGACATCCCGCTGCCGCCGGAGGTCGCCGCGCGGCCGGCGACCCCCGAGGACCTGCCGCACCTCGCCGCCGTCATGGAACCCTACCGAGCGGAGATCTGGGACTTCCGCGGCGAGGGCGCGCTTGCGGCAGTCTTTG
>LDXQ01000087.1 GCA_001443485.1 Candidatus Sysuimicrobiota bacterium CSP1-3
CCCTCGCCCTCATCGCGGTGATCAACATGCGCGGCGTGCGCGAGTCCGGCACCATCTTCAGCGTCCCGGTTTACTTCTTCATCACGATGATGTTCCTGATGCTCGTCCTCGGCCTGCTGCGTGCGTGGGGGACGCCGGCATCGCCGCCGCGACTTCCGGCGCAGGCGGCGGGCCCGTTTCAGGCCCTCACCCTCTTTGTGGTCCTCCGGGCCTTCGCCTCCGGTTCAGCCTCGCTGACCGGCGTCGAGGCGATCAGCAACGGCGTCCCGGCCTTCCGCAAGCCAGAGGCGCGAAACGCCGGGATTACCTTGATCTGGATGGCGGCCATCCTGGGAGTCCTGGTGCTGGGTGTGACCTTCCTCGCCCGGCGCTTTGGCATCGTGCCGCTGGAGCATGAGACCGTCGTGTCGCAGATCGCCCGGGCGGTGTTCGGTGGCGGATCGCTCTACTACATGATGCAGGTCGCGACGGCGCTGATCCTGATCCTGGCGGCGAACACGAGCTTCGCCGACTTCCCCCGCCTCTCATCGATCCTGGCGCGCGACCGGTTCCTGCCGCGCCAGCTGGCCAACCTGGGCGACCGGCTGGTCTTCGTCAACGGGATTATCCTGCTGGCGCTCCTCTCCGGCTTGCTGATCTACATCTTCAAGGCCAGTACGCACTCCCTGATTCCGCTGTACGCGGTCGGCGTCTTCGTCTCGTTCACCCTCTCCCAGAGCGGCATGGTGCGGAAGTGGTGGCGGGAGCGCGGTCGGGGCTGGATGCACAGCATCGTCTTCAACCTGCTCGGCGCCGCGGCCACCAGTATCGTCCTGGTCGTCGTCGTGCTGGCCAAGTTCAAGCAGGGCGCCTGGATCGTCGCCCTGCTCATCCCCGCCATCGTCCTGTTCATGCGCGGCATCTGGCTGCACTACCGGGACGTGGCGCGCCAATTGACGCTGGAGGGGGCCCGCCTGCCGGCGGCGATGCTGCATCACAAGGTAGTGGTCCCCGTTGCCGGGATCAACCGGGGCGTGATCCCGGCGCTGCGCTACGCCAAATCCCTCAGCAACGACGCCACAGCCGTGATCGTGGACATCGACCCACGGGAGACCGCGGAGGTGCGCACGAAGTGGGAGCGCTGGGGCGTGGGGGTCCCGCTGAAAGTTCTGGAGTCGCCCTACCGCTCGGTGCTGCGGCCGTTCCTGCAGTACCTGGACGACCTGGAGTGGGAGGTGGGCTTCGACCAGCAGCTCACCGTCGTCCTGCCCGAGTTCGTGCCCTCCCGCTGGTGGCACTTCCTGCTGCACAACCAGAACGCGTTCATGATGAAAGCGGCGCTGTACTTCCGCCGCCGGCAGGGGACGCGGGTCACCGTGGTCAGCGATGTCCCCTACTACCTCGCCGAGGAGAGTGCGGAGGAACCACATCGCCTGTGGTTTGCGGGACCGACGCCGATCGACCGAGGGCTAGTCGTGCTGGTCGCCTTGCTGATCGTCAGCGTGGGCGGGCTCATCGCCGCGGTGGTGTGGCAAGTGGCGCTGCTCGAGGAGATCTTCGGGCTCGCCGCGTTGGTGCTGCTGGGCCTGACGGTCGGCCTGCTGTTTCTGCGCACGCTCTTCGTCTAGCGGTTCCCGGCGCGCGTCTGCCTAAGGTACACTCAAAGAGTGGATCGCGACTTCATCTCCGTCCTGCTGATCATCCTCCAGCTCATCTATCTGGAGGGCATTCTCTCCATTGATAATGCGGCGGTGCTGGGGGCGATGGTCTCGCACCTGCCCCGGCACGACCCGATCCCCTGGCCGCGCTTCCTGCGTTTCCTGCAGAGACCCATCCACCGCCTGCTCGGCGGGCAGCGTCCGGCGGCATTGAAGGTCGGGCTGCTCGGCGCGTACCTCGGCCGCGGGTCGATGCTCTTCATCGCGACCTGGGTGATCCAGAACCGCTGGCTGCTGCTGCTGGGCGGCCTCTACCTGATCAAGCTCGCCGTCGACCACTTGGGGGAAACGCCGGCCGAGGCGCGTGCGGCCGCCGCGGAGGCGCGCGGGGAACCACTGCCCAAAATGGGACGCACCTTCTGGTCGGTGGTCCTGGCGGTGGAACTGGCCGACCTGGCCTTCAGCCTGGACAACGTCGTCGCCGCGGTGGCGCTCTCGCGAGAGTTCTGGGTGGTCATGACCGGGGTGGCCCTGGGCATCGTCACGATGCGCTTCGCCGCCGGTATCTTCGTCTACTTGATCGAACGCTATCCGGTACTGGAGGCGGCGGCATATCTGCTGGTGCTGAGCATCGGGCTGGGGCTGATCGTGGAGGATGCCTTCGCCTGGTTCGGCTATCACGTCCGCCCCTCCGACGTGCAGCGCTTCCTCATCTCGTTCTCCATCCTGGTCCTGACGCTCTGGTACGGGCGCAGCGCGGCCTTCCAGCGATTGGGCCGCCGGCTGATCTGGCTGAAGCGGGCGCTCGGGTACGTCGACCTCCTCTTCATCTACATCCTGAAGCCGCTCTCCTGGGCGGTGGCCGGTCTTGCGGTGCTCTTTCGGGCGGTGGCGCAGATGATCCCGGGGTTTCGCCCTCAGGCCGCCGACCCCGCCGAACAGGCACTGCAGCCCAAAGCCAATCCCGGCGCCGACGAGTAGTTGGTCCCGCGTGAAACTCCGGTTTACCGGCTGACTTACCACACCGTCCGGCTCCTGCTGCGTCTGTTTTTCGGCTTCCGGATTGAAGGTGCCGCGCACATCCCCCCGGGTCCGGCGCTCATCGTCTCCAATCACCCCAGCGCCTTCGACCCGGTCGTGCTGGGGGCGGCGCTCCCCCGGCGCGCGCTGTTCGTCGGCGCCGCCGAGTTCCTGACGATGCCGCTGGTGGGGTGGGCGATGCGCGCCTACGGGACGATTCCCGTGCGCCGCGGCCAGGTCGACCTTTCGGTAGTCAAAGAGGCTGTGCGGGCGCTGGAGGCGGGGGCGCTCGTGGCGATCTTCCCCGAGGGCCGGGTTTCCCCGGAGGGCGGGGCGCTGAAGCCGGGTGCCGGCGTGATCGCCGCGCGGGCCGGCGTCCCCACCGTCCCCGCGGCCATCTTGGGGACGGCGCGGGCGCTGCCGCTAGGGCATTACATTCCCCGGCCGGCGCGGGTGCGGGTGATCTTCGGGCCGCCGTTGCCTCCGCCGCCTCCGGGCGACCGCGCCGCGGCCGATCAGATGGTGGAAGAGGCGCTGTCCTGGGTGCGCGGGGTCCTGCAGCGCGCTTGACAACGACTCCGCCGGTGCTACCTTGAGAACCAACACGCCCAGCGAGCAAAATCGTCGGTGAACGCATCCTTGCAGTTCAACCCGTACGCGCCCCGGCAGTGCATCTGTCCCGGGCGGAGGCCGTGGCGTGCCTTCGCCCTTCCCCAGGCCTAACCGCCTGACGTCAGACTCCCCAAACCTAGGCCGCCACGGTCTCCGCCGCGATTACTTCATCGCGTCTTGACGGAGGTGTGGCCATGGCCCGCGCGCAGGTTGATCACAACGCCATCAAGTTCGGTCAGGTGACCATCGTTCTGATGGTCGCGATCGCCTGGCTTTTTGATCTCGTCTGGTTGGTTCCGCTGCTGGCTGGGGTCTTGCTGGCCAACGTTGCCTGGCCGGTGTGGGGCCCGATTCGCCTGGCCTACCGCTATGTGATTCTGCCGCTGCGCATCGTCCGTGCCAACCTGGTGGCAGACGAACCCGCGCCGCACCGGTTCGCGCAGGGCGTAGGCGGCGTACTCCTCGTGGCTGCGGCGGCCGCGCTCTACGGCGGAGTTGCGGCCGTGGGCTGGGCGCTGGCCGCGCTCGTCGCCGTGCTGGCGGCGGTGAACGTCCTCTGGAACTTCTGCGCCGGCTGTTTCCTCTTCTACCAGTTGCGGCGCGCCGGCCTGTTGCGCAGAGAGCCTATAGCATGAGCGAGCGATTGCTCGTCCTCAGCGTGATTCTGCTGGTGGCCGTACTGGTCGCGCTCTGGGCGGCGACGCGTCCCCGCGTGCTGACGGCGCGCCTGCGGCGCGGCCGGGCCCCCGGCGTGACGCCGTCCGGCCGCCCCCTGGTGCTGGCGTTCACGTCGGCGGACTGTGCAGCCTGTCACGCCGCGCAGCGTCCGGCGCTGGCGGAACTCGCCGCCCGCCTGGGTGATCGGGTGGAAATCCGTGAGGTCGATGTCCTGACCGAGCGGGAGATCGCCCGCACCTTCGGGATCTTCAGCGTCCCCAGTACCGTGATCCTGGACGCGGAGGCCCGGGTAGTGGCCTTCAACATTGGGTTCGCCCCGGCGGAGCGGCTGCTCGTCCAGCTGCCGCCCACCAGGAATGGCGGCGCCGCCACCCGAAGTTAGCCACCGCTGGTCTTCAATCAGGGGGATGCGTTTGATGGTGAGACGTGTGCCGGCGGTTGTGGTACTGCTGTTGTTAGCCGCCGCCGCCGCAAGCGCCCAGACGAAGGTCAACGGAGACGCCCGGGCCTGGGAGGAGGTTCAGGCGGCCTTTGACCGTCTGGGGAAGCTCCGCTCCTACCGGGCCCGCATCACGGCGCCGGGCGTGACCACGGTGGTGGTCAACGAGGTCGTCCCGCCCGACCGGTTGCGCGTCGTGCAGCAGATGGGCAACGTCACCTTCGAGTTCATCACCGTGGGAAGCGAGACCCGACTACGGATTCTCTCTCCCGGCATCCCCGCCACATGGCAGTGTGTCCCCCCCACTCAGGCGGCATCGCTGCGGCCGCAGCAGCCGGCTACCCCGGATGAGGTGACGATTACGCGCCTTGGCGAGTCCTCTATCGAGGGGACCCGGACGCAGGGATATCAGTACACACAGGTCGTCCAGGGACGCCCCACGACGCATCGCCTCCACGTGTTGGTCGAGACCGGCCTGCCGCGACGGCTGGAGGTCATGGACAGCGGCGGCAACACCACGGCCGTGGTCGACTACTACGACTTCAACGCCCCGATCACAATTGAGCTGCCGCGGTGTGGTTGACCGGTCTGAACTCCGGCGGTAGTTTCCCCGGCCCACGGGCGCGCCCCTGGGCGACCGGCGGCCCGCATTGACGGCCCCCGGGCCGGGTTGGTACAAATAGGGGTACTTGGGCGATGAGGAGGGCGCGTAGGCGCCCGCGTCCGGACGAGCGATCCGGGGAGGGTGTGAGCCCGGTCCGCGCGCTGCGCCGAACCCAGCCTCCGAGCCGAGCGTGAGCCTTAGCCGAGGCCGCGCCGGGAACCCGCCGTGACCGGGTGAGAGTGCCGGTACCGCAGAGGGTGCCGGAATCAGGGTGGTACCACGGGCGCACCCCGTCCCTCCGGGCGGGGTGTATTTGTTTGGGCGAAGGAGCGTCGAACTACCATGACCATGGAATACGTCAAGGAGATCCCCAGCAAAGCGGAGGCCTTCTCCGACTGGTACACGGCGGTGTGCCTGCGGGCGGAACTGGCCGACTACTCGCCGGTGCGCGGCATGATGGTCATCCGGCCCTACGGCTACGCGATCTGGGAGTCGATGCGCGACGAGCTCGACCGCTACATCAAGCGCACCGGCCACAGCAACGTCTACTTCCCGCTCTTCGTGCCCCGTTCGCTGCTGGAGAAGGAGGCCGAGCATGTCGAGGGCTTCAACCCGCAGGTCGCCTGGGTGACCCACGCTGGCGGCGAGGAGCTCGCCGAGTGGCTGGCCATCCGGCCCACCTCTGAGGCGATCATCGCCGAGGTCGTGAAGGGCTGGATCCAGTCGTATCGCGACCTGCCCCTGCTCATGAACCTGTGGAACAACGTGGTGCGCTGGGAGCTGCGCACGCGGCTCTTCCTGCGCACCGCCGAATTCCTGTGGCAGGAGGCACACACCTTCCATGCCACCGAGCAGGAGGCGGCCGACGAGGTGGCGCTGGGCCTCGAGGGCTACCGCTCGGTGGCCGAGGACTGGCTGGCCATCCCGGTCATCCGCGGCCGCAAGAGCCGCGCCGAGACCTTTCCCGGCGCCGTCTACACAGACGCCGTCGAGGCCATGATGCGTGACAGACGCGCCCTCCAGGCCGGCACGAGCCACATGCTCGGCCAGAACTTCGCGCGCTCGGCGGGCATCGAGTTCCTCGACCGCGACAACCTGCGCAAGAACCCCTACGGCACCAGCTGGGGCTTCTCGACGCGGATGGTGGGGGCGACGATCATGGCCCACGGGGACGACGCGGGCCTCGTCCTGCCGCCCAACGTCGCGCCGCACCAGGTCGTGGTCGTGCCGATCTTCCGTGACGACGAGGGCCGCGCGGCGGTCGCCGGCGCGATCGAGCGCCTCGAAGGCGCCTTCGCCGGCGTCCAGACGGCTTCGGGGCCCCTGCGCTGGAAGGTCGACTGGCGCGAGGAGTCGCCCGGCTTCAAGTACAACCACTGGGAGCTGCGCGGCGTGCCCTACCGACTCGAGATCGGCCCGCGCGACGTGGCCGCGGGGCAGGCCGTCCTGGTCCGCCGCAGCGACCGGGCGAAGGAGGCGCTGCCCCTCGACGCCCTCGCCGCCGAACTTCCGGGCCACTTGGCCGCCTACCAGGCCGGTCTCTTCCAGAGGGCGCTGGACTTCCGCGCCGCGAACACGCACCACGTGGACACGTACGCCGACTTCAAGCACGTGCTTGACGAGGACGGCGGGTTCCTCATGGCGCCGTGGTGTGGCGGCGACGAGTGCGAGAAGGAGATCAACGCCGACACCGGCGCGACCATCCGCCTCGTGCCCTTCGATTCGCCCGACGAGGCCGGTACGTGCCTCGTCGACGGCCGGCCATCGGAGCGCCGGGTCCTGTTCGCCCGGGCATACTGAGCCGCGGCCGGGACGGACGGTCCCCCGACGCCGGGCTGGAGGACACTGGCCACCCGCAGCGCCACGCCCCGAGACTCCATGTCGATGACGAACGTGATCGAGGCCGAGGGCCTCACAAAGTGGTACGGCAGCCGCCGGGGCATCGTGGAGGTCGACTTCGCGGTGGCCGAGGGCGAGGTCTTCGGATTCCTCGGGCCGAACGGCGCGGGCAAGACGACCACGATCCGCCTCCTGCTCGGCTTCCTGCGCCCGAGCGCGGGCCACGCGGCCATCTTCGGGCTCGACTGCTGGGCCGCTTCGTCGACGGTGCACACTCGGCTCGCCTACGTGAGCAGCGAGCCGGGCTACCTGGGCGAGTTGACGGCCGGCGAGCAGCTCGACTACCTCGGGGCCCTGCGCGGACTGCCGCGGGGTGCCTGGCGGCCCATGGCCGAGCGGCTCGAGCTGGACCCGACCGTCCACATCCGCAAGCTCTCGCACGGCAACCGCCAGAAGATCGGCGTCGTGCACGCCTTCATGGGTGATGAGCCGTTGCTCCTCATGGACGAGCCGACGAGTGGCCTCGATCCCCTGATGCAACGCGAGTTCCTCGCCCTGGTCGCCGAGGCCCGCGCGGCGGGGCGCACGGTCTTCCTCTCGTCGCACAACCTGCCCGAGGTCGAGCGCGCCTGCGACCGCGTGGGGATCATCCGCGAAGGACGGCTGGCGAACGTCTCGACGGTTGGCCAGCTGCTCGGAGAGCACTGGCGCTCGGTGAACCTCGTCCTCGAAGCGCCGCCTGCGCCGGGCACCTTCGACCTGCCCAACGTCGAGGTCGTGGCGATCACCGGTCGCGAGGTGCACCTCATGGTGCGCGGCGACGTGAATCCGCTCCTGGCCCGGATCGCCTCCCTGGCCGTCCGCGACGTGGCCATCACGACGCCGGACATCGAGGACATCTTTCTGCGCCTCTACAGCGCGCCGGCCACGCAGGCCCCCGCCGAGGTGACTCGGTGAGCGCGGCCTTCCGCCTGGAGGTGCGCCGCAGCCGGTCGCTCATCCTGTGGCTCGCCATCATCGCCCTGGCCTACGGCACCTTCCTGGCCGTCTTCTACCCGGTCTTCCGCGACAACTACAAGCTCGTGGATCAGTACCTTTCGCTCTTCCCCAAGGAGTTGATGACGGCCTTCGGCATGGAGGGCAGCCTCGCCGATCCGGGCGTCTTCTTCAGCACGTACATCGGCGGCATGCTCTGGCCGATATTGGCGGCCATCGCCGGCATCGGCATGGCTACCAGGCCCAGCGCCGGAGACCTCGACCGTGGCTTCCTCGAGCTCGCGTTGTCCACGCCACTCTCCCGCGTCCGCTACATGGCCGCGGCGATCGGCGGCCAGATCGTCGGCATGGCCGTCCTGGCCGCGGCCACGGTGGCCGGCATCTACGCCGCCGGGCGCATCGTGGCCGCCCCCTTCGACCTGGTCGGATTCGGCCTCGCCGGGGCCGTCGCCTGGGCCTTCGGCTGCGCCATCGCCGCGGTCGGCACGCTGCTCTCCGTGGCGACGCTGAACCGCGGCCTGTCGGCCGGGGCGACCGCCGGCGTGCTGATCGCGATGTATCTCGCCGCGGCCATCGCCAGGATCCAGCCCGACCTGGCGTGGCTGGGCGACCTCAGTGCGTTCCGCTACTTCCAGGCGACGCCGATCATCGACGAGGGACGGTTCCCATGGGGCGACTTCTCGGTCTTCGGGGTGGTCGCCGTCGCTGCCTGGGCCCTCTCGCTATGGACGTTCCGACGGCGCGACCTGGCGGCCTGATCGGCCGGGCGCGGGCGGCGACGGTGTATACTTCCGGGCGACAT